>JAGQRB010000304.1 GCA_020425925.1 Planctomycetota bacterium
CCTTCGCCGCCGCGAGGCCGAGATTGCTGACGACGCTGCCGAACACGCTGGCGGTCGCGGGGGCGTTCGGGTCGGCCTGGATCTCGCCGAGCTTCTTGCGGTAGTCGGCGTAGCGCTCGTCGAAGGCCGCGAGTGGGTGCTGCTGCTCGCGCAGCTGCGCCGCGCAGGCCGCCATCACGGTCGGCACGCTGTCGAAGTCCTCGTTGACGAAGGCGGTCACCGCGCCGAGCTGCCGCGCGACGGCTTCGAAGCGCCGCAGCAGCCAGGTCTTGCCGACGCCGCCCTGGCCGTGGACCGCGAGCACGTTGGCGAACTCGGGGCTCTCGACCGCGAGCGCGAGGTTGGTGCGGAAGACCTCGAGCTCGCGCTCGCGCCCTTCGAAATCGGCCTGCTCGCGACGCCGGCGGCGGGCGCTGAATCCTGTTTGTCCGCCCATGGGAGGGTCTCCAGTCGTTCGCAGGACCAAGCCTAGCGCCGGGCCGCTCCGGCGGAACCCTTGAGCCCGCTCGCGGTGCGGATACACCGGAGCTGTGGCACCGACTCCCGAGGCGATCCCCGACCGCGACGGCGCGATCCGCGCGACGCTGCAGCGCTGGTTCGGCTTCTCGGAGCTGCGGCCGCTGCAGCGCGAGGCGATCGATGCCGCGCTCGACGGCGACGACGCGCTGGTGGTGATGCCGACCGGCGGCGGCAAGTCGCTCTGCTATCAGCTGCCCGCGCTGGTCAACGATCGGCTCACCGTCGTGGTCTCGCCGCTGATCGCGCTGATGCAGGACCAGGTCGACGGCCTGCGGCTCAACGGCATCCCGGCCGCCGCGGCGCACGGCAACCTCGACGCCGCAGCGCGCAGCGAGCTGCGCACGATGATGAACTCGGGCGAGCTCAGGCTGCTGTTCACGGCACCGGAGCGACTGTTTCTCGACGGCTTCTTCGGCTGGCTCTGCGAGCAGGACATCGGCGCGGTCGCGATCGACGAGGCGCACTGCATCAGCCAGTGGGGGCACGACTTCCGCCCCGAGTACCGGCGCCTCGCCGAGCTGCGCGAACGGCTGCCGGCGGTGCCGTTCCATGCCTACACCGCGACCGCGACGCCGCGGGTGCGCGACGACATCGTGCAGGAACTCCACCTGCGCGAGCCGCGGGTGTTGGTCGGCACGTTCGATCGGCCCGAGCTCTGCTACCGCGTGTTGCCGCGCCAGGATCTCACCGCCCAGGTCGCCGACGCGATCGGTCGGCACCCCGGCAGCGCCGCGATCGTCTACTGCATCAGCCGGAAGGACACCGAGGCGCTCGCCGAGGCGCTGACTCGCCGCGGCATCGACGCGCGCGCCTACCACGCGGGTCTCGGTGCCGGCGAACGCACGACGATCAGCGCCGACTTCCGCGCCGAGAAGCTGCACGTGGTGTGCGCGACGGTCGCGTTCGGCATGGGCATCGATCGCAGCGACGTCCGGCTCGTGGTGCACGCCGCGATGCCGAAGAGCATCGAGCACTACCAGCAGGAGACCGGGCGCGCCGGCCGCGACGGGCTGCCGGCCGAGTGTCTGCTGCTCTACAGCAACGGCGACGCCGCGAAGTGGCGCACGGTGATGCAACGCAGCTCGGCCGAGGTCGGTGGTGATGCCGAAGCGCTCGCGGCCCAGCTCGAGCTGCTGTCGCAGATGCAGCGCTTCGCCGGGCTCGCGCGTTGCCGTCACGAGACACTGAGCGAGTACTTCGGGCAGCGCTACGCGGAGCCGGAAGGCGGTTCGGGATGCGGCGCCTGCGACGTCTGCCTCGACGAGCTCGAGCTCGTTCCCGAGGCCACGGTCACGGCGCAGAAGATCCTGTCCGCGGTGTTCCGCACCGGCCAGCGCTTCGGCCGCGCCTACGTGATCGACGTGCTGCGCGGCAGCAAGAACGAGAAGGTGCTGCAGCGCGGCCACGACGAGCTGCCGACGTTCGGCGTCTGCAAGGACGTGCCCGCGGCGCTGCTCGGCAACTACGTCGACCAGCTCGTCGACCAGGGCGTGCTGGTGCGCAGCGACGGCGAGTATCCGATCCTGTTGCTCGGCGAACCGGCGCGCGACGTGCTGCGCGGTGAGGCCGAGGTCGAGCTGCGGGTGCCGAAGGCGGCGCTCGAGGCCCGGCCGCAGCGTTCGCGCCGGCGCTCGGGCGGTGGCCGCAGCGCCGGTCCGCGCCAGGACGTCGAGCTCGAGCCCGCCGAGCAGGAGCTGTTCGAGGCGATGCGCGCGCTGCGGCGTCAGATCGCGGGTGAGCTCGCGGTGCCGCCGTACGTGGTGTTCTCCGACGCGACGCTCGAGGATCTCGCGCGGGCGAGGCCGACGTCGCCGCGCGCGTTCCTGCGGGTGCGCGGTGTCGGCGAGAAGAAGCTCGAGTCGTTCGGTGAGCGGTTCCTGGCGTTGATCGCCGAACACGGTGGGGGTGCGGGTGAGGTCGAGAATGATGCCGAGGAGGACGTCGAGCCCGAGGTGCACGTCGAGGTCGACGGGGAGGTCAATGCCGAGGTCGAAGACACCGCGCCGCGCACGCCGGCCGCGGCGATCGTGCGCGAGCGCGCCGCCGAGCTGTTCGCCGCCGGCCTGCCGCTCGACGAGGTCGCGACCCAGCTCGGGCGCGCGCGTTCGACGGTGGCCGGCTACCTCTACGAATGGATCGAGCGCACGGCACCGGACAGCGTCGAGCCCTGGGTCGACGCCGCGCTCGGCGACGAGATCGTGGCGGCGCTCGAGCAGGTCGGCGGCGGTCGGCTGAAGCCGGTGTTCGAGGCACTCGGTGGGCGGGTGGGCTACGACGACATCCGGATCGTCGCGGCGCACCGCCGCGCGCACGGGCTGGATGGAGACGCGGAGCGGGAGGCGGAAGCCGGCTCAGGGTGAGCGGAGACGCAGCCTGAAGCTGCCCACCGTGCCGCGCTCGTGCGGCGCGGTCTGCGGGATCGCCTCGACGTCGTCGAACATCGAGTCTGGCCCTTCGCAGCTCGACGCCAGCTCCGCCCGCAGCGCGATGAGCTGGTTCGCGACGTTCTTGCCGGTCAACAGGTATCGAGCGGTCACGTGCGGCCGTTCGGCGGTCATGTCGATCGAGAACCCGACGAGGTTGCGTTCTTCACGCGCTACCAGGAGCTTGTTCGCTTCGTCGAAGGCGGGCGTGGCATGCGGCAAGACCAGGTAGTTTCGTTTGCCCTCGGCGTCGCGGTGGCGGCGACCGAACTCGATGCGTTCGATGAACCACTTGCTTCCGCCGGCTCGGATGAGATCGAGTCGGCGGAGTCGCCAGGTCTTGCTCTTCTCGACGTTGACCGCGAGCGTCGTGATGAACTCGGCGGTCAGCGCGAGCGGATCGTTCGATTCCTCCCCGAAGAACTGCAGCCCGACGAGCGAGTCGACGCCGCCGTCGGATCGCTCCTCCTCGCGCGGTGCGACGGTCCGGTAGCTTGTGAGGCCGATCTGGGGTCCGCGGTTCGCTGCCAGAACGAGGATCTGCCGGTCGAGGAACGCCATCGCGTCGCGTTCGCGCTTCGGCACCGCGTCGGCCGAGATCTCCTGACCGAGCAAGGTGGTTGCCAGGGTCATCGAGATCAAGAGCTCGACCGACTTGCGGAGGTTCACCCGCTCAGCGTAGACAACGCGCCGATCGCCGACAACGGGTCGGTCGTGAGAAGACCCGCGCGTCGCGATTGCGACTTACGACAGCTGCCCGGCAGCAAACTCGTTCGGCGCGAGGTGTTCGAAGCGCAGCTCGGTCCTGCCGGACAACGGCGGCGGATGACCGCTGTTTGAAGGTTCGACGAAACCCGTCGACTCGAAGTGCCACGGGCGCCGGATGCGCTATGGTCCGTCGCGGAGTCTCGAGCCAGTCGCCCCAGCTCGACGTGCAAGGGCCTCCCTCTCGCCGACACGTTCCTTTCGTTTCGTCTCGCAACGTCTCGTTTCCAAGGAGAGGCCATGCTGCCTTCACGTGTCTGCGCAGCGGCGCTCGTCGCCGCTGCCGTCTCGTTCCCCGTCCTCGCGCAGGACGCCCTCGGTCATGTCGCGGAGAACGCCGGGCGCGATCTCCTGCTGAAGTTCGCGACCTTCGACCCGCTCGCGAAGACCCCGATCCTGCCCGCGAATCTCGCCGGTGGCCCCGACATCGGGCTCTGGATCGTGCAGTTCGACGGCGCGCCCAACGATTCGCGCCGCGCCCACGTCGCCGATGCCGGCGGCGAGATCCTGAGCTACCTGCCGCACAACGCCTACGTCGTGCGACTGCCGATCGGTGGCGCTGCGGTGGTGCAGCGCGGCACCGGCGTGCGGTGGGTCGGTCAGTACGTGCCGGCGTTCCGGCTCGACGCGGCGCTGCTCGGCCGCCTCGGCAGTGAACGCACCGCGAAGTACAACCTCGTGGTCGGCGACAAGCAGATCGACAAGGCGCCGCTCGCCGCCGCGATCGAGAACCTCGGCGGTCGCGTCGTCGACGTCGGCGCCGGCAGCATCCTGCTGGTCGCCGAACTCGACGGTGCGGAGCTCGCAGCCGCCGCGCGGCTCGACCAGGTGCTGTGGATCGACGCGTGGTCCGCGCCCGAGGAGGACATGAACAACGGCCGCATCCAGGGCGGCGCCGACTACATCGAGAGTGTCGGCGGCTACACCGGCAACGGCATCAACGGCCACGTCTACGAGGGCCTGCAGGCCACGCACTACGACTTCAACACCACGCCGACCAACGTCTCGAGTGGCGGCAATGCCCAGACCCACGGCCACTGCACCGCCGGCATCGTGTTCGGCAACGGCATGAGCAACGCGCTCGGCCGCGGCATGGCGCCCGACGCGACGCCGTTCTACACCGAGTACCAGACCGCGGTCGGAACGCGCAACGCGATCATCAACACCGTGGTCAACACGCACCAGTGCATGTTCACGACCGCGTCGTGGGGCAACTCGGTGACGACGGCCTACACCTCGATCTCGGCCGACTCCGACGACGTCATCTTCGACCACCGTATCCCGTGGACGCAGAGCCAGAGCAACCAGGGCAGCCAGCTGTCGCGACCGCAGGCGTGGGCCAAGAACATCTTTTCGATCGGCGCGGTCCAGCACTTCAACAACAGCAACGCCGCTGACGACTCGTGGCTCGCCGGCAACGCGTCGATCGGTCCGGCCGCGGACGGCCGCATCAAGCCCGACCTCTGCGCCTACTACGACTCGATCCTGACCTCGGATCGCACCGGCAGCTCCGGCTACTCGAGCGGCGACTGGTACGCGAGTTTCGGCGGCACGTCGGGCGCGACGCCGATGTGCGCCGGCCACAACGCGCTCGCGATCCAGATGTACACCGACTTCCTGTTCGGCAACTCGCCGACGGTGCCGGGCGGCACCCGGTTCCAGAACCGTCCGCTGGCGCAGACGCTCAAGACGATCATGATCGCGAGCGCGCAGCAGTACGCGTTCACCGGTGCGAGCACCGACAACCGCCGCGAGCACCAGGGCTGGGGCTTCCCGAGCCTGCAGCGGCTCTACGACACTCGCAACCGCATGTTCATCGTGCCCGAGGACCAGCCGCTGCTGCAGGGTCAGACCGACAGCTACACGATCGCGGTCGCGGCCGGTGAGCCCGAGCTCAAGGTGTCGATGTCGTTCGTCGATCCGGCGGGCAACCCGGCGGCGTCGCAGGCGGCGATCAACGACCTGACGCTGCGCCTGACCTCGCCCGGCGGAACGGTCTACTGGGGCAACAACGGCCTGTCGGCCGGCAACTACTCGACGGCCGGCGGCAGCGCCAACACGATCGACACCGTCGAGAACGTGTTCGTGCAGAACCCACAGGCCGGCAACTGGACGGTCGACGTCATCGCGACGCTCGTCGCGCAGGATGCCCACGTCGCCACCGGCGCGGTCGACGCGACCTATGCGCTGACGGTCTTCGGCGGCGTCGAGAGCGCCGCGCCGGCCGTCTGCGCGCGCTACGTGCCCGACAGCAACCCGACGGCCGGCGGCTGCAACGTGATCCCGTTCGGCACCGCGATGAACGCCGCGCTGACCTCGCTGTTCGCCGCCAACAACGGTGGGTCGACCGGTGGTTGCGTCTACTTCGACATCACCGTCACCAACCAGATCACGATCGAGTCGATCGACGTCAACACGTCGGTCAGCGGCTCGGCGATCGCGATGGAGGTCTATCTGACCCAGCCCGGCGGGACCTACGTCGGCAACCAGACCAACGCCGGCGCGTGGGATTCCGTCGGTCTCGCGAACGGCACCGCTGCCGGCAGCAACAACCAGTCGAACCTGGTGCTCGCGCAGCCGTTGACGATCCGTCCGGGTAGCTACGGCATGGCGTTCCGGGCCGTGAACTTCAACCACCGCTACACCAACGGCACGGGCAGCAACCAGAGCTACTCGAACGCCGACATCGCGCTGCAGTTCGGCAGCGCCACCAACACGCCGTTCTCGGGTTCGGTGTACGACCCGCGCGTCGCGAACGTCGAGCTCAACTACGCCGTGCCCTCGACGACGACGTGGCGCAACCAGCGCTACCAGACCATCATGACGTCGGCGCAGCTCGGCGCTGCCGGCAGCATCTCGAGCGTCTCGTTCGCCCCCTGCGGCAGCGGCACGCACGCGAGCGAGAGCCTGCGGATCACGATGTCGCACGTGCCGGCCGGCTGGAGCCTGTCGAACACGTTCGCGAACAACCTGCCGTCGCCCGTGACCGTGCTGAACATGGCGCCGCACGCGTTCCGCTACCAGCAGAACCAGTGGGGAGCGGTCGGACTTCAGACGCCGTTCGCCTACAACGGTACCAGTGACCTCGTCATCGAGGTGATCTCGACCGGCAACAAGCCGTTCGAGGACGCCGGCAGCACCGCGTTCCGCACCGGCTCGGTGAATCGTGTCTACGCCTTCGGCTGGAGCGGTTCGCCGCCGGCGACCGGCACGGTCGGCAGCTCGTCCGCGCTCAAGATGCGCGTCGAGTTCGGCTGCGCCAACCTGCAGCTCTACGGCACCGGCTGCGGCGGGCTGCGGCTGTCGGCGAGCGGTTCGCCCGTGCTCGGCGGCAGCTACTCGGTCACCGCGAGCGGCGGTGCGCCGAGCACGACGATCTGGCTCTACACCGGTGCCCTCACCGGGCAGCCGTTCGACTACCACCCGTACGGCTACACCAACTGCTTCGGTTGGCAGGGCTTCTCGAGCGTGAACTCGACGACGACCGATGCCGCCGGCAACGCGACCGTCAACGTCGCCGTGCCGAACAACACCGCGTTGATCGGTGCGCTCAGCGGCTCGCAGTTCCTGCAGAGCAACCCGAACGTCGCGGGCAGCTTCGGCTTCTCGAACGCCGCGCGGGTCGTGACCGGCCTGCTGCCGTAGCGCGCGGCGCGGTCGAAACGCTGTCCGGGCCGTGCCGTTGTGCCAAATCCGCGATTCTCGCGTCGGCGCATCGGCATCCCGGACAGCGACTTGCAGCGATTGCGAAAAGCCGGCGGCGACTCGCTCCGGAATCCGCCTCGGGGTTCGAGGTCGGCATGTGGCCGACGCGAATCCCGACGAGTTCCGAGCGAGACAGACCGATGAGCCTTTCGACCAACCCGTTCCGTTCCTGCTGCCTGACCGCTGCGTTGTTCGCCGCGGCTCCGCTCGCCGCGCAGATGGAGATCACCTGCGGCGGCTACGTGCTGACGGACAGCAACAGCGTCCGCCTGCTCGATCCGCAAGGCGGCACGGCGTTCCATCTCGTCGCCGGCAGCTTCCCGTACGCGACGCTGTCGGCGGTCGGACCGCGCATCGTCGTGACCGAGTCGGCCGGCGTGCGCATCCTCGACCGCAGCGGCGCGCTGGTGGGCGCGCTGATCGCGAAGCTCGGGAGCTTCCAGAGCGTCGCGCTCGGTGACGACCGCATCGTGGTGATCGACGACGACCGCGTCCGGATCTTCGACCTCGACGGTGCGGCGATCGGCGCGCCGATCCAGAAGACCGGCACGCAGCGCCAGAGCGTCGAGGTCGGCGGTGGCCGCGTGATCGTCATCGACACCGACCGGGTGCGCATCTTCGATCGCGACGGCCTGCCGATCGGGGCGCCGATCCCCAACACGGGTCAGTTCAAGCAACGCGTGCAGGTCGCCGGCGACCGCATCGTCGTGACCGACGACAACCGGGTGCAGATCTTCGACAAGGACGGCCTGCCGAAGGGCGCGCCGATCACGAAGACCGGTACGAACCGCCAGACCGTGATCATCGACGGCGATCGGATCATCGTGATCGACGACGACCGCGTCCGCATCTTCGACAAGGACGGCTTCCCGCAGGGGGCACCGATCACGAAGACCGGCACGTCGCGGCAGCAGGTCAAGATCGACGGCGATCGCATCATCGTGATCGACACCGACCGCGTCCGGGTCTTCGACAAGAACGGGTTCCCGATCGGGGCACCGGTGACCAACACCGGCACCCACCCGCAGACCGTCGAGATCACCAAGGACCGAATCATCATCACCGACGACAACCGCACCGAGATCTTCGACCGCGGCATGGTGCCCCAGGGTGCACCGATTGCGAAGACCGGCACCGACCGCCAGATCGTCGTCGTCTCGGACGACGCGGTGGTCGTGATCGATCAGGATCGCACCCGGATCTTCGACAAGAACGGTCTGGCCCAGGGCGCGCCGATCCTCAAGACCGGTTGGGACACGCAGCGCGTTCGCATCGACGGCAACCGCATCCTCGTCACCGACACCGATCAGGTCCGCGTCTTCGACCTGAGCGGCAATCCGATCGGCGCGCCGATCCCGGTCACGCAGGTCGACGAGTACGACGTGCTGCTGTTCCCGACCTGCTTCACGATCGTCGACAACTTCAGCACGGTGAAGATCTACGACCGCGACGCGCAGCTGCTCGGCAACCCGATCCCGGTCGGTCTCGGCGTGCAGCACGTGCAGGCGACGGCCGATCGGCTGCTGGTCGTCGATGACAACCGCGTTCGGCAGTTCGACATGCTCGGCCAGCAGATCGGCAGCGCGGTGTTCACGGCGGGCGATCCGGAGGCCCGGCCGCTGTGCTTCGCAGCGGGCTCGCTCGAGTACTACGGCCCCGCCTGCGGCTCGGCGCAGCAGTCGGCCTACGGCGAACCGATCGTCGGCAGCACCGTGCACTACGAGTTGCTCGCCGCACCCGCGAGTGCGCTCGCGATGATGAGCATCGGCTTCGGGCGCTTGCCGAGCCCGCTCGATCTCGGCCCCTACGGCGCGCCCGGCTGCCTGGTGCAGAGTGATACACCGATCGTGTATCCGCTGGTGACCGACACCGAGGGTTACGGCAGCATCGGCGTCGGGCTGCCGGTCGACCAGGTCTGGCTCGGCGTGCAGTTCACGACCCAGTTCTTCGCCATCGATCCGCCCGCAAACGCACTCGGCGTCGCCGTGACGGGCGCGATCGAGACGACGATCGGCCAGGGCGTCTGACCCTGGCCTTTGGGGGCGTCGTCCCGGACTTCGCTCGGCCGTATCGGGAGTGACCGTATCTTCACGGTCACGGTGTCGCGCCCGCGACCCCGGCTCGCGTTCGGCCGTTACTCTTCGATGCCCCAAACACCCCTCGAGGCTTCCGGAATCCCAATGCAGCTTTCTTTCGCTCTTCGTTCCTTTGCGTCGCTCGCCGGCGGCGCCCTGCTCTTGCCCTGCGCGTTTGCGCAGGACGGTTGCACCCCGCCGACCGGCGTGTCGGTCGATTCGATCCCCGGCGGTGCGCCCGTCACCGTGATCTACACCAACTTCCCCGGCGCGCCGACGAACGTCGTGCCGGGTCTCGGCGTCCCGTTCGCGCCGGGCACGTCGACGGTGACCTTCGTGCGCCCGTGGATCTCGGCGGACGATTCACAGTTCGCGCTCGAGATCGATGCCGACACCGGCAGCACGAGCGACGACAACTGCCTGCTGCTCAACGGCGCGCTGCTGATGCAGGAAGGCACCCAGGCGCCGTGGGGCGCCCCCGGCGAGCTCATCGGCACGATCGATGATTCGTACGGCATCAACAACGCCGGTGACATCCTGATCGGCAACAACACGACCGCGGCCGCGAACGACGACTACGTCGTGCTGATCTCGGGCGGCGTGTTCACCGCGCTCGCGCAGGAGGGTGGTCTCGTCGATCCGTTCCTGCCGTCGCTCGCCGGCGCCACCTGGGACGATGCGCTCGACACCTGCCGGCTCGCGACGACCGGGCCGCTGTTCAACGGCGACGGCATCGACGGTCTCGCCGGCGGCACCATCGGCGACGAGATCCAGCTGATCCCCGGCGGCTTCCTGCGCGAGTCCTTCGACGCGCCGATCGGTCTCGTGACCCCGGCGCTGTGGGAGAACTTCACGTTCGAGGAGTTCTACGTCTCGGCCGACGGCTCGACCTACGTGCTGATGGGCGACACCGACGGCGCGACGACCGAGGACCAGATCCTCACCGTCAACAACGTCGTCGTGCTGCAGGAGGGCTTTGCGATCGCCGGCGGCCCGTTCATCGAGCCGATCGACTCGTCGGGCATCGTGCAGGCGTGGCTCGACCACGGCGGCAACTGGTACGCGCGCGGCAACAACGACGTCACCGAGCAGGACTGGGTCGTGCGCAACGGCGCGGTCGTCGCGTTCTCGGACGGCAGTGACCCGATCGTCCCCGGTGCGACCGAGTACTGGAGCGACACCGACTTCTCCGACTGCTTCTTCGGCTTCGATGGCAACAGCAGCGGCGCCTACATCATCGCCGGCGTGACCGATGCACCGTCGGATGCCAACGGTGTCATCGTCTACGACGACGGCACGGGCAACCGCATGGTCGTCGTCCGCGAGAACGATCCGGTCGACATCGACGGCGACGGCTTCTACGACGACGACCTCTACTTCAACACGTTCGGCAACGACGACGAGCTGCTGCTCGAGAGCGGCGACGTGATCTTCACCGCGACGCTGCGCAACGGCGCCGGCGCGACGGTCTGCACCGGCATCTTCCGCGTCACGCCGGGCGGTGCGAGCTGCGCGCTGCGCAACGGCACAGGCATCAACAACCTCGGCTTCGACTGCTCGACGCTGCCGGTCCTCGGCTCGACGTTCACGGTCGACGTCCCGGTCGGCTCGACCACCGCGCTGACCTTCGCGATGACCGCGTTCGCGCCGATGGCGCCGCTGCCGCTGCTGACCGGCGAGGTCCTGATCGACACCAACGCGATCAGCATCCCGGGCTTCGGCGCGCACAACATCCCGCTGCCGGCGAACCCGTCGTTCACGGGCCTGCCGTTCTTCATGCAGGGCTTCCGCTTCGACACCGCCGGCGGCGGCACGATCGTGTTCTACAACGCGATCGACGCGATCGTCGGCAACTGACCGACGCGCGCGGCGCTATTCTCGCCGGCGATGCACGACTGCCACATCTTCACGGCGCTCTGCCTCGCCGGCGCCGCGAGCGCGCAGGGTGGAATCACGACCCAATGGACCGCCCTGACGCCGATCGTCGCGCAGTGGGTCAATGCACCCGCGAACGCCCCGAACCCGATCGTCAGCCATCCGGCCGGGCCGTTGCCGAACGCTCCGCTCGAGGTCGAGGTGTTCGTCGGGACGGGCGGCAGCAACTCGGCTTCGTTCTCGGTGACGCCTCTGCCGCCGCTGCCGGGAGTGGTCGGGCGGACCGCGCTGCGGGCCGACGCCTACGTGCCGTACTACGAACAGACGCGCACGAGCGCGGACCTGCTGCTACGGATCGCCGGCCCGACTGCCGGCGTCGGGTCGCTCGAACTCCAGATCGTGTCGCTCGGTGACTTCCCGGACCCGAACGCGCTGCGCGTCGACGTCGGCAACGACGGCACGTTCGAGCTGCGCTCGAACCCGACCGCCGGCAGCATCACGGCGCTCGAGCGCCACGCATGGTTCGCGTGGGACTTCGCCAACGGTCCACTCGAGGTTCGCGTCGTGCACGACGTCTACAGCAGGCCCGCGCCGCAGTTCTACGAACTCGTCACGGCCTTCCGACCGTGGGTCGCCGGCGTCGACACGATCGGTGACGACTGTGGCAGCGAAGCGCCGGAGCCCGGCTCGACCGGCTACACGACGTGCTACCACCTCGCGGCGCTGCCGCCGTTCCGACCCGAGGACGCGCTGACGCTGCGCGCGAGCGGCATCGGTTACTACGGCGCGTTCCTGCTGAGCGATCGCCCGGACACCGTCACGTTCCAGCTCGGGGGATCCCCCTCGCCGGCGTGCGATCTGCTCGACGATGTCGTGTTCACCTGCCTCGGCGGGATCTCCGGTGCTCGGACGACGGCATGGGTGCCGCTCGCGACCGAGTGGATCGCGCCGCTGCCGGTGCTGCCACCCGGCCTCGACATCCACGTCCAGCATGCGAGCCTGGTGCTGCCGTACCTCGGCCTCACCAACCGCGTGCACATCCGGACCTGATCAGCGCACGACGCCGCCGGCGAGTGAGCTCGTGCGGATCGGCGCGCTGAGGCCGGCGAAACCCTGGACCCAGACGCCGCGGTCGACGAGCGCCGAGACCAGCGGGATGCTCCAGCTCGCGCTGGCGTTGCCGGTGGCGTCGGTGAACAGCATGCCGACCGGCTGGCAGCCGCCGCCGAGCAGGTTCGGCTGCTCGAACAGGACGCCCGGTTGGAAGCCGATCAGGAGATTCGCGAACACGCCGATCGGCTCGTTCGGCTCGCTGAGGAACGCGAGGTCGAGCGTGCCGCCGGGCGTCATCGGCGCGGTGCGGCGGATGCCGAGCAGCGGACCGCTCGGCAGTGCGCCGCAGTTCGGGGTCAACGTCGTGCGCGCCTGCCGGCCGTGCGCACTCGCGGCCTCGATCGGGCAGACCGCGGGGTCGCTGATCACGTTCGAGTCGCTGAGCCAGATCGTGCTCTCGGCGTCGGCGATCAACCCGGGTCGGCTCGTCGGACCGTTGCCGCCCTGGATCGTGCAGCCGCTGGCCTGGAACGTGCCCACGCGCACATCGACACCGACGCTGACGCCGTTGTAGCCGCCGGTCGCGCTGGTGCCCTCGAACGTCGAGCCGATCGCGCTGACGAACGCGTGGTCGACGACCAGCGCGGCGTTCGGGTTGATGATCGCCGGACCGCGGCCGAGGACCATGCAGTCCTGCATGTGACACCGTCCTCCGACCGCGACCAGGATGTCGCCGTTCGAGACGAACGTGCACTGATCGAGGGTCACCGACCCGTTCGTGATCGTGAAGCCGCGGTACTCGAGACCGATGACGTGGATCGCCTTGCCGGCCGGCGCGGCGATCCCGCTCAGGAACGGCCCGTTCTCGAGCACGACCGTGCCCGGTGTCAGCGCACGCACCGTCAGCGCCTTGTTGATCGAGACGCGCGGGTAGGTGCCCGGCGCGACATGCACGATGTCACCGTCGACCGCGGCGGCGACGGCGTCGCCGATCGTCGCGAACCCGCCGGGGCCGACCAGGTGGGTCGTCTGGGCGCCGGCCGGCGCGACCAGCAGGCCGGCGATCAGAGGCGTGACGAGGAGCGCGAGCCGGAGGGGGCGACAGTGCATGGTCGGATCGTAGCTCCTCCCGGTTCCGGGGATCAGTCCCCGAGCACGAGCTTGAGGCCCTGGCTCAGGGCGTAGCCGTTCGGCGCGAGGGCGTCGAGCGCGAACGCCTGCGCGAAGAGCTCGACGCCGCGGAAGGATTCCCACTGCGGCAGCGGCTGCGGGAAGTGCGCGAAGCCGCTGCCGTTCGTGATGCCGACGAGTGCGGCGATCCCCGGCGCGAGCAGCAGTTCGCAGCCCGATCCGGTCGGTGTGACGCCGCCGAAGGACAAGCCGGTGATGCAGAGGCTGTTCGGCGCCGTGCCGACGACGTCGAGGCCGAAGGCGGGTTCGCCGAGCACCGGCTCGCCGAACGTGCCGAGCCGCGGCACACGATTCGTCGGGCCGCAGCCCTGACCGAACCGCTCGGCACGCGCGACGCGGTCGGTGAACGTCATCACGTCGGTTGCATCGGCGAGGACGACGCCGCGACGGCGGTCGAAGACGATGCCGTTGGACGCGAAGTTGGTCGGGGTGGCCTGGCGCGCGAGCCACTGGTTGCCGTCCCACTCCCACATCGCCAGCAGGCCCTTCATGACCACGCGCTGCGCGACGTTGTCGTAGGTGAGTTCGGGCGTGCCCTGCGGCAACGCGCCGCGCTGCGTCCAGACGCCGCCGGCGTACTCCCAGTGCTGCGAACCGAGGCCGAGCACGAGCACGTCGCGGAGCTCGTCGTAGACCAGCGAGCGAGGGTCGAGGCTGTCGGGCGATGTGGTCGCGATCTGGTGCCACGAGGTGCCGTCCCACTCCCAGTGATCGTGGAGCGGGGTGTAGGCGTTCGGGCCGAAGCCGCCGACGAGCACGGCGCGGCCGCGGCCACGGTCGAACGCGAAGCCGGCGCGCGCGCGAGCCGGTGGACCGCTCGGCAGCTGTTGCCAATCGGTGCCGTTCCAGCTCCAGAAGTCGTTGCGCCAGCCGGTTCCGGGGTTCAGGCCGCCGAACATCAGCACGCGCTCCGCGATCGGGTCGTAGGTCAGCGCCGTGTCGCTGCGCGTCGGCGGCACCGTCGCGGGCAGCGGCAGGTGCCACCTGGCGCCGTCCCACTCGGCGGTCTGCGTCGCCGGCTGACCGCTCGCCGGGAACTGGACGCGGACGAATCGACCGCGGGCCTCGTCGAACGTGCCGATCCGGTCGCCGAATCCGGGCCCGGCCAGGAACGGCCGCTCGACCGCGACGATCCAGCTACTGCCGTCGAACTCGCGGAGCTCGTCTCGGAACGAGCCGATCGCGACGAGCCGGCCGCGATCCGGATCGAACACGACCGCGTAACCGAAGTTGTCGAGCGGGCCGGGTCGCGGCACCCAGCTGCTGCCGTCGAACTCGAGCGCGAAGGAGTTCTGGAATGCCGCGACGCGACCTCGGGTAGGGTCGAAGACGAGCGTGGGGGCCGCCAGCAGCGGGTGGGCTGCGCTGTGCTGGAGCCAGACTCCGCCCGAGTACTCCCATGACCCGTAGGTGAGAGTTCGGAAGTCGCGGCCGTAGAGCAGCATCTTGTTGCGGATCGGATCGAACGCCATCGAACGGCCGTGGCCGATGATCCCCGGCGTCGCGGTCGCGATCTGTTGCCAGGAGGTGCCGTCGTATTCGAACGTGTGGTCGGCGTCGGTCGCGACGAGGACCCCGCGGTTGCTGTCGTAGGCGGCGATAGCCAGCGCCGGCGCGCCGACGAGCGGCTGGAGCTCGACGCCGTCCCACGCCTCCGAGTAGATCCCGAGCAGCAGCGTCCGCTGCTGCGGCGGGAACCAGAGCACCGTGTTGAAGCTGCCCCGGCCGGGGCCCCTCGCGAGGTCCGCGCCGCGGAACTCGTAGAGTCCGCCGTCGGCCGCGACCATCACGAGCCGGCCGCGGGCCGCGTCGTGCGTCATGCGGTACTGGCCGCTTCCGGCCGGGGAATCGAGCGAGGCGTAGTTGTTGCGCTCCGCCAACCAGACGGATTGACTCGGGAGCCCGGCGGTTGCCAGGAGGGCGGGCAGGCCGAAGGACAGCGCGGCGAGCGCTGCAGCGGCCAGGGTGCGGTGGTCCATGCCGTGTCTTGCCGCGAGCGACCCGGATCGTGGCGGCGGAGTTCGGTTTTCCCACGCCGCCGCCTACGGCAGCACGGTCAGCTGGACTCCCGCGGATGCACCGAGCTGCAGTGCTGCGTCGAGGCTGAAGGCCTGCCCGAACACCGGCAGGTCGACGAGGCCGGGGTCGTTCGGCAGCGGCAACGGCACGTCCGTGGCGGCTGCCGGCACCAGCAGCCGGCTGACGAGCGGGTCGACCAGGACGTCGAGGCCCGCGATCGACAGCGAAACCCGCTGGACCCCGAGCACGATGCCGGCGAACAGCGGCGGCGTGCTCGCCGTGAGCCGCAGCGCGAATGCGGCGTTGCCGATGCGCGGTAGCCCGGCCGCGCTCGGCGCCACCTGCCATTCGAGCACCAGCGGGCTCGGACCGCTGCGGTCGCCGTAGACCTCGGGGTCGGGATCGATGTCGAGACCGCTCGCGACGCCCCAGCCGCCGGCCGGCGCGGTCACCGCCAACGACAGCGTGCCGGTCGACGGGCTCGCCGGCGACAGCCGGTAGACGTCGCGCTCGCTGCAGCCCGTGCCGGCGACGACGAACGCGTCGCCGGTGGCGGGCTCGATGCGGATGCACTCGGCGTAGAACAGCGCGTTCAGCTGCGGGAACGCAGTCGCGCCCGCGGTCGCCGGATCGACGTGCAGCAGCTGAGCGCGGCCGTCGGACACCGCATAGCTGGTTGCGAGCAGCGTGCCGTCGTGCTGCAGTGCGAGGCCGGTGACGAGCTCGCCCGGCATGTCGACGAGATGGACCGGCGCGCCGCCCTGCGGGAAGTCGACGCGGTAGATCGCGCTGCTCGACTGCGCGAAGACACCGAGCCAGGCGACGCCGCGGGCGGCATCGAACGCGAGCGCGTTGGTGTCGCCGGGCAGCGTCGTCATCGGCACCGGGAGCAGCGCGTTCGGATCGGTCGGCGGCAGGCTCGGGTCGAGCACCGCCAGCAGGGTGTTGGTCAGCGGTTCCCCGGCCTGGAACGTCAATGGATCGACCGCGAGCAGCACCCGGCCGTCGGGCAGCGCCTCGGCTTGCGGCAGACCCGCGGCGCCCCACGCCCCCGGTCCGACGATGCCGGCGTCGTAGCGCGTCACCGCGGTGACGTTCAGGCCGGCGAGATCGAGCACGTAGATCGGCATCTGCTGTCCGATCGTGCCGTCGCCCCACGCGTTGGTGACGACTCGGCTGCGGTGTGGCAGCCGCAGTCCGAAGTCGGCGCCGTGGATGAACGTGCTGGTCGTGCCATTGCCGAGCACGTCGGCCGGCACGCCGGTGAGCGCCTGCACGGCGCCGCTCCGGGGGTCGACCTCGTAGAGTCCGCCGGGCCCCGGCACCGCGCACGGCAGGGTTCCGGTGAAGCGGTAGCAGCCCGCGAGCAGCGCGCCGTCGCGGATCTGGGCACGCAAGGTGGGCGCGGCGGCGGCCGCGGCGAGGGCGAGAAGGGTGCTGGGGATCGGGTGCATGTCCACCCATGTCCCGAACGCCCGCGCTCGGACACCGATTCTCGGAACGCTTCATCCGGCCGGGTCCGGTGGCTATCCTGTTCGCCCCGATGACCGAGGCTGGCAATACCAACAAGGTGCTCGCGACGTTCACCGTGAACGGCGAGCCGCGCGAGGTGGCGTTCGCGCCGCACAAGACGCTGCTCGAGGTGCTCCGCGAGGAGCTCGAGCTCACCGGCACGAAGCACGGCTGCGAGCTCGGCGAGTGCGGCGCCTGCACCGTCCAGATCGACGGCACCCCGATCCTGAGCTGTCTCTACCTCGCGCTCGACGCGGTCGGTCGCGACGTCCGCACGGTCGAGGGCCTGGCGCAGGGCAGCGAACTCGCGCCCCTGCAGCACACCTTCGCGGACCTCGGCGCCGCCCAGTGCGGCTACTGCACACCCGGCATCCTGATGGCGGCCGATGCGCTGCTCGCGGCGAACGCGAACCCGACCCGCGCCGAGATCAAGGAGTGCCTCGCCGGCAACCTGTGTCGATGCACGGGCTATCTGAAGATCTTCGAGGCCGTCGAGCTCGCCGCCGCGCGCATGCGCGGCGAGGACGCCGAACCGAGCGAGGAGTCGATCTATGGTTCTCGATGATCCGTCGACCCGGGGCGACGCCGCCGCGCGCAAGGACGACGCGCCGTGGCAGCACGACAAGGCGGCGAAGGACCTCAAGGTCATCGGCAAGCCGATCCGCAAGGTCGACGCCCGCAGCAAGGTCAGCGGTCTGACGCAGTTCGCCGACGACCTGAAGCTGCCGCGCATGCTGCACATGAAGCTGCTGCGCAGCACCGTGCCGCACGCCGAGATCGTGTCGATCGACACCAGCAAGGCCGAGGCGCTGGCGGGCGTGAAGGGCGTGCTCACGGGCAAGGACATGCCGACGCCGTTCGGCATCCTGCCGGTCAGCCAGGACGAGCACGCGCTCTGCGTCGATCGGGTGCGTTTCGTCGGCGATCCCGTGGTCGCGATCGCTGCGACCGAGGAGGAGATCGCCTGGGATGCGTGCCGGCTCGTCGACGTCGAATACCGCGAGCTGCGGACGATCGGCGGCATCGAGGAGGCCGCAGCGAACGACGAGCCGCGGCTGCACGACTACGGCGTGCGCGGCAACATCCACCGGCTCGAGAACCTCGAGTTCGGCGATCTGCAGCAGGGTTTCGCGCAGGCGACCCACGTCCGTGAGGACACGTTCTTCTTCGAGGGCAACACACACCTGCCGATGGAGCAGCACGCGACCCTCGCGCACTTCGACAAGGACGGCAAGCTGACGGTCTGGTCGAGCACGCAGACGCCGCACTACCTGCACAAAGCGCTGGCGCGCGTGTTGCACCCGCTGCCCGCGCACCGCATCCGGGTGATCGCGTGTCCGAACGGCGGCGGCTTCGGCGGCAAGAGCGATCCGTTCAACCACGAGATCGCGGCCGCGAAGATGTCGATGCTGACCGGCCGGCCGGTCAAGATCGCGCTGACCCGCGAGGAGGTCTTCTTCTGCCACCGCGGCCGTCACCCGGTGCTGATGCAGAGCCGCATCGGGGTCAACGCGACCGGGCGCATCACGGCGCTCGACTTCCGCAGCTTCCTCGACGGCGGCGCCTACGGCAGCTACGGCACCGCGAGCACCTTCTACACCGGTGCGCTGCAGACCGTGACCTACGCGGTCGACAACTACCACTTCCGCGGTGCCCGCTTCTTCACCTGCAAGGCGCCGTGCGGGCCGAAGCGCGGCCACGGCACGCCGCAGCCGCGTTTCGCACTCGAGGTGCAGCTCGACAAGATCGCCTGCGACCTCGGCATCGACCCGGCGAAGCTGCGGCTCGACAATCTCGCGCCGCGGGACTCGCTGACCGCGAACTTCCTGCGCATCGGTTCGATGGGGCTCGGCGCGTGCATCGAGAAGGTGGTCGCCGGCTCGCGCTGGCACGAGCGCCGCGGCAAGAAGGAACGCACCGCCGACGGTCGCATCCGTGGCCTCGGGCTGGCCTGCAGCAGCTACCTCTCGGGCGCGGGTCTGCCGATCTACTGGAACGGCATGCCGCACTCGGGCGTACAGCTGCAGCTCGACCGCAGCGGTCTCGTGACCGCGTTCTGCGGCAGCACGGATATCGGCCAGGGCAGCGACAGCGTGCTCGGCTGGATCATCGGCGAGGTGCTCGGGCTCGATCCACTCGACATCAAGGTCGTGACCGCCGACACCGACCTGACGCCGGTCGATCTCGGCAGCTACAGCTCACGCGTCACGGTCATGACCGGCAATGCCGCGATGCAGGCGGCGGAGCGCGCGCGCGAGCTGGTCGCGAGCGCGGTTGCGGAGAAGCTCGGCGTGCCCGCCGGACGGCTGGTGTTCGCCGACGCCAAGGTGTTCGACGCCGAGGAGCCGAAGACCGGCATGACCTGGCAGGAGGCGGTCTGCGTCGCCGAGGCGCGGCACGGCACGCTCGGCACGGTCGGCAGCTACGCGCCGCCGCCGTCGGCCGCCAAGTTCCGTGGCGGTGGCGTCGGCCCGAGCCCGAGCTACAGCTACTCGGCCGCGGTCGTGGAGGTCGAGGTCGATCCCGACACCGGCGTCTACCGCGTGCCGAAGGTCTGGATGGCGCACGACATCGGCCGCGCGCTCAACGCGGCGATCGCGATGGGGCAGATCGAGGGCTCGGTCTACATGGGCCTCGGCGAGGCCATGATGGAGGAGCAGGTCTATCGCGACCGCTCGCACAAGGGCCATCGCATCTTCGTGCACAAGATCCCGTCGCTGCTCGAGTACAAGAGTCCGACGACGCTCGAGATGCCCGAGGTCGTGACCTATGTCGTCGAGGACCCGGACAAGAACGGGCCGTTCGGCGCCAAGGAGGTCGGTCAGGGACCGCTGCTGCCGATGATGCCGGCGGTCGCGAACGCGGTCTACGATGCCGTCGGCGTGCGCGTCGACGAGATCCCGGTGTCGTTCGAGAAGGTCTTCGCCGCGCTGCAGCGCGAGGACAAGCGTCACGGTCCCGCGGGCGTGCCCGACGTCGATTTCGGCGAATCGCTGCAGGTCGAGACGCCGTGGCAGGGCGGCGACGGTCGCGCCAAGAACGACCCCAAGCGCACCAAGAAGGCCGCGAAGTAGAGCCGAACACCATGCTGCGACTGCCGACCTTCACCTACCACCGGCCGAAGACCGCCGAAGCCGCCGTCGCGCTCGCCTGCGAGCACGGCGCGAGCGCGATGTTCGTGGCCGGCGGCACCGACCTCTATCCGAACATGAAGCGTCGGCACCAGGTGCCGGCGCACGTGATCTCACTGCAGGACCTGCCCGGCATCGATCGGGTCGAGGTCCACGAGCAGGGCGGCGTCCGGATCGGCGCGATGACGAAGCTCGCGACGCTCGAACACGACCCGCATCTGCGCGAGCACTTCCCGGCGTTCGCCCACGCGGTGCGCGAGATCAGCACGCCGCTGCTGCGCAACATGGGCACGATCGGCGGCAACCTGCTGCTCGACACGCGCTGCACCTACTACGACCAGTCGCACGAGTGGCGCGAGTCGATCGACTTCTGCATGAAGAAGGACGGCGCGATCTGCTGGGTCGCGCCGGGCTCGCCGCGCTGCTGGGCGGTGCAGAGCAGCGACACGGTGCCGGTGGTGTGCGCGCTCGAGGCCGAGGTCGAGCTCGTCGGTCGCGACGGCCGGCGCCGGATTCCGGCGGGCGAGCTCTACCAGGACGACGGCATCCAGTACCTGACGAAGAAGCCCGAGGAGCTGCTGACGTATCTCTATCTGCCGCCGGCCGGCGGCTGGAAGGCGAGCTACCTGAAGCTGCGGCGCCGCGACACGTTCGACTTCCCCGTGCTCGGAGTCGCGGTCTGCCTGTGGTTCGACGATGCCGGCACGGTCACGAAGGCCAACATCCGGCTCGGCGGCGCGGGCTCGTACGCGATCCCGGCGACCGCGAGCGAGGAGCTGCTCGTCGGCCAGCGGCTCACCGACGAGCTGATCGCGGCTGCCGGCTCGGCCGCGATGAAGCCGGCGCGCACGATGGACAACACCGACCTCGACGTCTACTGGCGGCGCAAGGTCGCGCCGGTCTACGTCGCGCGCGCGATCGCCGCGTGCCGGTGAGCCGCGTGCGTGTCGCGATCTGCGGTTGTTTCGCCGCTCTGCTCGCCGGGTGCTCGCCGGAGCCGATCGGGATCGGGATCGGGTGGGCGATTCCCGTGCTCGCCGCCGAGCAGCCCCGAGATCGAACGGCCTTCGAGTTCCATTGGCCGGTGCCGAGCACCGTGCACGTCACCGAGGACGCGACGAAGCGAGGCACCAAGACCACCGCGTCGTACGACGTCACGTTGCGTCCCTCGGACGAGGAAGGCGTGCTCGTGGGCAGGATCGAGAACTACCGGATCGACTGGGTCGACGGCATGTCCGCCGCCGCATTGCACCCGGCCGCCCGCGAGCAGCTCGTCGCCATGACCGCGGCCATTCCGGGGTTCCTTGTCCGAGCCGATGGGGCCTTCCTCGGCATCGCGGATTTCGACGCGTTCCTCGATTCGATGGAGGACCTGCGCGGTCCGATGCCCGGGTTGCGCGCGGCGATGGAGCAGCCGAACCTGCGTCTCGGGTTCGAGCGGCAGGTCGGGCGCTTCTGGCGCGCCTGGGTCGAGAACTGGATCGGTATGAACGCCGTCGCCGGGTCGTCGGCGACGATTCCGTTCGACGCCGGGCAGGTGTCGGGGATCGAGATGGGTTCCGATCTCGCGGCCGAACCGCCGCGAACTGAGCGAGCCTTCCGTGGGTGGACGGCGGTGGGTGGGCAAGCACACGTCACGTGGCGCCTGCAGTGGCAGCCCGATGCTGCCGTGATGCGAGGTTTGACCGGCGTCGTCGGTGCCGATGGCGCCGGCGTGGAAGGCGTGGCGCGGGTCCGCAGCACAGCCGAGGCCGTGCTCGATCCTGCTACCCTGCAGCCGAGCTCGGCGTACTGGGCCGAGGAGATCGAGGTCGAAATCGACGGCCGGATGGAACACCGACTCGAGCGGCGCGAGTACTCCTTCGACTGGCGCGCCCGCTGATCGGCGGCGGCGCCGCTCAGAATGGACTGACGGCGATCTCGAACAGGTGCGTCACGATCCGGTCGTTGCCGCGGAAGGACTGCATGCCGACCCTCCACATGCCGTACAGGGTGTTCGGAATCGGGAACTCGCGCAGCAGCGGGCCGCCGGTCGCCGGGACCACGAACGCATCCACGATGACGCCGTTGGCGGTGATCTGGGCCGGTGAGCCGGCGACGCAGTCGAGGTCCTCGAAGAACACCTGCAGGAAGTCCTCCGACGAGGTGCGGTCACTGCGACGGGTCAAGGCCATCTCGATGCAGTTGCGGTCGAGGTAGCGATCCTCGACGGGGCGACCGATCATGCGTTCAGCCACGAAGCTGGCATCGTCCATGTCGCCGAGCGGGTCGTTGGAGCACGCGCCGCGATACCTGCTGCCGGACGGCAGCCCGAGCGATCCCGACGAGAACGAGGCGCCGCTCTCGTTGGTGTAGACGCCGGTGAACTGCGGCTGATCCCACTCCTGATCGTGGGTCGCGACGTAGAGCTCGTGGCTCGCGTCGATGGCCCAGAGGATCGTCTTCCTCTGGTCGTCGACGCACAGCGCGGTGATCTGGTCGTCGGGGTCGCAATCCAGGTCCCTGTAGGTCTTGAAGCAGCTCGGCGACGACCATGCCGGGCCGCTCGAGGTGATCTTCAGGATCGTCGCGGCGCTCTTCTCGCAGGGCACCGTTGTTCCGGCGGGCTGGAACCACTGGTCGTCGAACAGATAGAGCGAGTCGCGGTCGACAGTGAAGTAGAACGTCGCGTTCGCCAGCTCGGCGACGTCGCCGATCGCACCGTCGAGCAGGACGGCCGTCATGTTGTGGTCGATGTCCGCGAGCTGTCCGACCCCGAGGTGCTGGCCGTCGCGCGCCTTCTCGACGATCCCGACGAAGTCGCCGTCGATCGCGCTGCCGTCGACCCAGTACGAGAAGATGTCACCGGCGATGCCACCGGGTCCGTTGACCTCGTCGACGTAGACCTGGGCGGCGCCCGGGCCGATGGTCTCGACGACGAACTGCAGCGCGCCCCAGGACTCGGGGCCCGTGACGACGGCGCGGCCGTCGGACAGGTTCGCAACGATGCGCGAACTGCCGCTCGAGAACGAGCTCAGCCTGAACGGTGAGGTGACCGCCGGCAGCATCGCCGCGTGCGAGAAGCGCGCGTCCATGGTGGAGAACGGTACCGGCGTCGCAGGGGCGGGGCCGGCGGCAACGAACAGCAGCTCGTCCGAGATGTTGTGGTCCTGGACGACCCAGGGGCGCATCAGGAAGGCGCCGGAGGAGTCCCCTTGAGGAGCGAGGACGGCGAGGGACACGAGCGTTGACAGCATGTTTTCGTTCGATGTTTGGCGAGGAAGACTGCGGAAGGGGAGTAGCGACTACTTGGGTTGGACCGGGACGTTGCGCGCCTGGCTGGCGAGCACCTTGCGGACGCGTTCGAGGATCCGTGCCGGCAGACCGTCGAACCGCAGCTCGTCGCGCCCGAGCAGGTCGGCGGCGGCGTCGAGCAGGATGCTGTTCAGCGGGCGACCTTCGAGCTGGTCGAGCAGTTCCAGCAGCAGCGTCTGCGGATCTTCGATCGCGAGGCTCACGAGCACCGCGCGACCTGCGAACACCTGTCGCGACTCTTCGTCGTCCGGGGGCAGGAGCTCGCGCGCGCGTTCGCAGAACGCGATCACGTTCGCGGCCGCTGCCGCCGTCGCCTCGCGGTCGTCGCGGCCGAGGTGGTAGAGGTAGCGGCCGATCTCGATGTCGGTGCGCACCCAGAGGCGATCGATCTCGGTGATGAGGTCACCTTCGCCGAGCTGCTCGAGGCGGGCCTCGGCTGCGTCGAACTCGCCGCGCTCGCTGAACACGTCGATGAGCTGCAGCGACGCATTGAGGTTCCACGGCCGCAGCGCGATTGCTTCCTGCAGCACCGTCGCGGCGTCGTCGAGGCGGTGGAGGTCGCGGTAGGTCAGACCGAGGTTGCACAGCGTGCCGAACGCTTCGGGCTGCAGCGCGCGTGACCGTTCGAGGTCCAGGCGCGCGGCTTCGAGGTCCTCGAGCTGCATGAGAGCGGTGCCGCGGAAGTAGCACGTGCGGGCCGTCGGGCCACCGAGCTCCTCCTGGACCGCGTTGGTGAGCTCGGTCAGCTCGCGCATGCGCGAACGGTGCGCTTCGCGTTCGTTCTCGCCGAACGCGAGGTGGAGCGCGACGCCGAGGTTCAGATAGCGGGCCGGGAAGAAGGTCGGCGCCGCGGCGAGCAACGGTTGCGCCGCGGCGGCGTCGCCGCGGCGCCAATGGTGGAACGCCGCGAGGAAGCGACCGAGGTCGGTTTCCGGGGCCGGCGGGTCGGCGAGATCGAGATCGCCGACTCCGCGACCGCTCGCCGGAAAGGCGCGGTAGCGCGCGACCAGCCAATCGAGGAATGCGGTCCGCGTCGGGCTCGTGCGCGCGATCGTCTCGATGTCGGCGGCTGCGGCGCTCGTGTTGCCCTGGTCCTGATGGAGCGCGGCGCGCAGCGTGCGTGAGTAGACGTCGTCCTCGCGCAGCGCGAGGATCGCGTCGAGCTGCGCGATGTGGCCGGCGCGTTCGTCGCGGTCCATCTCGAGGCGTCGCTCGACGCTGCCTTCGACCGCGAGCGAGGCGGCGACGGTGGCGAACAGGCGCGCGTGGTCGGTTCGCGCGCGGGCCTCGGCCTCGCGCCACGCCGGCGGCACGAACAGCGCGAGCGCGATCGCGGCCAGCGCCATGCCCGCCACGAAGTAGATCGGTCGCCGGCGGAGATGGCGCCACGCCCGCGTGACCCGTGTGATCGGCCGCGCCTTCACGGGCAGGTGGGCGAGGAATGCGCGCAGATCGGCCTCGAGCTCGACCATGTCGCGGTAGCGCCGTCGCGGATCGCGCTCGAGGCCCTTCTCGACGATGGCGCAGAGGTCGCGCGGCAGGCGCGGATCGATCGCGAGCAGCGCCTTCGGCTCCTCGCGCTGGAGCCTCGCCAGCACCTCGATCGAGTCGCCGGCGTACGGTGGCTGCATCGCGATCAGGTGGTAGAGCGTGGCGCAGACGCCGTACACGTCCATCGCCGGTGTCGCCGCCTCGTCGCGGGCGATCTGCTCGGGTGCCATGTAGGCCGGGGTGCCGAGCGCGCTGCCCTTGGTCGTCATCGAGGCGTCGCCGCGCCGTGCCGCGATGCCGAAATCGAGCAGGACGACGTTGCCCTCCTCGGTTAGGAAGATGTTCGACGGCTTGACGTCGCGGTGGCAGATGCCGTGTTCGTGTGCGGTCCGCAGCGCAGCGACGACGTCGAGCAGCCAATGCACGACCTGCGGGATGTAGTCCGCGGTGGCCACCGGCAGCCCGAGCTCGCTGGCGAGCCAGCCCGTCGGCGGAACGCCACGGCGTCCTTCGGTGGCCGGCGAGCTGTGCGTCGGGCTCACGACTCGCGCCAGCGAGCAGCCGCGCAGCCGCTCCATGACGAGGTAGTGCAGGCCGTGCGCGGCCTGGCCGTGGTCGTGGACCGGTACGATGTTCGGGTGCTTCAGCGCCGCGAGGGCCTGGGCCTCGCGGCGGAAGCGTTCGCGCCGCTTCTGTTCGCCGAACGAGCCGGGCGGCAGGACCTTGACCGCGACCGTTCGTTCGAGCGAGAGGTCCCGGGCCTCGTAGACCGCGCCCATCGCGCCGATCCCGATGCACTCGCCGAGCCGGTAGCGGCCGTTGAGCGTCTTCCCTGCCAGGCCGTCGTCCCGCGAGCCGGCCGCGAGGTCGTCGAGCGCGAGCGTCTCGCGCACGGCGTCGAGCAGGTCGGGTGCATCGCGGCACAGCTCGGCGAGATCGACGGTTTCGCCCGCATCCTGGAGCTCGATCGCCTTCCGAACGTAGCGCAGCAGTCGGTCTTCGGTCATCTCTCAGAGTCCGACGCGAGTCGCGGTGACGCCCCGGCGGCGCAGGCCGACCGCGATCCTGGCCCGGATGTCGTTGAAGGCTTGCCGCGCGACGTCGGCGCTCGAGTAGCCGTGCGCCGCGGCGATGTCCGCCCAGGAGCACGCGCCGCGCGTGCGCATCTCCCAGATGGCGCGCTGCTTCTCGCTGAGCGACTCCAGAACGGTTTCGAGCGCGCCGACGTACTCGCGCAGCGCGGCGTCGACCGACGGCGACCGGTCGGGCGCGGCCTTCGCCATGGCCTCGAGTTCCGCCGATTCGGACTTCTTGTCGCGGCGGACGTCACGCCGTTCGGCCCGGTGGTGGCGCAGCGCATCGAGCAGGTTGTGCTTCACCGCGGCTGCGAGGTAGCCGAGGAACGCTTCCTCTTCGGTCGAGCGGACGTCTTTGAGGTTGTCGAGCACCCGCAGGAAGACGTTCTGAACCACGTCGCCGGTGCTGAACGCGGCCTGCATCCAGGCGTGCTTGCGCCGGAAGTCGAGCCGGAGCTGACGTTGCACGATCTCGCGGACCCGCGGGTAGTAGCGCTCGGCGAGCGCGGCGAACTCGCGCCGGTCGCCGTTCCGCACCCCGCGAATCGCTCGGGCGAGGTCGAAGTTGCCGTTGCTCGGCGGGATCGGGCGAGTCGGCATCGGCTGGAGCATAGCTTTCGAACATGGTCCGGGTCACGGACGACGGCGCGGCACCGCGCCGCACCCGACCAGAGCTGGCGCGGCCCGGCGGCGAAGCGGAGGACGAATTCCGCGAGTTTCTCGTCGGCTGGCGCCGATTCGGGTCTCGAGCTGCGGTTGCCCTCCTGCCGATAGCAAGGGCATGCTGGACCTGCGGCGGATCGCCAAGAAGCTCGTCACGCCGTTCCGGCAGTACCTCGGTCGGCTCACGGTCGCCGACCGCCATCTGCGCGGCGCCGGGCTCGAGATCGGCGCACTGCAGGATCCGATGCCGATGCCGAAGGGCACGAGAGTTCGCTACGTCGACATCGCGCCCACCGAGCAGCTGCGCGCGATGTACCCGGCCAAGACGCGGCGCTGGCTCGTCGACGTCGACGTCGTCGACGACGGCGAGAAGCTGGCGACGGTCGCGGACGACTCGCAGGACTTCGTCGCCAGCAACCACTTCTTCGAGCACGCCGAAGACCCGATCGGCGCGCTGCGCAACATGCTCCGCGTCGTGCGGCCGGGCGGCGTGGTCTACATGTCGGTGCCCGACAAACGGCTGACGTTCGACCACGCGCGGCCCGCGACCACCGTCGAGCACGTCGTACGCGACCACGAGGACGGCCCCGAGGGGTCGCGGCACGGGCACTACGAGGAGGTCGTGAAGCACACCTCGACGTTGACCGAGCCGGCCGCGATCGCGGCCCGGGTCGCAGAGCTCGAGGCGCAGGACTTCCGCATCCACTTCCACTGCTGGTCGCAGACGGAGTTCCTCGAGCTGCTCTGCGCGCTGCAGCGGCGTCCGGGCTTCCCGCCGTTCGACGTCGCCGAGTTCGTCGCCAACCAGTGCGAGATGATCGTCGTGCTGCGGAAGCGCAGCTGACCGAAGTAGCGTAGATTCCCGATCGTGTCGCTCTGGTCCGCGATTGCGTTGGGGTTCGGTCCGAGCCTGTTCTGGCTCTGGCTGGTGCATCGCCACGACGATCACGAGCGCGAGCCCTGGTCCCACATCGTCGCGGCGCTCGCACTCGGCGCGCTCTCGGTGCTCGGCGTGCTCTGGTCGCGGCCGTGGCTCGCAGACCTGCTCGGGCCGTGCCCGCCGCTGCTCGAGACGTTCGTGCTCACGGCGCTCAACGAGGAGGTCTGGAAGATCGCCGCGATGCTGCCGCTGCTCTGCTGCGCCGAGCTCGACGAGCCGCTCGACGGCGTGGTCTACGGCGCCGCCTGCGGACTCGGCTTCGCCGGCGTCGAGAACGTGCTCTACGCCCAGCTCGGTGCCGGCTTCTCCGTGCCGATCCAGCGCGCCTTCACCGCGACGCTGTTGCACGCGGCCTGCTCGGGCAGCTTCGGTTTCGCGCTCGCGATGGTCAAGCTCGACCGCGGCGGTCGCTGGCGCGCGCTCTGGCCGCTGTTCGGGCTGCTGCTCGCCGTCACGGTCCACGGGCTCTACGACGCGTTCCTCGATGGCGATCGCGTGCGCGCCCAGGTCTCGCTGTTCCTGGTGCTGCCGGCGGCGCTCTACCTGTTGACCGTCAAGATGCACTGGGCGCGCGCGCGCTCGCCGCACTACCATCCCGACGAGTGAGCCAGCCTCTGCCGCCGCCCGCGAGCGACGACATCGCGCGCATCGCGCGGTTGCGCGATCGCTTCCTCGACGATTCGCGCGGGTCGCGACGGCTGCCCGACTACTGGCGCGACGAGCACGATCTGCTGGCCTACGACCGCGTGCTCGCCGCACGCATCGGCTGGAAGTGGGACGCCGCGCTCGCCGAGTGTGCCGACCGCGGGTTGTCGGTGGCGGCGGGGGCGACCGTGCTCGACTTCGGCTGCGGCACCGGCATCGCGGCGCGCCGGTTCGTCGCGCGCTTCGGTGGCGATCAGCGTGAGGTGCTGTGCCACGACCGTTCGCCGCTGGCGATGGCGTTCGCCGCGCGAGCGCTGGCAGCCGCCGCACCCGCGGTCGCCGTGCGCGCGCTCGCGGACGTTCGCGAGGTGGCGCCCGACGTGCTGCTCGTCAGCCACGTGCTCGGCGAACTCGACGACCGCGGGCTCGCGGAGCTGCGTGCGCTCGCCGAGCGTGCGCGCTGCGTCGTGATCGTCGAAGCCGGCAATCACACGACGTCGCGGCGGCTCTCGCAGCTGCGCGACGAGCTGCTGCCCGGTTTCCGGATCGTCGCGCCGTGTCCGCATGCTGCTGCGTGTCCGGCGCTCGCGAACGACGACGACTGGTGCCACTTCTTCGCGCCGCCACCGCCGGAGGTGTTCACCGATGGCGCCTGGGTGCGAACCGCACGCGAGCTCGGCATCGACCTGCGTTCGCTGCCGTATGCGTTCGTTGCGCTGTCGCGCGATTCGGTGGCGGTGCCGATGCCGCCGAACCGCACGCTCGGTCGCCCGAAGCTGCGTTCGCGCGATGCGCTCGTCCAGGTCTGTCGCGAGGGTGCGCTGCGAACGGCGACCGTCGGCAAGCGTGAAGACGTCGAGACCTGGCGCGCGTTGAAGAAGCACCCGGAGACCGTGCGGTCACTGTCCGACTGACGCGGTGCACAGAGGGCCGGCCGGCGCTTGGGCTGCGTACTCGTCCCCGAGTTTGGCGGCAGGTTCTCGGTCCATCGCTACGAGACGCCCGACACGCCGGGGTCACCAGTCGGCCGAGATGCCGAAACCGCCGCCGCGTCGGAAGTTCGGTGTGCGCCAGCAGCAACTCGTGGGTCAAGCCGCGCGGGGGAGCTGCGCGGTGACCCGGTTGCCGAGCACGCAGGGAGGCCGTAAGACACAGTCTGTGAAGCCGGAATCGGGGACCCACATGCGCTCTCTCTCTCTCTCTCTCTCTCTCTCTCTCTCTCTCTCGTCGCCGCTTTGAGTACGCCCGGCGCTGCGCAGGCGCCGGTCGTTGGCAACGGGGTCGCGGGTAGTTTGCCTGGCACCCAGCGCTGGATCATCTTCCTGAAGGACAGGGGCTACTCGCTGAACCAGGCCCTGCAGGCGATCCGGAACGAGACGACGGTTGCGGGGCGCCGAGCCAGGCTGGCGACCCTGCGCCAACTCGCGAGCACGGATCAAAGCGTGATCGCACAGACCGTTGTCGGCTTGGGTGGCGTTGTGGACCGGAATCTATGGATGGCGAACGCGATCTCGGTGCACTTGCCGCGGGCCCGTCTGGCGCAGATCGCCATGGATCCGCGAGTCCGGCGACTCGAGCCGGTCCGAGCCTACCCGTTGGGCGACGTCGACGCTCCGACCGCTTTCTTGGGGTCGGTGCCAATGCCGATCGGCACGTCGACCAACCAGCACAACCACAACAAGGCGGCCGCCTGGACGATCCTGGGTGAGGGTCAAGGGGACTACAAGGGGGCCGGCGCGCGGATTGCCGTGTTCGACAGTGGCATCGACGCCGATGTCGACGGTGCCACGCCGACGGTGGTCGACGACCACCCTGAGTTCCTGAGCACGGGTGGGGTGACGCGGATCGAAGCGTTCCTGCAGGGGCAGGACGTCAATATGACGACGCGGCACGCTGACGTGAACATCCTCCAGACGTCGGCTCCCTCACCTTACGTCGGGTTGACTCCGCCACATGGTTTTCGACAATCGAGTCACCACACCGTAGCTGGCCATGGTACAGCGATGGCAGCCATCGCCGCGGGCTCCACCGATGGCCATGCTCCGGAGGCTGCCTTGATCGATGTGGCCATTACGAGCTATCCGTTCCTGGGTGGGTCTGCCCTATTCCGGTGGGAGACTCTCGACGTGGGCTATCTCGGGGGCATCGAGCGGTTGACCGAGTTCATCCTCGAGAACAAGCCGGAGCAGCAGGCCACCGCCTACGTGCACGTGATTACGATCTCCTCGGGTGGCCCGCCGTCTCCCGACAGCGAGGTTGCCAAGGCACTCGACTCGCTTGCACGCTGGGAGGACATCCTGATCATCGCGAATGCCGGCAATGAGGCCGATACGACGCAAGCGAGTCACGGCTTCTACCATGGCGTCGCCGTCGGGGCGGTTCACGCCCGCGCGCCAGGCGCCGGCGCCACGACGAACTTCTCCTTCCTGCCGATGTTCTGGTCGAGCCGTGGTCCGCTGTTCGGCGATCCCGCCCGGTTGTATCCAGACCTGTGTGCGACGGGGGCGGGCCCGGGGTCGATCACCAACGGCCCGGTCGGTGCGGCTCGCCGCTTCGTCTACCCCGGGGACTTCTTCAACGTGGAAGCGCGGGGCTCCTGCCTCTTGATGCCGGGGATCGACGTCGGCGACCTGCAGTCGCAGACGCCGGCCAACAACACCTCGCCCGTGCGCTACAACTTCGGCACGAGCGAGGCCGCGGCGCAGGTTGCCGGGGCGGCTGCGCTCTACCGCGGCAAGCGATCGAGCCTGCCGAACTACGCGACGGCGGAGGAGACCCGCGCGGCTCTGCTGCTGAACGTGCTCGGAACCTTCGCGACGAAGTCCGGGACTTCGGCCGACCCTGCCGGGCAACACTGGTTCACGAACCGCAACACGTACGGCGTGGGCTACGTTCGCGACGATCTGCTCGCCGAGTTCGCGGTACGGGATGCCGGCATCGTACCGTTGGCCGAAGTCGTCACTCTGAGCGAGACGACGACCGAGACGACGGTCTCGTACGGCCCGTTGGCCGCTGGCGAACGATACGGGGTGGTCGCCTGCTGGCGGCGCTACTTCGACGTCGAGAGCGATCAGGTGCCGCCGCCTGAGCTCGAGCTCCCGAACGTCGATCTGGTCGTGGAGTACAACGGCAACGTGATCGCAAGGTCTCAATCGACGGCCAACAGCTACGAGCGCGCGGTGTTCGAGGCACCTGCCGGCTCGTCGGGCAACAGCGCGACGCTGCGCGTCCGCCTCGCGAGCACGCCGCGCCCGGAGCAGGGTGTGGTCGTCCAGATCGTCGCCCGCAAGTTTGCTGCTGACATCGATCCTGACACCACGGAAGATCCAGTTCTCGCCTCGACGGGCGAACTCGCCGAGCTGCCGGCGGGCGCGGGCTGCACGATGCAGGCGGAGGAATGGACGGTCGCGCGGGTCGTTCCAGAGGCCTACGCCAACGCGGACGCTTGGGGTAGCGCGCCATTCCAAGTCTCGTGGAACCCGACGGGGACCTGGTACCAGCACCGCGGCTACAGTCGTGGCTTCGACCTGACGCCGTCGGGAGGCAATGGCGCGACCTACAAGTGGGTGCGCTTCTACTACGCGAGCACGGAAGTTGGCGGTGCGATGACCATCGACGGCCTCGCATTCCGCTCCTCGACGCCGCTCGATGCTCCGTCCGATATCCCCGTCGACATCCACATCGCGCTGGGGAACTTCCCAGCGAACCAGAATCCGCTGAGCTCCTACGTCACGCAAGGGACCCTCACGAGGATCCCCGATTCGGCTGGAGACTTGAGGCGAGATCACTTTCCGGTCCAACTACGCTTCGCCAACCCGTTTTCGTATCCGGGCGGGAGCCCGCTGAATATCTGGATCGTGGCGCCGACGAGCCAGATCGGCAGCAAGTTCGAAGTCGACGGCATGGACGATGGCGGGGGTGGCTACCTGTCGTATCGGCCCGTGGACAATTCTGGTCAGCTCACCTACCTGACCCAGCCGGGTGTAGCGCCGATGCTCGGCCTGCTTCAGAAGTCCTCGCCCGGCCCGAGGGTGGCTACGATTGCCGTCAGCGGCGAGCCATGGAGCGGCAACGGCGCGGTCGATTGCGAGCTGATGTGGCGGCTCGACGCGGCGTCGAACACGGCGTACGTCATGAGCCTCGGCTTCGTCGCAGCCTCGCCTCAGCTCGTTGGATCCTGCAACTATTGGCTGCAACCCGGGTCGGAGGCGACGCTCGCGATTGCGACGACGGATTCGGCGGGGACGGCCGTCGGATACTTGACGATCCCACCCGCCTGGGTGAACAGCGAGCTGGGTCTCCAAGCCGTGTTCGCGCCGAGCCTGTTCTCGAATGCGATGCGCCTGACGATCGGAGGTGGGCTGTGATCTCTCGAGTGGCAAGCTGGTTCTCGGCGGTCGGCTTCGCTTCGGTCGGGCTTCCGGCGCAATTGACGCAGTCGTCGCTGGCAGGGCCGACAACCCTCCCGGCATACTACGACGATGTCCGCGACGTCCTCGTGTGCTGGGGAGTCAGCGGCAGCACCGTCAGTGGAATGTGGGAGTTCGACGGCGCGAACTGGGCGTTCCTAACAACGTCCTTCAACCCGCTTCATTCGGGCAAGTCCGTTGCCTTCGACCGAGGTCGCGGCGTCCTGGTCGTCGTCGACCAGTTCTATGGGGACACGTGGGAGTGGGACGGAGCGAACCTCGTAAACGTCGGTCCGGCACCGGTCGTGCCGCTGGCCAACCAATGGCTGCCCAACAGTTACAACTTCCACGTCGCGTACCATGAAACGCGGCAGAGGGTCATGTTGTTCAGCGAGTCCTTCTACGAATGGGATGGAGCCTCCTGGCGCCCGGTCCTGTCGGCGAACACGCCGCCCGTGATCGCGACCCCGTTTGGTCCGACGTTCTACCGCTACGGCGGCATGACCTACGATGCGCGGCTCGACAAGATGGTGCTGTGCGGACGCATTCACTCGTTGCCGAACAGTCCGGTGGAAACCAAGTCCTGGGAGTGGGACCCCGCCACCGGCTGGGTCGAGTATCCGGCATCCGGTCCACTGACTGGCGGCGCCGTGTGGTTCGACGAGCACCGCGGCGTGGTGCTGAAGGCCAGGACGATCAACAGCAACGGCTACCACGGCGTGTACTACCGTGACACCTCCCGCGCCTGGGTGCAGCTGCAGTCGACGGACTTCGACGTCTTCTCAGGCTGCTACGACCGCAACGCGAACCGCTTCTTCTTCGCGACGCAGACCGGAATCGGCATCCTCCACGATGTGCATCCGGCCGCCTTCGGGTCGCACGCGCCGGGCTGCACACCCGCGAGTCCGTGGAACCTGACGCTTTCGCAGCCCGGCACCCGCGCATGGATCGGCCGGACCTTCGCCGTCGAGGTCGGCACTCCGTCGACGCTGGCGTTGCTCGCGATGGGGTTCTCCGATCAGCTCTTCCAGTCCGTGCAGTTGCCGTTCGACCTCACGGCCGCAGGCCTGACCGGCTGCAGCCTCAATGTCGCGCCCGATGCCATCGCATTCGGCGCCGGCAGCGCGGGCAGCGCCGCATTCGCGCTCGCGATCCCGAACGGCGTCGGCCTGCTCGGGACGACGTTCTTCCAGCAGGGGTTTGCGCTCGCACCGGGCGCGAACCCGGCCGGTCTGGTCGCGACCGACTCGGTCCGCGCGACCGTGGGGCGTTTCCAATAGGCTGCCGCGCTGCGCGGGAGGGCGACGTTGCCTCCGCGCAGGACAGGGGACTGTCTTCCAGGCAAGACACCGGTCGATCGCCGGCGCCGGCGCCGTCGGGGTGCAAGTTCGCAAGCCGATCTGCAGTGCCCACTTGCATGCGCATGCCGTTTGCCTTCGGCACCGGCTCCGGATTTGCAGCAGGCCGCGGCCATGAAACTCGAAGGACCCCTCTCCGCCGTTCTCCCACTCCTCTTCTGTGCGGGCCTCGCCGTGGCCCAACAACCCGCGGGCCTGCTGACCGGCCTGCCGCCGGCCGGGCTGGCGCAGTCGAGCGTCGGCGCCGGTGTGGGTGACGAGCTGATCTCGCGCATTCCCGGTGAGGCCTACCGCGGCATCGGTGAGTACGTGCCCGGCAGCGGCTATCAGATCCGCGGCGTCGTGCTCCGGCTGCGCAATGGTGCGCCGGCCGAGCCGGCGACGTTCGACCTGCACGTCTACGCCGAGGCGGGCAACACCAACCGGCCGACGATCCCGGCCAACGCGGCCCCCGGAACGACGGCGCTCGTGTCCGTGCTCGACGTCGCGATGCCGATCGGTTCGCAGGCACCCGAGGTCACGGTGGTGTTCCAGTCGCCCGTGACCGTGCCGTTCGGCAGCGACATCTTCGTGTCGTTCGTGGCGAACTCGCCGAACCTGTTGATGCAGACGCTCGCCGGCACGAGCGATCTCGCGTTCAACCTCAACAACTTCGACCCGTGTGGTCCGGCCCTCGCACCCGGCGAGAGCTACCTGCTGCTGCATGCGTTGACGCAGCTCGTCGAACTCAACATCACGACCATCGGCTGGCAGGGTCTCGTCGACCTGCTCGTCGACGGCAGCAGCGGCGTCGGCGTCTGCCGCGTGAACGGTGCGTCGGCGCCGATCGCGAGCTTCTACTCCGGCCTCCACCCCGACGTCGCGGATCCGCCGCACCACCCCGGTCGCCACGACGTGCCGGGCTACTACTTCCGCAGCAACGGCACGCTGCCGATCGGTTCGCCGGTGTTCCTGCTGGGTTCGACCGACGGCTTCGCGAACGGCCCGTTCGTCGTGCTGTCGCCCGGCAACGCGGTGCTGCAGCTGCCGCTGCTGTCGTCGTTCCCGCTCGGCATGCAGCCGACCGGTGCGGACGGCAACGCGCTGCTCGAATGGCCCGTGCCGCAGGCCGCCGGGCTGCGCGGGCTCGGTGTCGCGACGCAGGCGTTCGGGTTCGATCTCACGAACGGCTTCGTGCGCGCGGGCGCTGCGGTTCGGCAGCGGTTCTGAGCGGCGAGGCAGTCGCGGTCGACGGACGTACCCGGAGCTGGCCGGAATGGCCGAGTTCGAACGCGCCGCGGCCGCCGTCCTTGCAGGCCGCCTCCGCGAGCGTCGGCGGTTCCTTCAGGTCGTGTCCGGCCCGAGGCAGGTAGGCAAGACGACTCTGGTCCAGCAGGCGGTCGCGCGCAGCGGATTGCCCGTGCAATGGGCATCCGGAGACGACCAGTCGCCCGTGGACGCGACCTGGATCGAGCAGCAGTGGGAGGCGGCGCGCGTAGCAGCCGGCGGTGATCGCGCCGTGCTCGTCATCGACGAGGTGCAGAAGGCGAGGAACTGGCCCGAGACGGTCAAGCGCCTCTGGGACGAGGACTCGCGCAAACGCCGCGACCTCGTGGTCGTTCTGCTCGGCTCGGTACCGCGGCTGATCCAGCAGGGCCTCACCGAGAGTCTGGCGGGCAGGTTCGAGGTGCATCCCGTCCGACAGTGGTCGTTCGCCGAGATGCAGGCCGCCTTCGGCATGACCCTGGACGAGTACCTCTACTTCGGTGGCTATCCGGGGGCGGCGCCGCTGCGCGACGACGGCAAGCGCTGGCAGAGCTATGTGCGCAGCGCGTTGATCGAGACGACGATCTCGTTCGACGTGTTGCAGCTCGTCCGCGTCGACAAGCCCGCGCTCCTGCGGCGCGTCTTCGAGCTCGCCTGTCGCTATTCCGGCCGGGAACTCTCCTACACCAAGATGCTGGGCCAGCTACAGGACGCCGGGAACACGGTCACGATTGCACACTACCTCGAGCTGCTCGACGCCGCCGGCATGGTCGCCGGGTTGCAGAAGTTCGCCGGCGACATCGCGCGTCGCAGGGCGTCGAGCCCAAAGCTACAGGTCCACGATCAGGGCCTCGTCAACGCGCTCGAAGGTGTACCGCTCGCTGATCTCAAGTCGGACCCCGAGCGGTGGGGGCGCATCGTCGATCGACGATCGGCTCGCACCTGTTGCACGCCGCGGCACGCGACGAATGTGAGTTGTTCTACTGGCGCGATGGCGGCCACGAAGTCGACTTCGTGATCCGTTCGGGGCGTCGCGTGGTGGCGATCGAGGTCAAGAGTGGCCGCCGGCGCGACGGCACCCCGGGCATTGCTGCGATGGCGGCTGCCCACCGCCTGCATCGCAAGCTGTTGGTCGGCGCGCAGGGCATCGCGATCGCGGACTTCCTCGAGCGCCCCGTCGTCGACTGGTTCGCCGACTGACCGTGTCGCCCGCCTGTTGGGACTTGCGCCGACCCGACCGACAGTTTATTCTGTCGGCGTCGGAGCTGAGCATGGCCCGGCGGAGATTCGACGTATGTCCAGTAACAACAGAAAGTTCGAGATGGAGATCGAGATCGCGGCGAGCCCCGACCAGGTGTGGTCGGCGATCGCCGACGCGCGCGAGCTGGCCCGCTGGTTCGCCCCGACGACGGCGGTCGAGCCCGAGGTCGGCGGGCGGATCGTCTGGCAGTGGGGCGCGCACCACGTCTGGCCCCAGACGATCGAGGCCTTCGAGCCGGGGCAGCACCTGCGCACGCGCTACGACTCCGCCGTCGATGACGGCGCCGGCGGCAAACGACCGCTGTTCGTCGACTTCTTCCTGCGCGGCGACGGCGGCACGACGAAGCTGCGGTTGGTCCACTCGGGCTTCGGGCCCGAGGCCGGGTTCGATGCCGAGTTCGACGGCATCAGCGACGGCTGGCCGGTCGAGCTGCGCAGCCTGCGCCACTACCTCGAGCACCATCGCGGCAAAGACCGCATGGTGGCGTGGAGCCTGTGGACGACGCCGCTGCCGCCGGCCGAGGCGTGGGCGCGCCTGACGGGCGACGGCGGTCTCGCGCTCGGCGGACTGCACGACCTGCGCGAGGGCGAGGCCTACTCGTTCGACGTTCCGGGCGCCGGTCCGATCGCGGGGCGCGTGCTGTTCTCGCCGAGCGAACGCGAGTTCTCGGGCACGGTCACCAACCTCGCGGATGGCTGGTTCCGGGTGCACTGCGAACACTGGGGCGGCACGACCAACGTCTGGCTCTGGCTCGCGGTCTACGACGGTCCGTCGGACCGCGTCGCGAGCTACGAGCGCGCGTTCGATGCGGTGCTCGGGCGCGTGCTCGCGGACGGTGCGAAGGTGGCCGGAGTGTCGGCGTGAGCGAGTCGGTGGTCGTCGTCGGTGAGACCGAACGGGCGCGCACGCTGCTGCAGGAGACCCGGCTCGACATCCTCGAGCGCCTCGCCGAGCCCGGTTCGGCGGTGACGCTCGCGCGCGCGATGGAGCTGCCGCGCCAGCGGATCAACTACCACCTGCGCGAGCTCGAGGCCCAGCGCCTGATCGAGGTCGAGCGCGAGCAGCAACGCGGCAGCGTGCGCGAGCGGGTCTACCGCCGCGCCGGCGACAGCTTCGCGATCTCGCCGAACGCGCTCGGGGCGCTCGGCAGTCGACCCGAACGCGTCCAGGACCGCTTCTCGTCGGCCTACCAGATCGCGCTCGCGAGCCAGGCGATCGCCGACCTCGCGAGCCTGCGAAGCGGCGCGGCGGCGGCCGGTCAGGCGCTGGCGACGCTGAGCCTCGAGGTCGACGTGCGCTTCGCCGACGCCGAGCGGCGCAGCGCGTTCGCGCAGGAACTCTCCGAGGCGGTCGCGGCGCTGGCTCGCAAGTACCACGACGAGAACGCGTCCGGCGGGCGGACCTTCAAGCTCTACCTCGGGTGTTATCCGAAGGTGACGGCGCCCGGCTGAGCCGGAACGGCGTCGGAAAGCCGGAACTATCGCGGCGTGCCACGGCACTACCGAGTGCTCATGTCGAGCTGCGGTACGACCGCCGGCTCTGACCTGCCCGAGTTCCCGAGAGGATCACGATGCTCGTTCCCCGTTTCGTCCCGCTCGCGGTGCTGCTCGCCACTGCGCCGGCGGCGTTCGCCCAGACGACCCTTGTCGTGCCGGCGCCGACCGGCAACGCGTTGGCCGACACCGGCAACATCTTCAGCCAGCTGAACCAGATCGCGACATCGCCGCCGCCGGTGACCGTGCAGTTCCAGGCCGGGACCTACGTCTGGAACGACTTCGGCCCGACGACACCCGCGGCGATGTCGCGGACGATCACCGGGATCTCCGGCCTCACCCTGCAGGGCGCGATCGTCGGCGGCCAGCCGGCGACGCGCATCGAGTTCGAGGGCTTCGACCCGGCCAAGCCGGGGCCCGGACCTCACGACGTTCCCTTGCCGTGGGATGCGGGGTTCCGGATCCAGGACTGCTCCGACGTGGTGGTATCCGGGTTCGAGTTCGCCCCGAAGAAGGTCGGCAGTCCCGTCGGCACGGTGCGTCCGCTCGCCAGCGAGGGCGAGCTGCTGCAGGTCGTCCCGGCGACGACCGCGAACCCCCGGCACCGGATCACGATCGAGATCAGTGATCCCGACATGTTCCTGCCGGTCGGCAACTGGGTGGCGAGCAGCGGGTCGCCGCGCTTGTTCAACCTCGAGGTGATCTTCGTGACGCACGCCGTAGGAACCCCATACGAGCGGCAGTGCATCAACAAGGTGACGCTCTATGGGCTCCAGAACGGCACGCCCCTCGTGCTCGAAGAGAACGTCACGTCGACCGGTGCGACCCAGCTCGTCGACGTGTACCTCGACGACTCGGTGGCGAACTACAACACGCGCGTCGCCGAGATGGCCCAGGTGCTCGCCGCTTCGGCTACGCCGCTCACCGGCGTGTTGTCGCATCAGTTCGGTGCCTACGGCGTGGCGAAGGGTTTCTACTTCGACGAGTGCACGAACTCGTCGATCCAGGACTGTCGGATGCTCTCGATGCATCATCCGGTAACGCTCGAGAACGGTTCCGACCACACCAGCGACGGCGTCACGATCGCGCCTGCGAAGTCGAGCTGGGTGGTCGGCAGCATGCGCGGTGGCTACGGCGGCAACTACGGCATCGGTGGCAACCTGGTGTTCCGGCATCTCGACGTCACCGGGGCGTTCGACGACTGCATCGACGTCGTGTCGGTGATGTGGACCCAGGTGGCGTACGTCTACGGCGCCCGCGTCGCGCTGGTGGGGCCCGAGTGGCATCCGACACTCAACCCGGCCGCGCCTGAACTCGATAACGGACTGGAGCCGGGTCGCTGGGGTTCGGGCAGTCTCGCGCCCGGCGCCGAGATCCAGTTCTGGAGCCCCGATCTGACCGCCATCAAGGCCACGACGACGATCGCGGGGGTCGGCTCACCCTACGCGCCCTGGGACCCGAACCTGCAGGACGGGCCGTGGAACCTCGGGCTGAGTTCGGCGCCCGCCGGGGTGGCGGTCGGTGATCCAGTCGCGCTGCGCGGCAATGTCTGGAACGCGGTGCTGGTCGAGGACTGCTCGTTCGTCGGCGGCAAGGGCGGTGGCGTGATGGTCTCGGGGCCGAACGTCACGGTGCAGCGCTGCAGCTTCACGAACATGTCGGGCCCGGCGATCCGGACCCACACGATCTACGATCAGTTCGCCTACGAGGCCTCGCTCAACGTCATCGGCGAGCCGGTGTTCAACCTGCAGATCGTCGAGAACGTGATCGTCGGCTGCAACCGCGAGCAGGCGCCGTGGGAGGAGTGGCCGTGGCGGCACTTCTCGCACTGGCGGAACGGCATCGGGGCCATCGACATCGCGGTGGAGACGGTCGACAACTCACCCCAGCGCCGCGTGCAGCACGTGCCGCTGGTGCCTGCGAGCGGCAGCAATCCCGCGTTCGCACCGGCGGCGGGCGTGCTGATCCAGCGCAACACGATCACCGACACGGGGCGAGCCGGCATCCGGGTGGCGTCCTGCCGCGTCGCCGCGATCGACGACAACACCTTCTCCCAGATCGGGAACGACAACGACGTCGCGCCGGAGCAGAACTCGGTGATCTACCTGGCGGAATGCGACACGATCTACGTGATCAACAACACCTGGGTCGGCACGTTGCCTGTGCCCGCACCGCTGGAGCTGCTGCGGCAGGGGCCGAACGTGCAGAACCTCGTCAACCTGGCGAACACGCCCGATCTCGGCAGCAGCAGTCTCGGCGAGTGGTGAGACGGCCCGCGACCCGCCGGCTGCGGTGGGTCGGTCGACTTCTCGAGAATCCGTTCAGGCCACGGTCGGCTCCTGGCGCACGAGCCCGCGATGAACACCCGACTCTCGACCCTCGCCGGGGTCGCGGCGCTGTGCTGCGGCCTCGCGGCCCAGGTCTGCCACTTCCATCCGAGCGACACTCCGGCCGTCGGCACGCCGGATCCCCGGCCGTTCGGCAGCGGCGTCCCGACCGACCCGGTCTACGGCTCGATGCGCTACCAGATGCAGATCCCGACGGCGGTGCTGGGGAACCAACCCCTCGACATCGTCGAGATCTTCGCCGCGCCCGCCGGCACGCAGACGCGGAGCTACACCGAGATCAAGCTGCGGCTCGGGCACAACCCGAACCCGCTGACCAGCGCGATGGGGCTCAACATGGTCGGCTTCACCGACTCGCCGCTGGCCCACAACTACGTCTCGTTCGCGACGACGGCCGACCAGTGGCTGCCGCTCGGCATGGCCCATCCGTTCCACTACGACCCGGCGAACGGCATGCTCGTCGTCGAGTTCTTCGTGCGCGATGCCGCCGCGACCGGCAGCGGCAGCACGGGCTTTCGTACCGACCCCGCGATCCCGTTCGTGTGGCGCACTGGCAGCAGCTACAACAACGGCATTCTCGAGGCCGGTGGCGGCATCAAACTGCGCTTCTGCACCGACGCCCACGGCACGACGGAGTATCTCGAGGGTGGTTGCCCGGGCAGCAACAGCCTGCATCCGCAGCTCTCCTACGGCGGTTCGCCGCAGCTCGGCAGCACGCTCGACATCCACGTCACGAACGGCCCCGGCGCGGCCGGATCGCTCGCCGTGCTGGTGTTCAGCTTCCGGCCGCGGATCGGGCCGTTTGCGCTCGATGGCTTCGGCGGTACCGGCTGCACGACCTACGTATTCAGTGACGTCGTCAGCTGGCTGGTGACGAGCGGTGGCAGCCACACGGTCTCGTTGCCGCTCGCGACCGGGCTGCAGCCCGGCTTCCCGCTCTGGAACCAGTGGTTCTTCTTCGACCCCGGCGCGAACCCGCTCGGGCTCTCCGGGTCGAACTTCGGCCGGTTCATGATCGGGAACTGACCGGCTCGCGCGGACTCACGGAGAGATCGCGCGCACCGCCCGCACGCCGATGCGCGGCGACTTGCGGAACGGCTGTAGCGAGTTGCGTGACGCGACGCGGCTCAGATGGCTGCCCTCCGCGAAGTCGCCGCCACGATGCATGCGCACGGTCGGCGGATCGTCCTCGGCGATCGGCTCGCGCAGCCCGTCGCCGGGTCGCGTCGGACGCACGTAGGAGACGAGCCAGTCGCGACACCACTCCGCGACGTTGCCGTGGACATCGTGCAGACCGAAGGCGTTGGGGTGGAAGGAGCCGACCGGCGCGGTGTGGGGATAGCCGTCGTCGAGACCCGCTTCGATCCGTGCCCCGACGATGCCGCGGGCGCTCTCGTCGGCGAGGTTGGCGCAACGATCGAGTTCTTCAGGATCGTTGCCGCAGGCCCAGATCGTCGCCGTGCCGGCGCGGGCGAAGTACTCCCATTGCGCTTCCGTCGGCAGCACGAGGCCGTGGTGGGCGAGCGCGTCCGCGGCCTCGAACCAGGTGATCTGTTCGACGGGATGACGCAGGTCGACTCCGGGCACGCTGGTCGCGCGCGATACGAAGCTCGGGCGCTCGCCGGTGAAACGCAGCCACTGGCCCTGGGTGCACTCGTGTTTCGCGACGAACAGCGCGTCGAGGTGCAGCTCGTGCACGAACTGCTCCATCGGGGCCGCCCCCGGATCGATCGGTGCCTCGCCCGAATGCTCGTCGCCGACCGGGATCGCGCCGATCACGAAGCGGCCGGCAGGAACCAGGACGAAGACCATGCCGGTGTCGATCCCGATCGCGACCGCGGTGAGCCGTCCTTCGGCATCGCGTTCGGTCACCGGTGCGGCGCCGCTCTCGACGTGCCAGAACTCGTAGAGGCCGGAGTTCGCATCGATGCCGAGTGGCACCAGGCCGACCTGCGGCCCGGGCAGCCGCAGGCCCGCGTAGGCCGGACAGATCGTGGGATCGGCGATCGCCGCGATCGCATGTCGCCAGCTGTCGCCGGCCTCGACGAGACTAACGCGGCCGACCCGCTCGGCCTCGGCCCGGCGGTGGGCGATGCCGGCGAGGTTGTCGATCGCGGGGGCCGCGGCGGCGAGCTCGTCGAGCCCCGTGATCAGGCGCTCGAGCACCTGGCGCTGGTAGCCGAGCTCGTCGCGGCGCTCGGCGTCGACGACGGTGGCGAACTCGGCGGCGAGCTCGACGGCGCGCGCCTCGAGATCGCTGCGGCGCCCGAGCAGCGTCCGCGCACGCTGCTGCCACTGGTCGAGTCGCTCGATGTTCGCGGGCCACGGCGGCCAGAGCTCCTCGCGGGCCTCGATGCGGAGATCCTGCAGGCGCTTGTCGTCGACGAGGCGACGGTAGTCGTTCCAGTTGGTCTCGGCGCGATCCCAGAGCTGCGCGAACACGACCAGGCCGGCGACCAGCACGAGGGCGAGTCCGCCGCTCAACGCAGCCGCGAGGCGGTGGCGCCGGAGGAACCTGCCGCCGACGTAGGTCCAGGTCGGCGGCCGCGCAGTGACCGGCTCGTGGCGTCGAGCGCGCCGGACGTCGTGCTGGAACTCGCGCACGGTGGCATAGCGCCGCTCGGGCTCGATCGCGAGTCCGCGCAGCGTCACCCAGTCGAGATCGGACGGCAGCTCCACGGCCGTGGTGCGGGTCGGGCGTTCGGGCACCGTGGCCCACTCGGCCGGGTCGCCGCCCGATACGGGGCCGCGGGGCAGCCTGCCCGTCAGCATCTCGTAGAGGATCACCGCCAGGGCGTAGACGTCGCTGCGGGCGTCGGCGCTGCCGGCGTCACTGCATTGCTCCGGGCTCATGTAGCCGAGCGTGCCCATCGCCGAGTTCGCCGCGGTGTGAAGCGGCGCGGGGCCGTCGCCGGGATCGAGGAAGCGCGCGATCCCGAAGTCGATGACACGCGGTTCGGGCCCGTCCGAGCCGTCGACCACGAGCACGTTCGACGGCTTGAGATCGCGGTGGATGATCCCTTTGCCGTGCGCGTGTTGGACGGCGTCGCAGAGACCGTCGAACAGATCCAGGCGGGCCGCGATCGTCGGCTGCGGTTCGCGCGCGACCCAGCTCTGCAGCGGCGTTCCGTCGACGAGGTCCATCACGAGGTAGGGCCGGCCGTCGCGCAGGTGGCCTCCGTCGAGCACGCGAGCGATGCCGCGATGCTGCAGCCGCGCGAGCGCCTGCTGCTCCGCCTGGAACCGCAGCCGTCCCGTCGGCGTCGAGGCCGTGCCCTTGAGCACTTTGATCGCGACGTTCCGCCGCACCGGGTCGCGCTGCGTCGCGCGATACACCCGACCCATGCCGCCCTCGCCGATCTCGTCGATGATCTCGTAGGGCGGAACCGCGGGCACGACATCGACCACGCGGTCTGCGATCGGCGAATGGAACCGAGTCTGCGTCTGCTCGCGATCGGCCGCCAGCAGCGCGAGGACTTCGGCGGCGAGCCCGTCGGCATCGGCCTCTCCTGCGCACGTTGCGAGCACGTACTCGCGCCGCCGCTCGCAGGGCAGCGCCAGTGCCCGGTGGAAGAGGTCGGAGATCAACTCCTCGCGGCGGTCGGCCTGTTCGCGATCGCGTGGCACAATGCGAGTCTACCGCGATGCCGCGACACGATCTGACCCGGCTGCTCAACGATGCCGCGCGTGGCCATGCCGGCGCGGCGGATCGCCTCCTGCCGGTGATCTACGACGAACTGCGCGGGATGGCGCGGCGCCACGCCGCGGGCGAATCGCCGACCGTCGAGCCGACGGCGCTGGTCCACGAGGCCTGGCTGCGGCTTGCGGGGGACGGTAGCGGATGGAGCCATCGCGGCCACTTCTTCGGCGCGGCGGCCCGGGCGATGCGGCGGCTCCTGGTCGAGAGTGCGCGTCGGCGCCGCGCCGGCAAGCGCGGTGGCGACGCGATCCGAGCGCCGGCCGACGATCTGGCGATCGTCGACCCGGATCCGGCGCGGACGCTCGACCTCGACGAGGCGCTCGCGGGCCTCGAACGCGAGCACCCGCGTGAAGCCCGTGTCGTGGAGCTGCGGTACTTCGGTGGGCTCTCGGTCGAGGAAGTCGCCGAGGTGCTCGGCGTTTCGGTCGGCACGGTCGAGCGCGACTGGCGTCTCGCCCGTGCGCGCTTGTCGCGGCGACTCGGCTGACTACTTGTCCGTGCCGGCCGCCGCGATCCGGGCGTAGCCGATACCGTCGGGCCCGGCGCCGGCCTTCAGCCGATCGACGACGCGGCCCGCCGCGAGGTCGATCACGGCGACGAACTCGCCGCGGCCGCACGCCACGTAGCAGCGCGCGCCGTCGGGGTCGAGGCAGAGCCCCATCGGCATCGCACCCTGTTCGCTGCCGTCGGCGGTGATCGAGATCGACTCCGCGAGCTCGCGTTTCGCTGCGTCGAAGACCGCGACCACGCCGCCCTCGGCGCACGAGACCACCGCCTTGCCGCCGTCGGGGGTGAACGCGATCCGGAACGGGAACTCCGCGGTGTCGAGCGTCGCGGTCACCTTTCCCGTCGCGGGGTCGACGATCGACACGGTGTTGGCCGCGCGGTTGCCGACCCAGACCTCGACGTCCGATCCGGGGCGCACCGCCAGGCCTTCGGCGCCGTCACCGGTCGGAACGATCCGCGGGCCCGCGTCGGTCTCGCCGTCGATTGCGAACAGCGCGAGCGACCCCTCGCGGATACTCGTCGCCGCCGCGAAGCGCCCGGCCGGGTCGAGCGCGACCATGTGCATCGTGGTCTGCGGCGTCGTCCAGTCCGCCGTGACCGTGCCGCTCGCGAGCTCGACGCGGGCCAGGCGGCGGGCGCGTTCGCTCGTCAGCAGGACGACGCCGGGTGCGACGAACTGGATGCCGTGTGGACGCAGGTAGTCGAACGGCTGCTCGCCGTCGTCGCCCTGCCGCCGGCCCGCGAGCGTAATCGTGTTCGTGACCTTCGCGGCCAGCACGTCGACCACCGTCAGCGTGCGCCCCGGCTTCTGGGCACCGTAGTCGCTGACCACTGCGGTGCGGCCGTCGGGCGAGATCGCGACCTCGTGCGGTCCCTCGCCGGTCGGCAGCACTGCGAGCTGCTCGCGGGTCCGGGGATCGAAGATCGAGACCGTGTGGTCGGCCTTGTTGCAGACCAGTAGACGGTCGACGGGATCCTGCGCGCGCGGCGTGGCGGCCGCGAGCAGCAGAGCGAGGGCGGGAGCGAACGCGGTTGGGGGGAGGTGCATCGGGGTGCCCGTGATACGGCTGCAACGGCGCCGCTGCGCGTTGCACCGCGAGAAAGGTGGCGGTCGGTGGGGCCCGGTGACGCTGCAGGGGTGCCATGTTCACGTCGCATCCAGTCGTCTCTCGCCTCGGCCGCTGCCTGCTGGCGGGCGTGCTCTCGGCCCTCGCGGTCGCCCAGACACCGATCAGCGGCCCGCTCAGCGGCACGCTCGCCGCCGGGGTCTACATCGCGGGCAGCATCAGCGTGCCGCCGGGCCAGACGCTGACCTGCGCGCCCGGCGTGATCGTCAAGTTCGCCGGGGCGCAGCAGTTCGTCGTCAGCGGCACACTGATCTGCAACGGCACGGTCGGCAATCCGGTGATCTTCACCGACGACGCCGACGACAGTGCAGGTGGCGACACCAACAACAACGGCCCGAGCGTCGGCGTACCGGGCGCCTGGTACGACATCGTGTTCGCGTCGACCGCTGCAGCCAGCGTGCTGAACCACACCGAGGTGCGGTTCGCCGGGACGGCCGGCTACTCGGCGATCGACCTGCAGGGCGCCGACATCGTGCTGCAGGACTGCACGGTGCGCGATTGCGCGGCGCGCGCGTTCGACCTCAGCGGCAACTCGTATCCGACGATCACCGGCTGCAGCGTCGTGAACAACGCCGGCAACGCGATCGACTTCGTGCCGATCCACGCGGTTCCGGGGCTCACCAACAACACCGCGAGCGGCAACGCGCTCGACGCGCTGCGGATCACGACCGGTGCAATCACCTCGAACCTGACGCTCGGTCTGTCGTCGATGCTCGACGGCGCGTTCCTGGTGACCACGAGCGTGAGCGTCGCGCAGGGCGTGACGCTGACGCTGCCGGCCGGTGCGATCGTGAAGTGGGTCGGCAACCAGCAGCTCGTCGTGGCCGGCACGCTCGACTGCCAGGGCACGGCGCAGGACCCGGTGATCTTCACCGACGACACCGACGACAGCGCCGGCGGCGACACCAACAGGGACGGCGCCAGCACCGGGACTCCGGGAGCCTGGTACGATGCCGTGTTCACGTCGACGGCAGCGGCCTCGACGCTGGCGTTCACGGAAGTGCGATTCGCCGGGACGGCCGGCTACTCGGCGATCGATCTGCAGGGCGCCGACGTCGCGCTGCAGAACTGCACGGTACGCGATTGCGCGGCGCGCGGGATCGACCTGAGCGCCAATTCGCACCCGACGATCACGGACTGCACCGTCGTGGACAATGCCGGCAATGCGATCGACCACGTCCGGCTCGACGCCCTGCCAGGGCTCTGCAACAACACCTGCTCGGGCAACCGCATCGACTGCGTGCGCATCACCAGCGCGACGGTCGACGTGCCGCTGACGATCGGCACCGAGTCGATGCCGGCGGGTGCGTTGGTACTCGCCACCGGCCTCAACGTGACGGTGACCGGCGACCTGACGGTGCAGCAGGGCGTCGTCTTCAAGATCGAGGGCGCACAGCAGCTCGTGTTCACCGGGCCGACGCGGCTCCTGGGCACCGCCTACGAGCCGATCGTCTTCACCGACGACGCCGACGATTCGATCGCCGGCGACACCGACAAGAACGGTCCGAGCACCGGGGTGCGAGGCGCGTGGTACGACCTCGTGTTCCCGCCCGCCGCGGCGGCGCGCACGGTCGAGAACGTGGTCGTTCGGTTCGCCGGCACGGCGGGCTACGACGCAGTCGACGTCCGCGACTCCAACGTCCGACTGCGCGCCGTCCGGGTCGACCACGCCGGTGCCCGCGGTTTCCGCCTGCAGAACGTCGGTCCCGCGCCGGTCAACCTCGTGGCCTGGGACTGCGGATCCGACGGCATCTGGCTGCAGGGCGGCAGCTTCGACCTCTGGCACGCGACGGTGGCCGGCAACGGTGGCGACGGCATCGAGGCGTTGGCGGCGTGGAACGGCACGATCGTCAACACCAACAGCCACGGCAACGCCGGCGCGAACTACGCCGGCCTCACCGCGGCCCGGGTCGTGCGCAGCAACGGCGGTTTCGCCGGCACCAACGGCAACCTCGACCTCGATCCGCTGTTCGTCGACCTGCCGAACGGCGATCTGCATCTCGCGGCTGGCTCGCCGTGTCTCGGGGCCGCCGACCCGACGTTCGCGACGATGACCGCGAAGGACTTCGACGAGAACCCGCGACTGCTCGACCACGCGCTCAGCGGTCTGGCCGCGGCCGACATCGGCGCGTTCGAGCGCGGCAACTGGCGGATGGAGGTGGTCAACACTCCGCGACCGGGCGAGACCGTGTTCCTGACGATGCAGGGTCCGGCCGGCAGCTCGTTCCTCGGCTTCGGCCTCAACGACGGCAGTGCGCTGGTGCCGCCCTACGGCGTGCTGCTCTGCGGCAGCCTCACGACCACGGCGCTGGTCTTCACGTTCCCGATCCCGATCGGTCAGACGATTCCGCTGACGGTGCCGAACGATCCCGGCCTCGCCGGCACGATCATCGGACTGCAGACGCTGAACTTCCCGCTCGGCAACCTCGCGGTCGGCAACTTCGGGCCGCTCTATCGTCCGCTCGTTCGTCCGTAGTGACGCACCGCGGTGTGCTCCGTATGGTCCTGGCCGACCCTCTCGGAGCTGCCGCATGAACCACCCGCTCTCCACCACGGCGATCGCGCTCGCGATCGCCGCGCCCGTTCCGGCCCAAGGCCAGCCGACCCAGCGCGAGCCCGTTCCGGCCACCGACGCGCTCGAGTATCGCTGCATCGGGCCGAGCCGAGGTGGCCGCGTCACCGCGGTCGCGGGCGTCGAGCAACAGCCGGGCACCTTCTACATGGGGGCGACCGGTGGCGGTGTCTGGAAGACCTCCGACTGGGGGCAGCAATGGCGCAACGTCAGCGACGGCAGCTTCGCATCGCCGTCGATCGGCGCGATCGCGGTCGCGCACGCGGATCCCGAGGTGGTCTGGGTCGGCACCGGCTCCGACGGTCTGCGCAGCAACGTGATCCCCGGTCGCGGCGTCTACAAGTCGACCGACGGTGGCGAGACCTGGCGGTGCTGCGGGCTCGAGGCGACCGGTCACATCGGCGCCGTCGTGATCGACCCGACGCGCACCGACACCGTGTTCGTTGCCGCGATCGGCAACGCGTTCGCGCCGAACGACGAACGCGGGGTGTACCGCACGACCGACGGCGGTACGAGCTGGCAGCGCGTCCTGCATGTCTCGAACACCTGCGGCGCGGTGGACCTCGAGCTGCACCCGGCCGACCCCGCGACGGTCTACGCGTCGATGTGGGAGACCGTTCGCAAGCCGTGGACGATCGTCAGCGGTGGCACGCAGGGTGGCGTCTGGCGCAGCACCGATGCCGGTGACGGCTGGCAACAGCTCGGCGGCGGGCTGCCGACCGGCGTCGTCGGCAAGAGTGATCTCGCGGTCTCGCGCGCCGAGCCCGACCGGCTCTGGGTGCTGATCGAGGCCGCGACGAAGCCCGGGCTCTACCGTTCCGACGATCGCGGCGCGACGTTCGAGCTGGTGTCGTCGGAACGGGGGCTCCTGCTGCGGCCGTTCTACTACTGCAACGTCGACTGCGATCCGAGCGATGCCGACCACCTGTTCGTGTCGGCCACCGGCTATCACGAATCGGCCGACGGTGGTCGCACCTGGCGACGGCGGTCGACGCCGCATGGCGACAACCACGGCGTCTGGATCGATCCAACCAACCCGAGGGTGATGATCCAGTGCAACGACGGCGGCGCCAACGTCACGATCGACGGCGGCCGGACCTGGTCGACGCAGAACAACCAGTCGACCGCCGAGATCTATCAGGTCGCGGTCGACGACCGCTTCCCGTACTGGGTCTACGGCGGGCAGCAGGACAACAGCACGATCCGCGTGCCGAGCCGGTCACCGGGCAGCGCGGCGGCCGGCGATCCGGGCTACTGGGAGGTCGTCGGCGGCTGTGAGACCGGGCCGGTGGTGCCCAAACCCGGCGATCCCGACATCGTCTACGCCAACTGCAAGGGCCGCTTCGGGGTCTACGACCACCGGCTGCGGCAGGAACGGCAGTACTACGTCGGCGCCGCCAATCTCTACGGTCACGATCCGAAGGACCTCGCGTACCGCTTCCAGCGCGTCGCACCGATCACGGTGTCGCCGCACGATCCGAACGTGGTCTACCACGGCTCGCAGTTCGTGCACCGGACCGACGACGGCGGCGTGCACTGGCAGCGGATCTCGCCCGATCTCACCGCCAACGAGCCCGGCAAGCAGGTCGTCTCGGGCGAGCCGATCACGCGCGACATCACCGGCGAGGAGTACTACTCGACGCTCTACGAGATCGCCGAGTCGCCGGTCCGGGCCGGCGTGATCTGGGCCGGCAGCAACGATGGTCCGATCCATGTCACCCAGAACGGCGGCAGCGAGTGGTTGGACGTGACGCCCGCGATGCCGCCCGGCGGGCGCGTGCAGACGATCGAGCCGTCGTGGCGCGCGGCCGGCACGGCCTACGCCTGCGTGCTGCGCTACCAGCTCGGCGATCCGGCGCCCTGGGTCTGGCGGACGACGGACTTCGGCGCGAGCTGGCGGCGCATCGTGAGCGGCCTGCCCGACGACTGCCCGGTGCGCGTGCTGCGCGAGGATCCGCAGGATCCGAACGTGCTGTACCTCGGCGCCGATCACGGCATGTTCGTGTCGCTCGACGCTGGCGACTCGTGGCGGCCGTTCCAGCAGAACCTGCCGATCGTGCCGGTGACCGACCTCGTGATCCACGACGACGACCTCGTGCTGTCGACGATGGGGCGCTCGTTCTGGATCCTCGACGACGTATCGCCGGTGCGCTCGCTGCGCGCGCTCGACGCTGGCGCGGTGACGCTGCTACCGCCGCGTCCGGCGGTGCGCACGCGGCTGCGCGGCGCCGCTGCGACCGTGCACTATGTCCTGCCCGACGGTGTCGAGGAACTGCGGCTGGAGATCTACGCGCTCGGTGATGGCGAACCGCGCCTGGTCCGTTCGTTCGCCGCGCGCGAGCGGGCGGAACGCGGCGAACGCGGCGGTAAGGGCGGCGACGAGGGCGAGTCCGAACCGGATGGCGGTGGCGGCGATGGCGAGGAAGGCGAGATGCGCGGTCCACGGCGCCGTGGGGGCCGCGCCGGCGGGCTGCCGGCCGGCCCGGGTCTGCAGCGCTTCCGCTGGGATCTGCGCGCCGATGCCGAACGCGGCCGCGGACCGTTGGTCGCGCCGGGTGACTACGAGCTGCGGCTGGTGCACGCCGGCGGGCAGAGCGTGCAGCGCCTCGCGGTCGGACTCGATCCGCGCCTCGCCGCGGCCGGGATCACCGTCGCCGACCTCCGGGCGCAGTCGGAGCTCATCCTGCGTCTGCAGGCGGTGCAGCAGCGCGCGGGTGCGCTGGTCGGCCGCGTCGACGAGCTCGAGGCCGGCGACCTCGACGAGGATCGGAAGGCGCGCCTCGCGGCGGTCAAGGCGCGGCTCGTCGACCAGCGCGGCATCGAGTACCCGCAGCCGATGCTGGTCGCGCAGCTGCGCTACCTGGCGTCGATGCTCGACCGCGCCGATCAGCGCCCGGGGCAGGACGCGTACGGGCGGCTCGAGGAACTCGAGACCGAGCTCTCGCGGTGCGAGGCCGAGGTCGCCGCGCTCGAGTGACCCTACGACTCGACGGTCAACTCGACCTCGGTGGCGCTACCGTCGTCGAGGTCGATCGACTGACCCTGCGCGCCGGCGTCGGACCATACCCAGTAATTGCCGGCCGGCAGCGCGCGCACGGCGAACCGGCCGCGACGATCGGCATGCAGCAGAACCGGAGGGGACAGGCCGCGGCGCATCGACTTCACCGATACCAGCGCGCCCGCCACGGGCGCACCGGTACGGTCGACGACGGCGCCGCGCAGTTCTGCCGCAGGCTGCAGCTCCAGCGTCCCGAGATCGCTCGGCGAGCCGGGTTGCAGCGTCGTCTCGAAGGTCCCGAATCCGCTCGGGCCGCGCGCGACGAGCGCGAGCGAGGTCGGCGGATCGAGCCGCAGCGAGCGCATCACGACGCCGCCGTCGAGCCCGCTGATGCCACTGCCGATCGCGACCCAGTTGCCACCGGTCTCGGCCTTCGACAGCGTCACGAGGCAGCCGGGAGCCGGCGCACCGCGCGGATCGACGAGCTGCAGGCGCAGCGTCGTCGCAGGGCGGACCTCGAGCTCGATCTCGCCGTTCGGATCCGGCGCCTGGACGAACCAGACGGCGTTGGCGTTGTTGCCGACCAGCACGACCTCGGGTGACATCGAGCGCAGCGCGAAGCGGCCGTCGCGATCGTCGTAGTCGATCGGCGACTGGATCGTGAACGTGCCGTCCGGCCGCGAGACGCAGGCGGCGCGGCGCGAATTGATCTGCGGCGCCCGACTCATCGGCTGCACCAGCAGCGGCACACCGCCGACCGGGGCACCGTCGGCATCCCGCAGCGTGCCCCGGATCCGGCCCTCCGGCTCGCCGAGTCGGAGGCGGGGGCTGAGCGAGCCGGTGCCGACCGGCACGACCCGCTCGCACGGGAGCGTTGTCGCTCCCGGCAGGACGAGCCACGCGTGCAGGTCGTCGGCGATCGTCCAGCCGTTGACCTGCCACTGGCCTGGCTCGACCTGTCGAGGCCGTGCGAGCGGCGGCGGCAGCGGCGTCTCGAACCCGAAGTGGCGTGCGACGACGTGGAGCTCGGCGGCGGCGAGTTGTTCGGCCGTGGCGCCGTCGAGCGCGAACGTGCACCACTCCGCTTCGTCGCGCTTCACGACGCAGTCGAGCGCCGCGTCGGTTCGGCCGTCGACCTTGCCGGCGAACGCCTGGGCGTCGTGGCGATCGGTCCATGCCCGCACCAACACCTCGCCGAACGGCACGTGCTCGAGTTCGTAGTGCCCCTCGGCATCGGCCTGTGCGCGGCAGTGCATGTGTGCCCGCCGGTCGCGGCAGTCGGGCGATGCGAGCACCCACGCGCCGGCGACCGGTTCGCCGAGATCGTCCCGCACGACGCCGGTGACCTTTCGCGCGGGGCCGGTGCGCACCGTCACGAAGCCGCGCTTCTCGCCCCAGAGATCGACGAGCTCCGCGCCGATGTCCGGCGCGTCGGTCGTCGCGCGGACCAGCACGTACTGCGCCGGGACCTTCGTGAACAGGAACGCGCCGCTGCCGTCGCTGCGCGTCGTCGCCGTGATGACACCGTCGTGCTCGACGACGATCTCGGCATTCGCGACCGGTTCGTGCATCGGGTCGACGACGAGGCCCTCGAGTCGCGCGGTGTCCTGCGCCGCAACCGGCAGGGCGAGCAGGAACGCAGCGGCCTGCAGACGGCTGCAGGCGTTCATCGCAGCGTGAGTTCGACCTCGGTGGTCGCGCCAGCGTCGACGTGGTACTGGAAGACCGGCGGCTGCTTCGGCCCGGCCAGCACGAAGGTGTAGTCGCCGCCCTTCAAGCCGCGGATCACGAAGTTGCCGTCGCGGTCGCAGGCCACGCCGTGGATCGGTTGCTGGAACACCGGCGGCCAGACACGCTGGATCACGATCGGCGCGCCGGCGACCGGTGCACCGGCGGCATCGACCACGCGGCCGCGCAGCTCGCTCGGGGGCTCGAGTCGGAACTTTCCGAGTCGGATGTCACCGCGGCGGGCGATCTTCGTGTCGAATACGCCATCACCCTCCGGCCCGTTCATCGCGAGCCGCAACTCGACCGGGGTCGGCAGCGTCAGGCAATCGATGTCGACGCTGCCGTCGAGGCGACTGACCCCCACACCGAGCTGCCGTTCGCGGCCGTGGTCGTCGCGAACCGAGACCGCGACGTAGGTGCCTGGCGCCGGCGTGCCGTCGTCGCGCGTGACATCGAGTCGCACCGCATCGGCCGGCGCGGCCCAGAGCCGCCATTCCTTGCCGACCTCCTGGTCGCCGACGAACCAGACCGGGTTGCTGTCGTTGCCGGCGAGCACTGTGCCGGCGGACATCGAGCGGATCGCGAGCTTGTGGCCCGCGACGACCGGCGACTGCACCGTGAACGAGCCGTCGGCGGCGGTCACGGCGACGCGGCGGTACGCGTTCACGATTACGAACTCGCCGAACGGCTGCAGCAGCAGCGCGCAGCCCGCGACCGGCTTGCCAGCGGCATCGGTCAGCCGACCCGTGACCCGGCACTCGGGGTCGCCGAGCACGAACCGCCGCGTCGATGCGCCGAGACCGCCTTCGACCCAGTGTGCCGGCGGCCACATGATCGCGCCGTCGAGCACCACGAACGCCGCGGTCGCGTCGGCGCGGGCCCAGCCGCGCAGCTCCCAGCGGCCGGGCTCACCGGCGCGCGGGCGGGCGAGCGCGGGTGGCAGCGGGACCGGTGAGCCCGCGGAGAACGCCAGCATCCGCAGCTCGGCGAGTGCCACCCGTTCGGGCGTCGCGCCGTCGAGCCGGTAGCTCTGCCAGTCGTCCTCGTCGCGCGGCAGCTCGCAGTCGAGCGTCTCGTCGCTGCTGTCCATGAGCCGGCCCTCGAACGTCCCCGTGTCGGCACGATCGCACCAGGCGCGCAAGTTGACCGAACCCATCGCGACGTGCGTCAGCTCGTAGCGGCCCTCACCGTCGGCCTGCGCGGTGCAGTGCGAGCTGGTCCGTTGCCACGGCGTCGGCGATGCGAGCACCCACGCGCCCGGGACGGGATTCCCGGCATCGTCGCGGACGACGCCGCCGACCCTGCGCGCCGGACCGGTGCGCACGGTCACGAAACCGCGCCGTTCGCCCCAGAGGTCGATGCTCTCGGCACCGATGTCGGGTGCGTCGGTCGTCGCTCGCACGACGACGAACTGCGCCGGCACCTTCGGGAACAGGAATGCGCCGCTGCCGTCCGAGCGCGTCGTCGCAACCGCGACGCCGTCGAGCTCGACGACTACTTCGGCGTTCTGCACCGGCTCGTGCAGCGGGTCGACGACGACGCCTTCGAGCCGGGTCTGCAGCGGGTCCTGGGACCGCGCGGCGAACGCTAGGAGCAGCAGCGCGAGAGGGAGAGGGGTCTCTGCTCGCATGCCGCGATGTTACCGCGGCGACCGCATCAGCGCTGGCCGTCGGGCGGCGGCACGGTCGGCTGCACGCAGATGCGGCCTTGGATCGCCTGCTCCTCGGGCGTCGGCGGGACGAGGTCGCCCATGATCGCGATCTCGCCCTGAAGCTGCGGCTGGTCGACCGGCTGGCCCATCGTCGCCGGATCGGCGGGGGTCACCGGGGTCGCTGGGGCCGCACCCACCGCCGGTTCGCGCGGCTCGCTGCGGCAGCCGAGGAACGCGAACGCGGCGGTGCACATCGCGACCAGGCGCGATGCCGTTCGCCGCAGCCGCTGCCGCAGTCCGACCGGGCAGTCGCGGGTGAGCACGGTGCCATCGGCGCGACGCGTGAACCGTACGCAGAGTCGCCGACTGCTGCCGTCGTCGCCGCCGAGCCGTGACCGCACCAGGGCTTCGGCTTCCGGCCGTGTCAGCGCGCTGAGATCGAACACGTGCAGCGAGCACTGCGAGCAGAAGCGACAGCGGTCGTCGCCCTGCATGGCGTTCCAGTCGGCAGTGCAGGGCGCGGCAACATCGATGGTATCGAGCCAGGCGGTCGGGTCTTTCTTCATGGCGGCAGCCTTCGACGCAGGCCGCAGGCACCAGTTCCCGAATCCGACGAGTCGCTACGGCATCGTCGGCGGTGGCGTCAGCAACACCTCGTCGCAGCCGGCCGGATCGTCGAGTGCGAGCTCGTCGACCGTCGCCAGGAAGCCCTGGGTGTGCATCGCGCAGAACGCCTCGCAGGCGGTCGCGCCGGGCGCGAGCGGCGCGTGCGCGCGCGCCAGCGTGTCGACGATGTGGGCGTAGTCGAGGAACTCGAACTGCGAGGCGTAGAGCCGGATCAGCGCGACCTTCTCGGCGAGCTCGGCCGAGATGTCGACGACGAGCCCGGGCGGCACGAACGACCAGACCTCGTAGCCGCAGACCGTCGGTGTGTGCGACGAACCGCGCAGCGCGTCGGCCAGCAGCAGGTTGGTGTAGCGGTGGTCGACGTGCTGGTCGGTGACCCACGGCAAGAACACGCCGTCGGGCCGGAACTCGTCGAGCTGTGCCCGTACCAGCGCCGTGATGTCGGCGCGGCGCGCCGGGTCGCGGAACGTCCGTTCGGGGCACGCCAGGATCACCGGCGACGGCAGCCCGAGGCGCTGCGAGACCGCCTCGGCCTCGGCGCGACGGATGACGGCGAAATGCGCGTCGCGCGCCGGTTCGCCGACCGCGCTGCCGTCCGTGAGATAACACAGTCGCACCTGTCGGTCGGCCGCGAGCAGCTTCTGCAGCGTGCCGCCGCAGCCGATCTCGATGTCGTCGGGGTGCGGCGCGAGGAACAGCGAGCGCTGGAAGTCCGGGAACTCGACGATGCGGCGGTGGATGAAATGGCGCAGCATCGCGCGGCTGCCGGCGAGGAAGCCGCGGGTCGCGGCGACGCGGTCGTCGCGCGCGTTCATCCGGCGCTCCCGATGCGGAACAGGAAGTCGCCGTCGCCCGGCGACAGCAACCAGTCCTTCGGGTCCACCGTGCCGCCGAGCAGCAGCAGCACCGGCTCGGGTGCGCCGGTCGGCATCGCGGTGAAGTCGTTCTCGTGCAGGATCGGCTGCAGCGACGGCCGCCGTTCGAGCGCGAAGATCGCCTCGAGCTCGCGTTCGCGCGCCGCGTCGGCGAGGGCCGCGAGCAGCGCGCGCGCCGCGGCGAGGTCGTGCGGTTCGACCGCGAGCTCGGCGACGTAACCCTGCGGCTCGGTCGGCGACAGCGTCAGCACCCCGAGGCCGCGCATCGCACCGTCGTTCGCGCCGGCGGCTTCGAACGCGCCGAACACGACGTGCCGGACGTACGGGTCGCCGACGTAGCGCCAGCGCAGGTAGGCTGCGTCGCGCACGGTCACGAACCGATGGTGCGGCGCCAGGCGCGCCGCGAGGGCATCGCACTCGCCGCCGAAGCCGGTCAGCTGCCGCACTTCCAGCGCCGCGGCCGCCGCCGTCGGTGCGGCGGTCGGCAGCGAGCCGGGCCGCGCGAACAGCGCACCCTCGGCGGCGGCGTCGACGACGCCGGCGCCGCGTTCCTGCATCAGCGCGGTCGTCGCGGCCGTCGGCGAGGTGATGAAGCGGAAGCGCGAGCCCGCGGTTTCGACCATCGCGGCGGTGAGTCGGCGCCCGAGCCCGCGCCCGCGCAGCTCGGGCGCGACGCAGAAGTCGACGCCGCAGATCGCCGGGGTCGCGGTGCCGTCGATGTAGACCTTCGCCGGCAGCATGCCGTAGGTGCCGACGACCTCGCCGTCGAGCTCGGCGATCCAGCACGGCGGCATGCCGTCCTGACGCGCCGGGTTGTCGTCGAACGCCCACTTGCGGCGCACGCGCTCGCGCTCGAGGTCGAGGCCGTCGAAGCAGCGTGCCCGCAGCGCCAGCAGAGCGTCGAGGTCGCGGTCTTCGAACGGGCGGATGATCTCGGGGGCGGACATGCGGAGCCGCGGGCTTACGTGCTGCGGGGCGCGGGTGTCAAGCGGCACGTCCGTCCGTTGCCCTACGACCCGCCTTGGGTCCCGTTCGTGACCATGTGCTTGAGGCCGGAAGGCGCGGTCGAGTCCTCGCCGCCGACGACCTCGAGCACGCCGTCCAGGTTGCTGTCCGACACGATCACCTGCAGCGGATGGCTGGAGTCCTGATCGAGTGGCGATCGGATCACGCGGACATCGGGTTGCTCGTTCGGGCCGGAGATCGACTGCAGCAGTCGGATCTCGCTCCGAGTGCCTTCGGGGTCGTCGTCGTCGATCAGCAGGAAGCCACCTGCTCGCGAGTCGCGTCGTCGGTCGAAAGCGAAGGCCCGCACCGCGGATTCTGCAAAGGGCGCCTCGAACTCGGCGAGCGTCGTGATCGCGGCCGGCCGACCGACGCCCTTCGTCGGATCGGGATCCTGCTCGATGCAGAGCACCCGGAAGACGACGGAGTCGTTGGCGAGCTGCTCGGTCGTCAGCACGCACAGATCCTCGAATGCGTCGCTTCCGACCGAGGCCTCGGCGATCCGGACCACGTCTTGATCGAGCGTCACGACCCGGGTCGCGTAGTTCATGTGCGACTCGAACACGATGATCCTGGTGTGGTCGTTCGCGTCCACGACGGCGATGTCCTGGGTCGCGCGCTCGCTACCCTCGCCTGTCGGTGACAACGGTTCGCGCCGAACGAGCGCCATGCCGGCCTCGACGTAGAAGCCTCCCGGCCAGGCCGAGAACGCTTCCGGCGACGGCGCGTTGGCGAGATCGATGGAGAAGAGCTGTGCACCCGACGATCCGGTCGGCGGCGGTTCGACCAGTCCGATCAGGTCCTTGATCTGGTGCGCGGTCGAGGTCGGCCGCATCCAGGCGCGGACGTCGAAGAGCCTGCCGTTCGCGGCGAACGTGAAGTCGTACGCGGGGCTGACGGTCAGATCCGGTGACCCGAGACCGTCGAGCCGGTCGATCGTTCCGACGCCCGATGCGGGATCGAATGCGAGCACATCGGTCGAATCCTCGTTCCCGCCGAGGTGGATCCGCTCGACGCGGTGGATCGTGTGAGAGCCGCCGCGAAAGCCGCCGATCGTCGGTGTGTAGCTGCCTTCGAGGTTCGCCAGGTGCAGGCGACCACCCGTGATCAGATCGTCGTAGCCATCGCGGTTCGCGTCGATCAGGCCGGGACGAAGCGAGCGGTAGAACGGATTGCCCGCCGATTGCTGGAGCTCCCCGAGCCGGCCCGCGACGCTCGACAGCGAGGAAGCGAGATAGTTGAAATGACTCGGGTCGGAACTCGAGTTGCCGACCGACTCGCACGTCAGCAGATCGAGCCGGCGATCGCCGTTCACGTCGGCGAGCTGGAACCTGTCGGCCCAGGTGTTTCCGGCATCGTTCGGCGGCGGCTGCAGATCGTGGGGATCGAGCGCCCGCAGATCCTCGACGATCCGGCGCCACTCACCGACCGGTCCGGCATCCGGCGCGAGCAGCCATACCTCGGCGGCTCGCTGCCCCTGGCCGTACGGGCGACTCAGCACGGCGAGCAGGTCCGAGCCGGGGATACCGCCGCTGCTGCCATCGAGGTCCTCGGCGAAGATGCGCTGCAGGTTCCAGCTGCCGGCGCTGACCTCGGGGCCATCCGCAGGCGCGATCGCCCGCCAGGAGGCCGCGAAACCACCGCTCGCGGTTCGATCGAGCAGGTGCACGTCGAGGCGATGACGGGTCGTGCTGCCGACGCGGGGAAGGAGCTCGCGGACGAGCACGAGCCCGCGTTTGCCGTCGCCGGGGTCCCAGCCGGCCAGCCGCCAGACCCTCGCGTCGTCGTCGGCTGCTTCGATCGCAGGGGCTCGCGGCAGGGCTTCCGGGGTCGCGGAGATCGCCAGCGGCGGCGTGCTGCCGGACAGACCGATGTGCCACATGTGCAGCAGGCCGTGCCCGGGGGAGAGGAACTCGGTCCCGGCGTTGCCGAGGACGACTTCCCAGGTGCTCGGGTCGCCGTCGAACTCGCCGCCGACCGTGGCGATCCGGATCGGTACGTCCATCGGAGGAGCCGAGACGAGCGGGATCGTCGCCTGTTGGTTCTGGACGTACCAGTCCTGCTGCGGATCCAGCACGACGGCGTTCAGTTCGACGTCGAGGTTCGCGCCGGACCTGACCCAGGTGGTGAACATCGCCACGCGGTAGACCCCGTTCGCACCGGTGAGCTCGAATGCGAACGCCTCGTCGCCGGGGGTATGGTCGGCCGTGGCGCCGGGGAGGAGCGCTCCCGTCGGCATGCAGATGCCGCCGCAGCTCTTCGGCCAGCTGACGTAGTAGAAGTTCCTGGCGGCGCGAACGATGCAGTCGGGCCCCATGGCGGAATCCGTCGCCACGATGCCGGTCACCCCATTCGAGAGGCCGAGGTCGAATGGCGGCGGTGGGGGCAGGATCTGCCGGGCTGCGAACTGTTGGCTCAGGCCGACCAGCGTTTCCTGCGTATTGGCGCCCTTCCGCGTGAAGAACAGGTCGCGAGTTGCGCCGTCGGGCTCGCTGCCCGGCCAGACGTGGATCGCATCGGGCAGCAGGTTGGCGCGGAAACTCACGAACGGATTCGTGTTGAGCATCGAGAAGCCCGCGCGGATCGCGGTCTCGAGCGGAGAGCCGCGGCGAGCCGCCGTGACCCTCACCTCGGCGACTCGCGGATCGGAGAAGCGCAGACCCAGGCCTTCGTCGCGGACGACGTTCCAGACGAAGAAGTGCGTCTTCCGCTCGAGTGGGGCGAGCGCGACGAGGGTCTGCGACTGCGGGTCGCCACGCTCGAACGGCGTCGCCGGCCGCCAGGCGCCGTCGATGCGGTACTCGCCGCGCAGGTCGACCTCCATCGCCTGGGTCGGTGAGGGGTTGCGCAGGTCGAGAACGACGGGCAGCCGCAGCCACGGAGACCCCGGATCATCGGGTCTGGTGAGCATCGCGCTCGGATCGACGATCGAGGCGGCCTGGATCAACGGGGCGTAGCCGACGTTCGCGTTGGGCTCGGCGAGGCTCGACACGGTCTCGGCTTCGAACGGTGCGACCGTGCCGCTGCCGCGCTCCGCCGGGTAGACCTCGCGGTGCCGGATGCGCAGCCAGAGTCGCTCGTGCTGCCCGAGCGGGATCGAGTTGGTCGGAACGAGCGGATCGATCGTGAACTCGAGCGCGGATTCGACGAAGCCGTCGGGCCTCGGTTCCTGGAGGCCGTTCTGTCGCGCGACCTCCCCGAGGACCACCCAGTCCGTGGACGTCGGTGCTGCCGACGTCAGCGCGAATGCGAACTCGAACTCGGTGATGTCGCGGTCGCCGCCGCGGTCCAGCAGCGTCGCCGCGACGACGAACTCGCTCTCCGGGTCGGTGGCAGCTTTGCGGGTCAGTTCGACATCGGCGAGGTTGCCGAGCTCGCGGCCGATCGTCGCGTTGGTGAGCAACGGCCGCTTCGCCGCTACTGCCCGTGCGAAGCCGGGCGGTCGACTGGCGTCGACGAACACCGCGTCGAGGTCGACGTTGCGCACTTCGACCCGGCCCAGCGTTCGGCCGTGCTGCCAAAGGAGCAGATAGACCTCGACCGTCGCGGACGTGGCGAGTTCGAAACTGTCGCCCGAACTCGCGAGGGGCAGCGGGTTCGATGCGGCGTCGATCCGCTCGACGTCGGACGGCGGGACCTTCCGTGGGCCTTCACCGTCGCCGAGATCGTATTCGAGGCGCAGGCGGATCGGGCGGGCCTCGGGCCGATTCACGGCGATCGCGATCAGGGTCGCGTCGTGCGCGACCTGTATCGAGGCTTGTATGGGCCCGGGAACGACGCTGGCTTCGCTGAGCTCCGGGGTGTCACGACCCTGCGCGTCGTCGACCACGAGTCCGACTACGGCCGGACCACACGCGGAAGCGCCGAGCAGCGATGCGAGCGCCGCGAACCTGATGATCGTTGTGGTCAAGGCGGCTTCCTCCTGCAGAGCCGGGGAGTGGTTGATGCAGTCTCCCGGGACCAGTCTAGCCGCTCGCCGCAACGAGGCACAGCGACGGGATCCGGCGTTGGGATCGATGCGATGGCTCGGCTCTTTCGCGTGCGCCGTTCGCTCCTACAATGCGAGCCATGGAAGGCGAGCCTTACCGCCCGTCGTGCGTCGTGGCCTCGTGGCTCGCCGGAGTCGTGTCGCTGTGGCTGGCCACGGCCACGCCCGGACAGCGCGCACGAGCGCAACGGCCCACCCGAGGCGAACCGGAGTCGACGGTCCTGTCGCCGGCCGATCGGCGGGCCTGGCGGAGCGACTACCTCGTCCGATCGGACGAGTTGGAAGCGGCAATCGCGGAGAAGCAGCAGCTTCTGCAGGCCATCGACAAAGTGCTGGAAGCCACGCCGCGCGACCACCCCGGGCTCGAGTCGCTGCGAGGCGTCCGCGCGGACGTTGCCGATGCAGAGGGCGCGCTGGCGGGGCAGCGGGCGCTCGTGCGGCAAGTGCTCGAGGGCCTCTACCTCGCAACGACCGCGAATCGGGACGGGGTACCGTCCGAGGTCGCCCACTTCGACATCGCGATAAGCGAGACGGCGCTGGTGAAAGCCCTCCTGGCTCGCTGCGGGGCCTTCGAGGATCAGGTCAAACGGTGGGAGCCTCCCCGCTTGGAGATGCTCGAGCGGCTGGCGAACGACTCCCCGTTCCCCGAGACGGTGCGCGAGCGCCTGAGCGGAATCGTCCCGGAAGAACGGGGTCGCCGCGCCGGCATCCTCGAGACGGAGAGAATCAGACTCACGGGGGGAACCCCGCCCCGGCAGATCCTCGAAACGCTCGAGGCATCGAAACACCTGTTCGAACAGGAGCCCGAGTTGTGCGGCGTCTGTCGTCGCGCCAGCGAACTGGCGTCCGCGGTCGAAGCGGGTTGGTCGCGCGCCAGGGCCGATCGTTTCGCGAGGATCCGGGGGCTCGCGCGCACGCTGGAGCTGGTGGACGACGAACCGGCGGAACTGCAATCGTGGAAGGTCGCGCGGCTCGAGCGGCATGCAGAGGATTGGGTGGGGGAGCTCGAGCGCGATCTGAAGGCCCTCCGGGACGGCTACTTCGAGAACTGGCAGGCGCTCGATGCGAAGCCGTCGTACGAGCGCGGTGACAGCCCTATCGTGGCCAGCTGCCGCGATCAGCGCGGCCGCTACGCGGAGCTGTTGGAGCAGCTTCGGGCGTTGCGCTCCGACCTGCCGCAGCTCGCGCCGCTGCTCAGGAACCTGCAGGCCCCGCCGGTCGAGAGTCTGCCGCCGATCCGGTTGCGCGAGTTCCCTGCGACGTGGAGCGGCGAAGCGCGACGACTCTGGCCCGAGCGCTTCGGGCCCGTCGGTCAGCGACGAAACGTCCGCTTCGAGCACGGCTATTGGTTCGTCGAGGGGCGCTCGACGGAGATGGTGCTGGTGCCACCGCGGCTCGAGCGGCCACCGGTCTTCTCGTTCGCGGGGGCGTGCACCGTGCCCGCCGTGCTGCTGCCGCCGCGCGTGCTGGCGCCGTTCCTGGTCGATCGGACTGAGGTCACCTGTAGTGAGTTCTGCGCGCGGATGAGCCGCGACCCTGGCGCGCGAACCATCGCGCTCGACCGCTGGTGGAACGAGCATCGCTTCAGCGTGTCGGCGTCCGTCGAAAGCGATCCGATGGCGTTGATCCACGGCATCAGCTTCGTGGTGGCGCGGGACTTCGCCGCGACTCTGGTCCCGGGTCTCGACCAGCCGCTGCGATTGCCGACCTGCGCGCAGTGGGACGCGGCCTGGGATCTTGCCGGGCTCGTCGCCACGCCGCTCGAGGTCCCCGATGCGAGTCAACTCGTCATCGAGCCGTCGGTCCCTGCGGACTCGACCGCTGGGTCGATGGCGATCCGCGGGCTCGACGGGGGGGTGGCGGAGTGGTGTCGCTTCGATGGCGAGATCAGGGTGGTCGTGTCCGGTGTTTCCCTGTTCAAGCCCTGGACCGACGTCCGCGGCGGCTTCGAGGCCTGGGAGTCGGCGATGGACGAGTACTTCGGCGATCCCCGGCGGCGATCGGAGCGCCCCGCCTATCTGTGCGCCCCGGCCTACGGGTTCCGATGTGTCTACGAGCTCCAGGAGGACCCATGGCAACGATGAAGTCGCTGCGCTCCGGCCTGCTCGCTGCGGGCTTGGGGCTGCTCGGCGCCTGCGCGGCTCCGAAACGCGTCGAGGGACCGCCGGCCAACCTGCGAGTGCTCGTCCTCGGCCTCGAGGATCCCGAGGGCCATTCCTTCGGGGAACGGGTTCTGCGCGGCTTCTCGGGGAAACTCGTCCAGGCGTTGGGGCGAACCGACGGCGGTCTCGAAGCCGCGGTCGCAGTCCGGATTCCGAACTCGTCCGTGCCGCTCGAACTCGACTGCGAGAACGCCGACATCGTCATTCGCCCGATCTGCCCGATTCGACCCGAGATCGAGGTCCGGGAGACGCGCTGGGGTTGGGCGCTGTCGCTGCCGCTGTGGATGGGCACCTGGATCCTCGGTCTCGTGATCGAAGACTGCCAGCTGTCGTTCGGTGACCGCTTCCGGCTCGAGTTCGAGATCGCGCCCGGCGGTGAACCGAGAGCCCCGTTCTACAAGCACAGTGTGGTGCCCGAGCCGATCCCGCTGACATTCTGGGAGCGCAACGATTTCTGGAGTTGGCCGACGGTGCTCACGCTGTTCTGTCCGCCCGTCATCCTGCCGTCGAAGGATGTTCGCGGCGACGAACTCGTGGCGAGCGTGGCGCGCCAGCTCACCGTCTTCCTCAAGAACGACTTCGAGAGGGCGGCGTTCGAGCAGGGGGCCGGCAGCATGGAACTCGAGTGCCGATCCTGCGACCACGACGCCGGCAACTTCGAGCTCGCCGGGACGATCCGCAGTCGCCGGGCCCCGATCGCGGAGGTGTTCGCGACGATCGGCGGCCGGATCGTCGCCCTCGACCCGATCGCCGTACCGGGGGAACACGACGCGGTCGCGATATCGGCGACGTTGCCGTTTCCGCCCGAGCTCCCGGAAGGAGAGGCGCTCGATATCGTGGTGCGCGCGAGCTCCGACCAGGCGTTCTCGCGGACGCTGCGCGTCGTCCGATGAATCAACGCTCGGGCTGCGGATCGGTCGGCAACTTCTGCGACGTTCGGCTGCAGTAGAGCTCGAGCAGCTCTTTGCCGGCAAGCCGCGTCCCGCCGTCCGTCGGGATCGGGCGAGAGGGTGTCCAGATGCGAATCTCCTGCCCCCTTTCCTGATCGTGCACCGTGAGCAGGTAGACGCCATCGCGGCTGTAGGTTGCCCGCACGACCCGATCGAGCACGTCGAGTTCCGTGTCTCGCTTCCTGGTCGCAACGTCGAAGAACATCGCCGTTCCGTCCTCGGACACCGTGAATACGCGGTCATTGCCGAAACCGAACGTCGCGGCGGTCACCGCCTTGAGGTGGCCTTCGAGCTCGGCAACGAGGTGCCCGTCCTGGGCGGAATAGACCCGAGCGACCTTGTCCTCGCATGCCGTGACGATCCGGGAGCCGTCGGGCGAGAAGGACACCGCCGTCGGGATCGCGCCGGCGGCAATCGGGTCGGACTCGGGCAGCGTGCCGAGGCGCGTCGTCCCGTCCCACGACACCGTGGCGAAGCGATCGCCGCCGATCGCGAGGTCGAGGACGGCGCGGGTGTGGCCATGGGTCACCCTTCTCTGGGCCTTCTCGGCATGCAGCTGCCACAGTCCCACTTCGGCCGACGAGGAACTCGCGGCGAGCCAGCGGCCATCGGCACTGAAGCGCAGATTGCCCGGGACGCCGCCGAGGAGGTCGCCCGGGATGCCGGGCGCCTCGGGGTCGACCGTCAAGTCGATGCTGCGCCAGCGCGCGTCGGCGAATCGCCAGAGGGCAACCTGACCGGCCGCATCGGCGGTCGCGATCGCCGGACCGGGGCCGAACTCGATCACCCGGATGTCGCTGGTCGACGACAGCTCCTCCGCTGCGGCTGCCGTCGTGTTGCCGACCTTCCAGACCCGCAGGCCGTCGTCCGCGGCGGCGGCGACGAGCCGCCCGTCGGCGCTGAGGGCCGCCGTGCGGCAGTCACCCGGCATCACCCACTCGGCTGGCTCGCGCGAATACTCGAACGTCAGCACGCGGGCTTCGCCCTCGGTCGACACGACGAGCACTCGGCGCGAGTCCGGCTGCGTCTCCTCCGTTGCGAAGGCCGCGACCCGAAATGCGACCGGAGCGTGGTCAGCCGACGGCCATCGGTGCAGCAAGCCGTGACGCCAGATCCTGTCGACCTTGCTCTCGAGCTCGGGCGGAGTGCCTCGCAGCTTCGCGAGCCGCAGACCAGCGAGGTCGTAGTCCTCCGCAGCCAGACTCTCGTTGGCCCGCTGCAGGATCTCCTTGTCGAGCTCGGCCTCGGCTCTCGATCGTTGGCGCGCAAAATAGGTATAGACCAGGATCAGGAGCAGCACGAGCGCGAGAACGCCGGTCACGATCCAGCGCACGCCCTGCCAGAACTTGTTGCTCCGCTCGCGCTGCCGCTCGCGTTCCGCGTCGGCCTCGCTGTCGCGGAAGAACCGATGGGCCGTTTCGAAGTCTTTCGCCGTGACCTCGTGGCGTTCGGCCCACGTGGCGTTCGGTCGGTTCGCTTCCACCCAGGCGCGGGTCAGCGCGAGTCGTGGGCCCTGGAGCCAGCTGCCCTCGCTACGGGCCTTCTCGCGCGCGCTCTTGACCAGGTCGCGCAGCCGATCGCGCGCGCGACGTTCGTCGTCGACCCATCTCGACAGCAGTGGCCACCGACGGATCAGGCTCTCGTGCGAGATGTCGACGCGCGGGTCCGCTTCGCTCGCATCGGAGAAGTAGACCAGACAGCGATCCTCGGCGCGGAACGGGTCGAGCACCGCGAGGATGGCCGCTTTCGACAGATTCGTGATCGCCTCGATCTCGCTGATACGGGCCGGGCGGCGCACACGGCGGTTGTTTTCGTCGGTGTCGGTCAGGCAGCGGAACACCTTCTGTGCGTCGGCCGCGTCGCACAACGCGAGCGCTTCCCGGGCATCCTCGCTGAGCGCGAACGCGAGTCCGCCGGCGGTGTCGAAGTCGTCACGATCGATCCGTCCTGCCGCGCCTGCGGCCTGCCAGAGCTTCCAGGCGCGGAACAAGGCGTGTTGCAGGATCGGCAGCCTGTCCGAGCGGCTGCCGAGTTCGTTGAGCAGATAGTCGACGAGCCGCGGCGCCAGGTCGGTGCCGACGCTGCGCGCCGGTCCCGCGATCGCCTGGCGGAGCTGCTGTCGCGTCAACCGGGGCACGAGATAGCGCCCGCGGTTCATGGCCTCGGGAAGCCCGTAGAAGACGTCGCAGTCGCCGAGGAAGTCCGTACGCATCGTCAGCACGGTGTAGACCGGCAACTGTGACTCGCGGCCGAGCCGCACGATGAGGTCGACGAATGCCGCGGCTTCCTCGCGTTTCCGCGCGTCCTCGGCGGCGCGTGCCGGTGATACCGATCCGACGCGCACCGTGTTGTCCGTGTCGTCCTCCGGCGGACGGAATGCGAAGATCTCCTCGAACTGGTCGATGAGCAGCAGCAGGTTGTCGCGTGCACCGACCCGGCGCTCGATCCGGTCGAGAACCGCCTGTGCGTGCCGCTCGTGGATGTCCGCGAGCAGCGCATCGACGTCCGCCGCTGCCGGGGTTTCGTCATCGCCGGTCAGCAGCGCTCGCGCGAGATTGCGCAGCGGGGTGTCGCCGGGTTTGGCCTTCGCCACCTGCCACGAATCACGGCGTTCGACGAGGAACCCGGCGCGGAGCGCAGGGATCAGGCCGGCGCGGATCAGGGACGATTTGCCGCATCCCGAGCTGCCGACGACGGCGAGGAAGCGGTAGCGATCGAGCGACGCGAGCAGCTCCGACGTCTGTTCGCGGCGGCCGAAGAAGCGGCGGATGTCCTCCGGCGTGTCGTCGAACGGTCGGAGGCCGACGAACGGGTTCTCGGTTGTGGCGACGCTCGTCACGACAGCAACGGCTCGAGGGTCTGCGGATCGAAACCGTCGACGTTGACCGCGACGTGGACGTCGAACGGCTTGAAGCTCAGGTCCTTCTTCTCCTTCTGCGGGGGCGCGGCGTACACCGCGATCTTGCGCTCGAGCTCGTGATCCCAGATCAGCTTGGTGGCGGCCTCGAGGCGCGCGCGAACCCAGTCCCGCGAGGCTTCGCCGAAGACGATGATGAAGAGCTGGGACTGCAGGAAGCGCTCCGTGAACTCCTGCATCGAGGGCTCGGCGGCCGAGAGCATCGGCCTGATACTGCGTCGATTCAGGTAGTCGACCATCGGTGCGGCGTTGCCGAGGTCCTTGGAGTAGAGGTCGACGAGCGCCGTGAGCGTGCCCTGCTCGACCACTTCCTGACGCCGGGCTTCCTCGATCTCGGCCTTCTTCGCGAGAATCTCGTCCAGCATCCGGTGCTTGTCGGTGCGCACTATCTCGAAACGCTTCGGCTCGCGCTCGCGTTCCTCGAGCTGGGTGAGGAAGTCCCGGTCGGCCGGATCCTCGATACGCCCGATCACGATCTCCTGCGGCTGGAGCACGAGTTGCGAGCGCGCATGCTCGAAGCCGATCCGGAGCTGCTCGAGCGGGAACGTCTTCAGCGGATCTCCGTCCACCTCGATCTGCGCGCCCGAGCCCTTGCCGAGCAGGTGGACCGTGAGGTCGGCGCGCTGCACCGCCGCCGCGACGCTGGTGGCGTGTTCGGCCGGCTCGAACGGCGGGGGAGCATGTGGCAGAACCCGGACGCCTTCGCGCTCGAGGTCGCGCTCGAGCGACCGCGCCAGGGCCTCCATGTCGTCGGCCGCGTGCGACAGGAAGACCTCGAACGCTGCTTCGGCTGGCGGCGCACCGGCGTTGCCGGCGAAGAGCTCGAGTGCCTCGCTGAGCTCCTCGGCGAGCGTTCCCATCGCCTTGTCGTAGTCCTCGCTGTCGGGCTTCAGGTAGTCGCCGATCCGATCTTCGCCGGGCGGCACGTTGTGGAACGCGTGTCCCGAGGTGCCGGGCAGGACCTTGCTCCATTCCTCGTGCGGGATGTTCTGCGTCAGCACGACGATGATCCGGCTGAAGGTTCCGACGCTCAGACCCTGCGGCTGCGCCTTGGCGCTGGCGAGGAAGAACTCGCGCTCCTTCGTGCAGTAGGGTGACGACTTGAGATAGGTGGCGCTGACCAGGACGACGAGAAAGCGCGAGCCCGCGAGGGCTTCTTCGATCGCGGGGCCGAAGTTCTGGCTGCGTCGGAGCTGCTTGGTGTCCTGCCAGACGTTGATGTCACGGCGTCCCGTGATGCGTCGCAGTCGCACGTCGAGCTGGCGCTCGAACTGCTCCACCCACCCGGATGCCTCGTTGTCGACGTGGGCGTAGCTGACGAACACGTCGATCTGCGGGTCGTGCGAAGGGCTCATCGGAAACGGTCGTTGGCGAGGCGGGTCCAGTGATTCCGGCGCCGGGCTCCCTCGGCGATGGATCATGGCTTCGGACATCGATGAATGCCATCGCCATTCGCCATTGGCGTTCGTCGGACCTCGTCCGCTCCATACACTCCCGCCCGCCGATGGACTTCTTCTCGATCCACAATCTGCTCACCCTGCTGATGCTGATCCTGCTGCAGGCGGTGCTCGGCTTCGACAACCTGCTCTACATCTCGATGGAGAGCAAACGCGTCGTCGAGTCCGAACGGCAGCGCGTCCGGCGGCTCGGCATCGGCATCGCGATCGTGCTGCGCATCCTGCTGCTGTTCGTGCTGACACAGGCGATCGGCTACTTCCAGGAAGCGTTCGTGCACGTCGACACGTTCGCGATCCGGTTCGCGCTCAGCGGGCACGCGCTGATCGTGCTCGTGGGCGGCGGCTTCATCCTCTACACCGCCGTCAAAGAGATCTTCCACATGTTGGCGCCGGTGGATCTCGAGGAGCGCGAAGCGGCGGCGACGCAGCGCACGCCGGCGCAAGCCGTGACGGTGATCGTGCTGATGAACCTGGTGTTCTCGTTCGACTCGATCCTCGGCGCGATCGCGCTGACGAAGAACTTCGTGACGATGGCGATCGCGGTGGTGATCTCGGGCCTGCTCATGATCTGGCTCGCGGACCGCGTCTCGGCTTTCTTGCAGAAGAACCGCATGTACGAGGTGCTCGGGCTGTTCGTGCTGCTGCTCGTCGGCGTCATGCTGCTCAGCGAGGGCGGACACCTCGCGCACCTGGAGTTCTTCGAGTTCCCGATCGAGGCGATGTCGAAGTCGACGTTCTATTTCGTGATCGCCGTGCTCGTCGTCGTCGACGTCGTGCAGGGGCGCTACCAGAAGAAGCTGCTCGCGGAGCGCAACAACCGCAGCATGGAGATCGAGACATGAGGCGCGAACCGACCGCGGGCTGGCCGACGGCGGCACGGGACCTCTGGCAACGGATCGCGCGCCACGAGCTCGACGTCGACGGCGCGGCGTTGCCGTTCACTGCGCGGCTCGCGCGCGACAACTCCTGGTCGCGGCGCTTCGCGGCGCGCGTGGTCGAGGAGTACCGACGCTTCACGTTCCTCGCGGTCGTCGCCGGGCATCCGGTCACGCCCTCGGACCAGGTCGACCAGGCGTGGCATCTGCATCTGCTGTACACCCGCGACTACTGGCAGGTGTTCTGTGCCGAGGTGCTCGGCCGCGAGCTGCACCACGGTCCGACCGCGGGCGGCCCCGCGCAGGGCGCGCTGTTCGACGAGCAGTACTCGCGCACACGCCACAGCTACCTGACCTGGTTCGGCGAGCACCCGCCGGTCGACATCTGGCCGGACGCCGCGACGCGGTTCGGGCGCGACACGCGCTGGGTCCGGGTCAACCGCGACGACGTGCATCTGCTGCCGCGTCTGCGGCTGCGGACGGCCTTGCTCGGCATCTTCGTGCTGCTCGCGCTCGCCGCCGGCTGCACGCTCGCGCCGGACTCGCGGCCGGACTCGATCGTCGACGCGAACGGCAACCCGTACGCGCTGTCGGCCGGCGCGTTCCTGCGGTTCTTCGCTCTGGCCTGTGCCGTCGTGATCGCGGTCACCGCCGTGATCGGCCGCCGGCTCTGGCGCACGGCCGTCGACCGCGGCGTCGGCGCGATGCCGGAAGGCGTCTACGAGACCGCGATGCTGTGCGGCGGTGCCCCGCGGGTGCAGCTCGTCCTCGTCGCCGAGCTCGTGCAGCGCGGTGAGGCCCGGATCGCTCGCGGCAAGCTCGTGCCGATGCGATCGCCGTCGTCGACCGCGCACCCGCTGCTGCGCGCACTGTACGCAGAGACGGGCGGTCAGCCGGTCGGGCGGCGGCGGCTGCAGCAGGCCCTGGGTTCGGCGCTCGACGGACCGCTGGCGGAGCTGCGCCGGGTACTCGAAGCGAAAGGCCTGTTGGCGCCACGCGGCGAGGTCCCCAACTGGCCGACCGTCGTCGCCGCACTCTTCCCGCTGTTGTTCGCGCTGCCGCGTGTCGTCCCGGCGCTCGCGGCGAGACGGCCGATCGGCTACCTCGCGGTGCTCGCCATCGTCGCGGTCGTGCTCGCCTGGTCCGTGCACGTGGCGGTCTGGCGCCGATACCGCCGTCTGACAACGGGCGGTCTCGCCGCGCAGCGTCGCCTCGAGCCGCGGGTGCACGATGCGGGAGCGAAGGACGAACGGCTGCTCGAGACGGCG
>JAGQRB010000305.1 GCA_020425925.1 Planctomycetota bacterium
ATCATCGAGCCGTTCAGCACCCGGCCGGCACCGTCGGTCTGCACCGGCGGCTCGATCTCGACGATCTCGACCGGGCCGACCACCCACCAGTCGCCGTTGCAGAACTGCCCGACCGGCATCGGTTCGGCGAAGCGCCAGGTGATGCCCCACTGCGTGACCGAACTCGCCAGGACCGCGCCCGAGCCGCCGCCGCTGCTGCCGCCGCTGGTCACGGTCACGCCGTCGCTGACTGCGGGCTCGCTGACGTTGCCGGCGGCATCGTAGGCCCGGACCGCGACGTAGTAGGTGACTCCGACGGTCAGCGCGAGGCCGGTCCGCGTCGCCGTCTTGACGTCGCCGACGTTCTCCCAGCCGCCGACCTCGGTGCCGCCGGTGGTCGTGCCGATCGCCCAGTCGTAGCGCGCGATCGAGCCGGAGTTGTCGGTGAAGCCGTCCCAGTTGGCCGTCAGCTCGCCGGTGTCGGTCTGCTGATCGATGTCCGCACCGGGGCCGTCGAACACCATGCCCGCCTGCGGCGGCTCGGTGTCGACCTCGGAACCCAGGGTCGGACCACCGCCGCTGCCGCAGGCTGCCGCGAGCAGCAGCGGCGTGAACCACCAAGGACGCGCAGAACGAGAATGATCGCGTGAAGGACCCATCTCGCGTCCTATCGGTCCGCACCGTCGCCCGTCTTCGCCCGCTGTCCCGGGCCGAGACCGGTCGAGAGTCGCATCGCGGGACCGGCCTCGCTATCGTGCTCCGCCCGCCATGTCTTCCGACGACCTCTCCATCGCCCGTTCGATCCCGCTGCGCCCACTGACCGAGGTCGCCCGTGTCATGGGCCTCACGACCGACGACCTCGAGCCCTACGGCCATGCCAAGGCCAAGGTCAAGCTCGACATCCTGAAGAAGGCCGAGCCGCGGCCGAACGCGAAGTACGTCGTCGTCACGGCGATCTCGCCGACACCGTTCGGCGAGGGCAAGACGGTGCACACGGTCGGTATCTCGCAGGCGCTCAACCGGATCGGCAAGCGCGCGTGCTGCGTCATCCGGCAGCCGTCGATGGGGCCGGTGTTCGGGATCAAGGGTGGCGCCGCCGGCGGCGGCTACTCCCAGGTGGTGCCGCCCGAGGAGCTCAATCTGCATCTCACCGGCGACTTCCACGCGGTCACCGCGGCGCACAATCTCTGCGCCGCGTTCCTCGATGCGCACCTGTTCCACGGCAACGAGCTCGGCATCGATCTCGAGCAGATCGCCTGGCGCCGCGTGCTCGACATGAACGATCGCGCGTTGCGCAACGTCGAGGTCGCGCGCGGTGGGGTGAAGAACGGCACGCCGCGCGAGACCGGGTTCGACATCACCTCGGCGAGCGAGATCATGGCGATTCTCGGGCTCGCGACCGACATCCACGATCTGCGTCGTCGGCTCGGCGCGATCGTCGTCGGCTACGCGCGCGACGGTCGCGCCGTCACCGCCGAGGATCTCAAGGCGGCCGGCGCGATGACCGCGATCCTCAAGGACGCGCTGAAGCCGACGCTGATGCAGACGCTCGAGGGCACGCCGGCGCTGGTGCACACCGGGCCGTTCGCCAACATCGCGCACGGCAACAGCTCGATCATCGCCGACCAGGTCGCGCTGCGAGGCCTCGACTTCGTCGTCACCGAAGCCGGCTTCGGTGCCGACATGGGGGCGGAGAAGTTCTTCGACATCAAGTGCCGGGCGTCGGGTCTGGTGCCGCACGCGGCGCTCATGGTCGCGACGGTGCGCGCGCTGAAGGCCCACAGCGGCCGATTCGAGACCGTCGCGGGTCGGCCGCTGCCGCCGGGGCTGCTGCAGGAGGATCTCGACGCGCTCGAGGCCGGCATCGGCAACCTCGAGAAGCAGATCGAGAACGTCCGGATCTTCGGCATCCCGGTCGTCGTCGCGATCAACCGGTTCCCGAGCGACAGCGAGGCCGAGATCGCGTTCGTCAAGGAACGTGCGCTCGCCGCCGGCGCCAGCGACTGCCATGTCTCGACGCTCTTCGCCGAGGGCGGCAAGGGCGGCGAGGATCTCGCGCACGCGCTGGTCAAGGCGTGCGACGAGCCGAGCTCGTTCCGGTTCCTCTACCCCAACGAGGCGTCGCTCAAGGAGAAGATCGAGACGCTCGCGACCAAGATCTACGGCGCCGACGGCGTCGACTACGAGCCGGCTGCCGACAAGCAGCTCGCGCTGTTCGAGGAGCGCGGCTACGGGCGGTTCCCGATCTGCATGGCGAAGACGCAGTACTCGCTGAGCCATGACCCGAACCTCCGCGGTCGCCCGACCGGCTATCGCTTCGTCGTACGCGACGCGCGCGTCGCGGTCGGTGCGGGGTTCGTCTACCCGCTCGCCGGCGCGATCATGACGATGCCCGGGCTCGGCAAGGTCCCGGGCGGCACCAGGATCGACATCGACGAGAACGGCGAGGTCGTCGGCATGCTGTGACCGCGATGCCGACGAGTGAACAGCCGACCGTGCCGCCGCCGCCCAGCGGCCGTTCCGCCATGGCCCTCGTCGCGCTCGCACTGCTGCCGGCGGTAGCGATTGGCGTCGCGCTGCAGGTCTGGCTGTGGCCGCTGTTCGCCGAGGATGCCTTCATCGTGCTGCGCTACTCGGCCAACCTCGTGGCCGGCAACGGCCTCTGCTGGAACGTCGGCGATCCGGTCGAGGGCTACTCGAACCTGCTCTGGATCCTCGCCTGCGCCGCGCCGATGGCGCTCGGTATCGACGGCGAGTTGGCGGCGCGCGGGCTCGGTGCGCTCTGCATGCTCGCCGCCGGCCTGGTGATCGTGCGGCTGCGGCCGCCGCGCGCCATCCGCGACGTGCCGGCAGCCGCGACCGGCCCGGCTGTGCTCGCGGCGGCGTCGACGACGGTGACCTGGACACTCGGCGGCCTCGAGGGGCCGCTCGTGGTCCTGCTGTTGGCGCTCGCGTTGAGCTCGACGCTGCGCCTCTGCCGCGACGCGGACCGGCCGACGTTCGGCGCCGCGGCGCGCGCCGGCATCCCGTTCGCGCTGCTGTGCCTGGCACGTTCGGACGGTCCGCTCTGGCTCGCCGTGCCCTGCGCCGTGCTGTGGTTCCGGTACCGGCGCGCCGGCCTGGCAGCGTTCGCCGCGCCGATCGGGCTGGCACTGCCCGCGGTCGTCGCGGTGCTCGGACACCTCGCGTTCCGGCTGGCGTACTACGGCGAGTGGCTGCCGAACACCGCCTACCTCAAGGCGCAGGTGTCCTGGCGAACCTGGACCGAAGGCGCCACGTATCTCGCTGGCGCGTTCGAGGCCGCACGCGGCATCCTGCCGCTCGCCGTCGGCGGTCTGGTCGTCGGGCTCGCGATGCGGAAGCGGGCCGTGCGTACCTGGTTGGTGGCTGGCGGTGTGCCGTTGTGGTGCCTCTACATGGCGGCGATCGGCGGTGACTACTTCCCGTCGTTCCGGCTGTTCGTGCCAGTCGTGCTGCTGCTCGCGCTGCTCGCCGCCGAGCTCGTCGACCAGCTCGCCCTGCGGCGGCCGTGGCTCGCTACCGGCGCGCTCGCGCTCACGATCGCCGCGCTGGTCTACGACACGGTCACGGATCCGATGACGCGTTCACTGCGCGACAGTGGCGTCGAATGGAAGAACCTCGAGCTCGGCCGTGTTCTCGGCCGCGCGTTCCGCTCGGCGCAGCCGCTGGTGGCGGTCGACGCCGCCGGGGGCATGCCGTACGCGAGCGAGCTGCCGCACGTCGACATGCTCGGCTTCAACGACGCGACGATCGCACGCACCCCGATCCAGCCGTTCGTCTATGCCGCGGTGGAGCAGATCCTGCACCGCTACTACGTGCCGGGCCACATGAAGGGCAACGGTACCTACGTGCTCGACCGGCGACCCGATCTCGTGCTGTTCTGCAGCGCGCCGTGCACCTTGGTACCGATGTTCGCGAGCGGATACGAGATGGAGGACGACCCGCGCTGGCTCGCGGAGTATCGCTGCGCGATGCTGAGTCTGCCGCCGGTCGTGCTGCCGAACGGACTGCGCGAGACGATGCGCGTGCCGACGTGGGTGCGACTCGAGGGTCGCGCCGGGATCCGTCGCGCCGAGGGCCTCGTCGAGCTGCCGGGGGTGCTGCTCGGGAGCTACCGGCAGCCGTGCCCGTTCCGGATGATGGATATCCCGGCCGAGGGCACGCCCGAACGCGGGCCGTTCGAGCGCGCGATCCGCGAGCAGCTCGCGTGGCTCGCAGCCCCGCCGATCCTGGCGGTGCCGGGTGACGACACCGTGCACGCGGAGATCGTCGGGCGGGAGCCTGGCCGGTGTCGCGGCGTCCGGATCGAGGCTGGACGCTGGCTTCTCGAGATCGAGCCCAGCGACGCCGCGGTCGAGGTGCGTCTGCTCGACGCCGCCGGAGTCCCGCTCGATCCGAACGGCGCCGAGTTCCGGATCGCGAACAGCGGCGAGTTCGACTTCGAGTTCCAGGCCACCGAGCACGCGAAACTGCCGGTGCGGCTCGACGCTGCGCGGTTCCGCCGCGTGCCCTGAGCGCGGTGGGCCGCCGAGCGGCCCAGCGAGCTCAGAACCGTGGCGGCGGGCCGAAGGGCGCGCGGCGTGGTCCTGAGCGCGGTGGGCCGCCAAGCGGCCCAGCGAGCTCAGAAGTCGAACAAGATCCGCACGTCCTCGGCCTTTTCGGCCTCGTCGGCCGCCAGGATCGTGAAGGCGCCGTCGGCGCGGGTGATGTGCTTCAGCGCGAGACGATCGGAGCTCACGCGACGCGGTGGGGTCGTGCCCTGCATGTTTTTCAGGCGGAGCCAATGGCGCGCGAGCTCGGCGTCGGTCATACCGAGGACCTCGCGTTCGAAAGCGAGCTGCGCCGGCGACGTGGCGTCGCGGGCGTACGGCCGCGCCGGCACGCCCCCCGGCCACTGCGTCAGCGTCTTCAGGTAGAGCTTCTTGACGGTCGCCCTGAGCTCGGCAGCCGGCAGGTGGATGGGGTTGGCCTTGCTGACGACGACGACATAGCGGGCGCGCTTCGGTGGCGTCTCTTCCCGGGGGGCGGGATCCTGGGCCGCGAGTGCGGCCATCAGGATCGCGAGGGGCGTGGCGTGGCGGAACATCGTCGGGCTCAGAAGCTCACGGACCAGCCGAAGTTCAGGAAGTCGACCACATCGCCGGTTCGCGGCAGCTTGATGTGGTGTGCGTCGAGACGAATGCGCACGCCCGCGTTCGGGTTGTAGGAGATGCCGACCACGTGCTCGATCGCGCGGCCGCGGTCCATCGGCGCGGTGGCGAACGGGGCCAGCGAGACGACCGTCTCGTCCGAGCCGCCGTCGTAGTAGTCGAACCGGTAGGTCAGGCCCCACTCGGGTCGCGCGAACCAGGTCCACTCGGTCGAGAACACCCGCTGATCGTCGTACTGGCCCTCGGCGCTGACGTAGGCCTCGGTCTTGCTGATCAGCGGGCCGGTGCGCCAGTCGATGTCGACTCCCACGAGGTCGTAGTCCCGGCTGCCCAGCACGCGGGTCGCGAACGGGCCCTGCAGCGCCGGCACGTTGCGTAGCGCGGCCTCGATCTGGTCCGCGCCGGTCAGACCGTTGGTCGCGGAGGGCCTCCGGCCGGTGCCGTAGTTCACCGCGGCGCTGAGACCGAGGTCGTCGAAGACCCAGGCCAGGCGAAGACCACCGAGCAGGTCGTCCGGGCTCTCCTGTTGGACGCCGACGTAGGCGTCGTACTCGAGCCAGTCGGACGAGTTCGGGAGCACGAATTTGCCGCTCGCGCCGAAGCCCTCGAGCAGCTGTGGGTAGAACAGGTTGAACGGGTAGACGCGGGTATGGAGGCTGCCGAGCCCGATCGATCGCGCCGGGATGAAGAACTCGCGGTTGGTCGTGCCGTGTGGCGAGCCGATGATGCCGGCGCGGAGCTGGAACAGATCGTCGGGCTTCCACTGGGCGTAGGCCCGGGTGAACAACACGTGGGCGTCGTCGGCACCGTCGCGCTTGAAGCCCGGGTCTCCCCGCGTCGCGGTGGTAGGATCGTCGAGGAAGGCGCCGTTGTAGGTGTAGAAGCCGGGCGTCGCGAACAGTGACCACTGTTCGTCGAGCTGGGCCCGGAGATAGAGCTCCAGGATCGTCACGACGTGACCGGTGACGTCGCGGTTCTCGCCATGCATGTGGGTGAACAACGACGAGACGTGACCGCCGAGGTCGAGGGTGTTGGCGTTGTAGGCCTGGACGACGGCGCGCGCGCCGATCCGCTCCGAGGTGGTCGCCTGCTGGTCCTCGAGCTCGTCGACGCGGGTGGTGAGCTCGTCGATCTGGCGGCGCAGCGCTTCGAGGTCCTGGCCGGGCAGGTGGCCGACGACGGCGGCTAACGCGCAGGCGCTCAGGATGGCGATCTTCATGGTGGCGGGCTGGGTCTGCCGGGTCGCTGTCACGGACGACACCGGTTCGTCGACGCCGGGACGGTGGGGGCTTGGGGAATCGTCTTGCGGCCGGTCAGCTCGGCGATCGTGGCGACCAGGGCGTGGCGGTTGATCGGCTTGGTCAGGAACGCATCGCAGCCGGCCAGGAGGCAGGTATCGCGGTCGATCGGCTGCGCGTTCGCCGTCAGCGCGAGGATCGGCAGCGTCGAGCCGCGTTCGCGCAGCAACCGGGTCGCGGTCAGTCCGTCCATCACGGGCATCTGCATGTCCATCAGCACGAGGTCGAACGTGCGGCCGGCGCTCGCGATGGCGTCGAGCGCTTCCTGGCCGTTCTCGGCCAGGGCGACCTCGCAGCCGACGCGACGCAGCACGTGCGAGATCAGGCGTTGGTTGTCCGGGCCGTCCTCGACGAGCAGGATCTCGAGCCCGCTGGTCTCGAAGTGGGGCACCGCCGGCCGAGCCGTGATGGACTCCCGCTGCAGCTGGTTCGGCGACTCGATCAGGGCGACGCCGGCGAGCGGCCCGGTGGCGATCTCGAGCGTGAAGCGCGAGCCCTGCCCCGGCGTGCTCTCGACTTCGATGTCACCGCCGAGCAGGTTGGCCAGACGCCGCGAGATCGCGAGGCCCAACCCGGTGCCGCCGAACTTGCGAGCGGTTGCACGCTCGGCCTGCTCGAACGGTTGGAACAACCGAGCGATCGTGACCGCGTCCATGCCGACGCCGTTGTCCGTGATCTCGATGCGAAGCCGTGGCTCGCCATCGGCCGGGTCGTGCGCGAGCACCACCGCGATGGTCACCTTGCCGTCGCGGGTGAATTTGAGCGCGTTGTCCACGAGGTTGAGCACGATCTGACGGAGTCGGAGCGGATCGCTGTGGATCCGGATCGGTACGGGGGTGGCGTAGGTCACCTCGAGCCGTGTGCCCCGCCGCCGCGCTCGCGGCGCGAGCAGCTCGACCACGTCGGCGACGATGTGCAGGGGTTGGCAGGGGATGCTCTCGACGTCGAGCCGATTGGCTTCGAGACGCGAGATGTCGAGCAGGTCGCCGATGACGCCGATCATGTGATCGGCGTTGCGCGCCATCGTGTCGATCGCCTCGGCGTGGTCACCGATCGGCACGGTCTGGTTGGGCAGGTCGCGGAGCTCCTCGGCGTAGCCGAGGATCGCCGTCATCGGCGTGCGCAGCTCGTGGCTGACGTTGGCGAGGAACAGGCTCTTCGAGCGGTTGGCGGCTTCTGCGGCGTCTCTTGCCGCGGAGAGCTCGGAGTTGAGATCCAGCAGCGCGTCGCGGGCGCGCACGAGGTCGCGGGTACGTTCCTCGATCAGTTCCTCGAGGTCGGCGAGTGTGCGCCGCGCCTGCTGCTGCAGGTTCCACTTGTGAGTCAGTGCGCTCGCGACCTGCAGGACCTCGACATGGTCGAACGGCTTCTTGACGATCAACAGCCGGTCCGTCTGTCCGAGACGTGCGAAGATCTCCTCCCAGGAGTAGTCGGCGAAGGCGGTGCAGATCACGATCTCGAGGTCGGGTAGCTCGGCCCAGAGGTGTTGGATGGTCTCGAGGCCGTCCCATCCCGGCGGCATGCGCATGTCGACGAATGCCATCGCGAACGGCGTTCCGGCCGCAGCGGCGGCGCGGGCGCGCTCGAGACCTTCCCGGCCCTGGCTGGCCGTGACGACCTCGAATCGGGTGCGCTCGGGTAGAGCCGGCTGATCGCCGAACAGCTCGGCCTCTGCGGCCAGCAGGTCGTCCGACACCGCGGCATCCGGTGCGAGGATCTTGAGGAAGTCGGCCTGGATCGCTTCGTTGTCGTCGATCACGAGGACGCGTCGATTCACCGGGTCTTCGTTCGGAAGGTGGTTCATGTCACGGCACCCGCTGGTTCGTTGCACTGCATCTGCGGCCGGCCACCAGCGGTGGCGACCTGCCGGGGAATCTCGAGGACGAAGGTGGCACCGAGTCCGACACCGGGACTCTCGACACGCAGGCGGCCGCCCATCTCGGTTGCTGCGTTCGCGCTGTGGTGCAGGCCGAAGCCGTGGCCGTCGACCTTCGTCGTGAAGCCGTGTGCGAAGATCCGCGTCAGGTTCTCGGCGGCGATACCGGCGCCGTTGTCGGTGACCTCGAACGCGAGGGTCGCAGGGCTCGGAGCCGTGACCGAGAGGCGCAGGATGCCGCCGCCGCCGGTCATCGCGTGCTTCGAGTTGGCGACCAGGTTCATGAGGATCTGCATGATCCGCGAGCGGTCCAGCATGCACTCGTCGTCGAACCCGATGGTGGTCTCGACGCGGATGTCGCGCTGCGCCAGCGAGGTGGCGTGCATCGCGACCACGTCTTCGACGATCGTCGACGGCCGGCTGGCCGCGAGCGTGCCTGCGACCCGGGCATAGGTCTGCTGGCAGTTGACGATCTCGGCCATGTGACCGACGCGCGCGCCGATCTGGCGAACCTCGGCCTGCAGCTGGGTGCGTTCGCGAAGCAGCTGTTCACCGAGCTGACCGAGGTAGGTGCGTAGTCTCGCGCCCTGTTCCGAGGTGGTCAGGAACTCGGTGAGGGCGCTCGGCTCGGTCGGCACCAGCGCGAGCGCTCGCTGGAGACCGCCGGCGCGCGACTGGCCGAGCAGCTCTTGCAGACGGCTGGTCGAGGTCGCGAGGCTGTTGAGGACGTTGCCGACGTTGTGCAGTACGCCGTTGGCGAGCTCGGCCATGCCCGCGCGGCGCGAGGTCTCGAGCAGCTGTTGGGTGAGCTGCTCCTTCTGCGATTCGGCGCGCCGGCGTTCGACGATCTCGGCTTCGAGCTGCTCGACCGTCGAGCCGAGGGCGGCAGTGCGCTCTCGGACGCGGTCTTCGAGTTCGGCTTGCGCCCGCTGCACCGGCAGCACGAGCTGGCGTGAGAACCAGCTCACGAAGGTCGCCATCACGAGCAGGCCGAGCAGCGTGATCACGAGACTGGCACGCACCGGCAGCTCGTGGACCTCGCGTTCGCTGTCTACACCGACCGCCGCCACCCGGCTGACTTCGATCTGGGTCCGCAGCAGGGACTGTTCGAGGTCGGCGATCGCATCGGCGAGGAAGCTCGCGGCATCGCGCGCGGCCTCGGTGTTCGTCGGCTGGTTCGCGACCCTGGCGAACTCGGTCGCGACGGCGACGAGGTCGTGCTCGACCGCATCGGATGCGACCTCGGGCGATTCGGCCAGCGCAGCTGCCAGGTCGGCGATCCGGCGCGTGATCTCCTCGACGTAGACCCGGTAGAGCTGTGGGCGGATCGGGGCGCTCGTCGGTGCGAGATCCTCGCGGATGCGGGTCTGCAGCTGGCGGCTGCCGTCGAGCGCGCGATCGACGGACAGGCTGGCGGACAGCGCACTCGAGACCTGCAGCGAAGCCTGCTGCATCTGCGCGACGAAGTAGCCGCTGGTCAGCATCTGAGCGACCTGCAGCAGCCCCGCGAACAGGAAGCCGCACAGCAGCTTGCCGGTCAGGGACACGGCCGTGCGGCCTCCTGCCGGCAGATCTCGAAACTCTCCACGCTGCCCTATCGCGTGCCGAGCCGGGCGCCCTTGATCGGGACCTGCCCGCATCTGGCCCGAGATCCGCTGCGGGAGAACCCGCAGTGCGGTCGGGGAGCCCGCGGTCGGTCGTCGCGCAGTCGGTGGCTCGGAGGCGCGGCGCTAGAGGGCGGCCTGGACGCGTGCGGCAACCGCCTCCGGCGTGAAGCCGAAGTGCGCCGCCACGGCCGCCGCCGGCGCACTGGCGCCGAACGTGGTCTGCCCGATGCAGCGGTCGAGCCGACCGGTGAGCTGGCACCACCATTCCGGCCGCCCCATCTCGAGGGCGAAGACCGCGGCCTCGCCGAGCACCGCGTCGCGATACGCCTCGTCCTGTGCCAGGAACAGCTCGAGGCAGGGCATCGAGACGATGCGCGTCGGGATGCCGCGCGCTGTGAGCACCTTGGCCGCCTCGACCGCGAGACCGACCTCGGCGCCGGTCGCGACGATCGTCGCGGCGGCACCCTGGACATCCTGCAGCACATAGCCGCCGCGGAGCGCCGAGGCGGCGTCGAAGCCGTCAGGGTGCGGCAGGCGGGGAACGTTCTGACGCGTCAGCGCGAGCGCAACCGGTCCATCGCGGCGCGACGCGGCCCAGGCCCAGGCCGCGGCCGTCTCCGGGCCGTCGGCGGGGCGGAAGACGTGCAGATTCGGGATCGCCCG
>JAGQRB010000031.1 GCA_020425925.1 Planctomycetota bacterium
GGGAACACCCGAACCGGATCGTCGCGCGGCTGCGCGAACTCGGCGAGGATGCGATCGCGCACGCGATCGCCGCGCACTACACGAAGTGGAACGTGCCGTACGACACGAAGATGAGCCGCGCGCTCGTCGCGACGGACGAGCTGACGGGGTTCACGGTCGCGTGCGCGCTCGTGCGCCCCGACCGCCTGCGGGGCCTCGCGCCGAAGAGCGTGCTCAAGCGCTTCAAGCAAAGGGCGTTCGCGGCGAAGGTCGAGCGCGACGAGATCCTGCGCGGTTGCGAGATCCTCGGGGTCGACCTCGCGGATCACGTGGCGGCGATCATTGCAGCGCTGCAGCCGCACGCCGAGGAGCTCGATCTGCTGCCGACCGGCGAGCCACCGGCCTGAACGCCGCGAAACCGGCGTGGGGCCGGGGCGCCACGGCGCCTGGAATGCCCAGGTCGGCCGAAGGCGGGGTGTGGTTCGACGGCGAGTTGCCTCGTCCTGGCCGAAAGCCCGATCGCGGGCGCGACGTTCGTGCCGGCGGTGCCGCTGCCGTAGGCCCGTCGCCCAGGCTCCCGCGAACGAAACGACCCGAGCCGACACCATCGCCTATGTTTCGAGATCATGACTACGCCACTCACCGTCTTCTTTGCCCTCGCCCTGGCCGCGACCGCGCCGGCGCAGATGTGGTTCTTCAACGGCCGCTACGCCGGAACCGGCCCGAAGGCCACCGTGACGAACACGGCGCCTGCGGAGGCGAGCCTGTTCCTGTTCCTTCATCTCGGCGGCGGAGCCGATTGGACGATGTCGCCGAATAGCTCGGTGACGATCGATGCGAGGTCGAACGAGTCGCACTACCTGAGCGGCCCGGCGCATCTCCGGGTCGTCGTCGCCGGCAACTGACCGGCGCTTGTCGACCTCGATCTCGCGGAGCCCCTTCTCGGCGTGCTGCGGATCCTCGGCGACGACGTCGCCGAAGCCGCACGGCAATTCGCGGAAGAAGCCGACGGGCCGCCAGGTCGACCGGGTTGCGGCCCGCTTGACGGTGAGCGCGGGCCTGTCGATCATCTCCGGCGTGTCCCAACGTCGGAGAGCACCGTACTCGACCAGGTCGGTGATCGCCTGCCTCGCGCTCGTCGGCGCTTGCGGCGGCGGCGGTGGTGACGAGGGCCCCCCGGTGAACCCTGGCGCACGGATCCCGCTCGAGGCTGCGCAGACAGTCCTGGCTCAGGGCGCGCTGGTCGTCTGGCGTACCCCCGATCTGACACTCGTGCTCGGCGCGGAGTTGCAGGTCGCGTGGTTCGCAGGCGGCAGCCCGGTTGCGACCGCGCCGGTCCTCGCGTTCTCCGAGCGGGAGCTCGTGACGGTGGTGCCGATGTTGCCTGCTGCCGACTACACCGTCGAGGTCGCGATCGGAGCGACGATCGGAACGGCGGACGTTCGTATCACGCCGGCTGCGGCACCTGCGGATCCGCGGGCGTTCTTGTCGGATGTCAGCACCGAATGGGAAGCCGTCCTCCACGATCTGCGTGCGCAGTTCCTGGCCGAGCCCGACCCCATCCGTCAGGCCGCGCTGTTGCAGGATCTGGGGCAAGCCGAGGCATACCTCGTGGAGTTTCGACAGCAGATCGGTATCGCGACGGAAACCGAGCTGCGGTTCGTCGCCGCGTTCTTGGCATCGATGACCTGGCAGGTGGCGGAGGACGGTGAGAGTGTGCTGAGTCTGCTGGCGGAAGCCGTTGCGACCAGCCTCGTGTTCTCCGGCATCGCAGTCGCTGTATACCTCTGCCCGTTCACGCTGCTGTGGTGTGGCGCTATCGGTGTCGGGCTCACTTCCTTGTTGCTCGTCGGCCAGCAGACGGACTCCAAGCTGAACGATCCCGAAGCGGTCGAGAGCGTCGAGGTCTTCGGTCAGGGCGACTTCGGAGTCATCGAACTGATCTCGGCAGTGCCGAAGGTGCTCGACGTTTCCGGGCGAGTGCGCACGCTCATCGAAGAGGACCGTAGTTCGAACGAGCCGGTGATCGCGCAGTTCTTCGTCGACTACGATCGCATTCGATCGGCGTATGCCAACCTACCGGCGGCGGTTGCCGAGCTCGTGCACAGGCCGGTCCCGACGCTGCCGGACCCACCGGTCGTCGAGGAGCGTTTGCTCGACATCGCTCAACTGGAACTCGATGGTCACACCAACACCGCGCAGATCTCGCTGGCGCTGGGAGGGTCGGGGGCGCTAACCGCGACGCTCCGAAGCGGCGTGTTCGCGGCATCGACCGAAGCGGTGTTTCGTTATCCGTCGGTCCTCGGGATGATCGAGTTCCAGCAGGTGTTCGAGGTCAGGGCGGCTACCGGCTGGACCGTCGAGGTGCTGGCGCCCGGAACGGCGAACGCCGTCAGCGACAACGGCACGGTCGTGGTCGGAACGCGGTCCGACCCTTCCTATGCAGCGTTTCGTTGGACGGTCGCCGGCGGCATCGAAACACTCTCGGGCCCGGGCATGGTCAACGGCTTCGGCTATGGCATCAGCGCCGATGGGCGCATCGTGGTGGGGTCGGGCATCGTGCCGGCGACGCTGAGTGGGCACTATCAATATGTCTACCGCTGGAGCCAGGTCGCGGGTGGCAACGTCTTCGGGCCCCACCTGAGTTCTGGGTTGGCAGTCAGCGACGACGGCAACATCATCGTCGGTCGGGCGCCGCATCCGCAGGGAGGGTCGCGTGCGGCGTACTGGGACGACTTCGGCGGTCCGATTGCGGTGCCAGCGGCCGGCAACGACCGACTTCGGGTTGCCGAGGCCGTCAGTGCGGACGGCACCGTGATGGTCGGCAACGTCTACGGCTCGACCCGCTGGTTCCGCTGGGACGGAGGTGCGACCGCGACGCTGATCGACGCGCCGGTCGGATACACGTCGGCCTCCGTCGGCGGCATGTCTTCGGACGGAACCGAGGTCGCTGGCACTTGCGCCGGTTCCGTGCCCGGCGAGACGCGAGCGTTTCGATGGTCCACGACCCAGGGCTATGAGCTGATCGAGCCCGGCCCGCTGTCGCAGTCGAGCGCTGCGTGCGGAATCACCCCTGGCGGCGACGCTGTCGTCGGCTGGGTGACCCGGAGTTCCGGCGAACGCGCGTTCCTCTGGACACCGGCCGGCGAGCTCCAGGACCTGGGTGCCGGCCGAGCCCATGCCGTCGCCGCGGGTGGGGCCGTCGTCGTGGGGGAGAGCGGCGGCTACGCGGTCGTTTGGCGGAGGAACTGACGAGTCGTTGCAGCTGCGGGCATCTACGAGTCCGTGTCTGCGGTTTCGATCGAGTCGACCTCGCGTAGTAGCCATCCGGGCCGCCCGCGGTCGCCGAGAGCCGGCTGTCGCCATTTGCCGGACTGCCGGGGTGCTACGAGCTCAAGCTCGCCTGGAAGGACGGCACGACGCACGTGGTGCTCGAACCGCAGGTGCTGCTCGAGCGGCTGGTTGCGCTGGTGCCGCGGCCGCGTCGGCGCCTGGTGACATACCACGGGGCGCTCGCGCGGGCAGCAGGGTTGCGCTCGCGGGTGGTGCTGCGGTGGGACGAGGAGGAGGTTGGGCGTGCGGAGTGCCGGCACGGTGCCGGCGGCGAACGGGAAGTGGAGGACGAGGCGGGCTGCCGGCTACTGCCGCGACGGATGGTCCCGTACGCGCCGGGGAAGCGGCGACGGGTCGGGCGGCGGCCCTATCCGTGGGCGGAGCTGCTGAAGGGCTGTCGGCCGTGGTGCCCGAGTTCGCACCGGCCCGCGGGACTAGGCTCCGAATGCCCTCCCGGAATCCGAAGCGTCGAGTACGCATGAAGTGCCTCCAGAGGTCTTCGAACCGAACGGGCTTGGTCAGCGTGGCAATTCCTGGCGCGCCCGTCATTCACTGCCCTGGTCGTCGATTGAAACGCGGGAGCAAACCTGCTTGAAGCAAGCCGTCACTCGCCGCCGACGACCACGAGAAAGGACCCGAGGTTGTCCTGGAACCAGATGTCGAAGAACCCGGCTTCGACGATGTTGCTCCATCGGGCAGCCGCGTAGTCCTTCCAACGATCCGGTGGGTCGTTGCTCGATCGCAGACTCTGGTCGTAGCGCTTGGCTTCGATGAACGCCGCCTTCGCGGCTTCGCTGTTGTCGAGAACGACATCGTTCACGCACAGCCACAGTCGCTTCGTCGCCATCCCGCCGTTTCGGACCAGGCCGCTCGCGCCGATCGTCGTGACCGACTCCGGCCGCCACGGACACTCGGCCATCGTCGGGGCCACGAGGCACGCTAGCAGCGCACCCTGCGGTGCGTCGGGCAGGATCGCGAACGGACGCACCATTCGGCCCAGCTCGGTCTCGGGCCACGGGTGCCCCTCGGGGTCGATCCAGGGCAGCTGCGCCTTCATGTCGGCGCGGACCGAGTCGATCCATCCGTCCGCGCTGCAGATGACGCCGCCGCTCGCGGTAACGCGAACCTCCGCTCCCGGAGCGATGTCGTAGCCGCTGTCAACCCAGCCCTGTGACCCGTGCACGAAGACGATCGGGCCGTCGCGGGCCCCGGACAGGAACGCGAACGGATCGACGTTGCGCCGGTGGAACCCGCGGTCGGGCGACCAGTCGAACTCGAAGGACCCGACGCCGAGACTCGTCCGCTCCAACACCAGGAATGCGACGACCAGGACCGCCGCCGCGGCCCAGGCGTATGCGAAGACATGGCTCCACGGGCGATGGCCCCCCCGCAGGTGCGGGGCGAGCCTGCCCCAGGTCTCGTCCGAGCTCGGGGTACCCCGGTCGGCCAGCTCCAGTTCCAGGCTCTCATTGAGGATCCTCTGGTAGTCGCGGACTTCGGCGGCCAGGTCGGGATTCCGGCTCATCCGGTGCTCGAGATCCGCGTGCTGCTCGGGCGTCGCGCCGCCGGTCACGTAGTCGAGAATCAGCGAATCGCGGGGCGACAGCTCGTCGTCTTTCATCGTCTCACCACCCTTTCCGGCGCAGACAGTCTCGCAGGGATCGAAGGGCCTTGGACAGCCTGGACTTCAGTGTCCCGACGGCGATCTCGAGTCGCCACGCCGCCTCGGCGTAGGAGAACCGGCCGTCGTGCTGTTCGGCCCGCCAGGCGTCGAACGCGGAGCGGCGCGCCGCGGGCAGAGAGTCCAGGCATTCGTCGAGATCCTGGCGGAAGGCCAGATCGCCGCCCGGGCGAGACGACGCATGGGGAGTGCCGAACGCGTTCGCGGCGACCTCCGCCTCGCGGATCCGGCGTCGGGTTTCGCCTCGCCGCCGGTTGAGAGCTTTGTGCGTTGCGATGCTGAAGATCAGGGAGCGCGGTGCACCGCGTTCCGGATCGAACCTGTCGATGCCGCGGTAAACGGCGATGAAGGCGTCCTGCACCACGTCTTCCACGTCGACGTGCCGGACCACACCTTCGGCGATCCGGCGAACAGTGCCGACGTAGCGTTCGAAGAGCCGTCGAAACGCGTCGAGGTCCCCGCGCTGAGTAGACCGCACGTCCGCCCAGTCGATCTCTTCGGTGTGGTCCGGGTCTCGGGGACGTTCACCACGGTCGGATTCGAACGAGGGCTGCGACATCACGACGACTTCCCCGCAGTTCGCTGGCGGGTTCTCGATTTCCGCGCAAGTTCTCGGCGCGCGGCGAACCCGAGGAACTTCGGGTTTTCCGAGAACGGTAGCGGGAGCAGCGAGGAACCGCGCGTGAACAGGTGCCGCGAGCGCACCGCATTGCTCTTCCAAGGAGGAAACCATGAAGACCGGGTCGATGCGTGCAGCCAATGTGCTGCTCACCACAGCTGTCCTGCTCTCGCTCCCCGCCGGCGCCCAGGAGCAGCTCGAGTTCTCCGTCCGGCAGCCCGGCGAGCTCGGCCGCTGCATCGTCCCCCTCGGCGACCTCGACGGCGACGGCATCGACGACTTCGGCGTCGGCAGCCCGAGCCAATCGCACCTGATCGGGACCACCGGCATCGTGTACGTCTTCTCCGGCCTGCAACAGGCTCTGCTGCGCGTCATCCCGGGCCACCAGATCGGGGATCGGTTCGGCTACGACCTCGCGGCGGTCGGTGACCTCGACGGCGACGGCGTGCAGGACATCGTCATCGGTGCGCCGGGTCATGACGAACCGGGGCGAGCCGATGTCGGCGCGATCTACTACTACTCCGGTCGGACCGGTCAACAGGTGCAGCAATATGGCACCGGCAATTTCCCCGGTGACAACTTCGGCCACAGCATCGCGTGGTGCTCGGGGCCGGGCGGCTCGGGACACCTCGCGGTCGGCTCGCCGTACGAAGTCCACGGCAACCCGCGCGCGGGCAAGGTCCACGTCTACGACTTCGCGCCGGGACTCGGCTGGGGACACCTCCCGCACGCGGTCCTCTACGGCTACCAGGTCGACGAACACTTCGGCTGGGACCTCGCGACGGTGGCCGACCGCACGAATGACGGCCGCGAGGAGCTCGTGGTCTCCGCCGAGAACGAGGGCAACGGCCGCGGATACGTGCACCTTTTCGCGAGCGACAGCTACACGCAGTACTTGGGGTGGCACGGCAACCCCGGCAGCCACTATGGCTACTCGATCGACACAGCGGACATCAACGCCGACGGTATCGATGATGTGATCGTCGGCGCCCCCTACGACTACCAGGAGCGTGGGGCGGCTTGGGTCATGAACGGAACCGACGGGATCATCTGGTCGCGTGTCGGGCCCCAGTCCGGCTCGGGGTTCGGCTGGGACGTCGCGGGGCTCGGCGACCTCGACGCCGACGGGTTCGAGGACTTCGCCGTCACGAACAACGGCCGCATCGGTGCCTACTCTCGCATCGAGCGGATCTCCCTCTTCCAAGGCCGCGCCGTGAGCGCCGCGCCTTGGGCGGAGATCCTCTACAACAAGACCAGCCCGTCGCACGCGTTCGCGGGACAGCCCTACGTCGGCGGCATCGGCGACGTCAACGGCGACGGCCGAACCAACCTCGGCGTCGGCTGGGTGCAGGACAACGTCCAGGGTTGGCTGCGCATCTACTCGCTGCCGCCGGCCTACAGCCCGGTCGGCCTGGATCGCAGCGCGGGCACCGGCGTCGGCCGCCGCAATCTGCTCGAGAACGGCAGCTTCGAGGACGGCCCGACGCTGACCGGACCGAGCCTCAACGTCCCCGCCGGCAGCAACGCGATTCCGGGCTGGGGGATCATCGGCTACGGCCTCGGCTACGTCGGCTCGCCGTGGCCTGCGGCGGACGGCGACCGGAGCCTCGACCTCGCGCCATATGCGACCGGCGGCGTTCGGCAAGTCGTGACGACCGTCACGGGCCGACAATACGAGCTGCGGTTCGACATGGCGGCTGCTCCCGGCGTGACGAACGCGACGGCCGGCATGTATGTCGCGGCGACCGGCATCGGTTCCCGCACGACGGTGTTCCACTTCGATTGCGACGCGCGCGCACCGGGCTCGGTCGGCTGGCGATCGCGAACGCTGACGTTCGAGGCGGATTCCGACACCACGACGATCGACCTCTGGGCCACGGGCGTGACCCGGCCCGTGCTCGACAACATCAGCCTGATCGAGGTGCAGAACATGCTGTCGAACGGTTCGTTCGAGGACGGCCCCACGCTCACATCCGCGTTCGTCACCGTCGCGGCCGGTTCCGCGGGAATCCCCGGCTGGAACGTGGCGCTCGCCGGTGTCGACTACATCGGCCCCGGCTTCTGGGAAGCGTCCGAGGGCGATCGCAGCCTCGACCTCTCGGCGCTCGACCGCGGCGCCGTCACACAGGTCGTCGCGACCGTCCCTGGCAGGCGGTATCGGGTCGCGTTCGACGCGGCCGGCCCCCTTACCAGCCCCTCGTCGTCGGGCATCACGGTGCAGGTGACTCCGGGCTACGGACCGGTCTCCTACTTCCTGGAGGGCAGCGGCACGCCACTCGAACGCGGCTGGCGCAGGCGCTCGTTCGAGTTCGTCGCGACGTCGACGCTGTCCACGCTGGTGTTCGAGACCGCCGGCGGCTACGCGGGCTCGTCGGGTCCCGGCCTCGACAACGTGCGGATGACCCCGGCACCACACAGGAGCTTCGCCGTCGCGGCGCCGCTCGCCAACTCGGCCTTCGGTGCCGAGATCGTGGGTCTCGGTGACGTGAACGGCGATGGCTTCGGGGACTTCGCGGTCGCGTCGCCGACGCTGGGCCGCGTCGACGTCTACTCGGGTAACGGCGGCGCTTTGCTGCACGTTCTCTCCGGCAACCCGGCGGACCGCTTCGGGGAGGCCGTCGGCGCGGCCGGCGACGTCAACGGCGATGGCTTCGCCGACGTGATCGTCGGCTCGCCGGGAACCGCCGGCAACACGGGGGCGGCAACGGTGTACTCGGGTTCGAACGGCGCGGTCCTCTACTCGTGGACCGGAGCCGCTGCCGGCGACCTGTTCGGTCACGCGGTCGCCGGCTTCGGTGACCAGAACCGCGACGGCTACGGCGATGTCGTCGTCGGGGCACCCGGCAACGACGCCGTCGGCCTCGACGCCGGTTGCGCGAACACCTTCTCCGGTCGCGACGGTTCGTCGCTGACCACGCTGCACGGCCTGGCCGCCGGCGACGAGTTCGGGTTCGCCGTGGCCGCTGCGGGCGACGTCGCTCGAACGGGCACGCAGGACCTGCTCGTCGGGGCGCCAGGAGCGGACTATGTCACCGTGTTCCCCGGCAACGGCGGGAGCGTGCACGCGCGGGTCTACGGCACTCCGGGCAGCCGGCTCGGCGTCGCGGTGATCGGTGGCGGCGATTACGACGGAGACACCTACCCCGACTTCGCGGCCGCGACCGCGGCGGGCGAGGTCTCGTTGTTCGAAGGGCAGACCGCGCGTCTCGTGGCGCGGGTTCCGGGCGTCGCGCTCGGCGCGGCGGCCATCGTGCGAGCGGCCGGCGACCTCAACGGCGACGGTCTCGACGACATCGTTCGCACGCGGTTCTACCCGAGCGAAGGCCGGTCGGAGGTCGACGCCATCCTCGCGCCGGGTGGCGCAGTAGTGGCCGTCACGGCGATCTCCAGCGCGGCGCCGGTCTCTGGAGCAGGGGCGACGGACGTCGACCGCGACGGGTTCGACGAACTGCTCGTTGCCACGGTCGGACAAGTGGTCGAGGTCATGGACGTGCCGTCGCCCGGAACCCCGGCAACTCACCGGAGCCGCGGGGCACCGTGCTCCGTGCCCGGCGGCCCGCTGCCGAAGATCGGCCATCGCGGCCAAGCCCGGCTCGGCGAAGACCTGTTCGTGCTGATCAACGGCGGCGTACCGAACTCGATTTCGTGGCTGCTCGTCGGCGGCCCGGCGACGACGAGCCTCCTGCCCTACACCCACTGTCACGTGCTCGTCGATGCGTGGTTCTCGTGGGCCGCGATCCTCAATGGTGGCGGCGCCGCCTACCTGACCCCGGCTCTGCCGCGGTTGCCCGCGTTCTTGGGCGTGGAGCTGGCGTTCCAGTGGTGGATGCCGGACGTCCGCATGCCCGGCCCGCTGCAGGCGTCGTTCAGCGACGCGCTCGATGTCGAGCTCGGTTATTGAGCTGACGGGTTGGCGCACAGCGAACTGCATGTAACCAGCGGGCGAGTCGGGGCACAGACGTCATGTAGGGACGCGCACTCGGGAGCGGCGAGGCGCAGTGCGCTCGCGGCGGGAGCCCGAGACCTCGGTGCTGTATCGCGTGGTGCGGCCGGGATGGCTCCGTTCGAACGCGGCCTCGCGGCCGGCGAACGGTCGGTGCCGGGGTTCTGCCAGCGCGAGCTGAAGATGTTCCTGCGCCGCGGGATCCTCGCGAACGGCAACGCCTGCGTGCACTGCGGGGACTGCGGCAAGGACAACGCAATCGCGTTCTCGTGCAAGGGCCGCGGCTTCTGCCTGTCGTGCGCGACGTGGCGGATGGTCGACACGGCGGCGTGGCTCGTCGACCGGGTGATCCCCGAGGCGCCGGTGGTGCGGGCACGGCGGCGTGACCGACTCGGACGTGGACGAACTGGTCGAGCGGATCCGCGGCCGGGTGCTGCGCGCGCGTTGCGCAGGCTGGGGAAGTGGCCGGCCGATGGCGAAGAGCTCGAGGTCGGTTCCTCGCTCCATTGTCGCAGTAGCTGACCGTTGGGCAGGCGCCACCAGGTGGCGACAGCCCTGCCTGCGAGGAACCGAGCACGGGCGGGCCACGGCTCTTTCGCTCCTTCCCCGTCCATCGACCAACGCTTCCGGGCCCGGGCACACGCGGGCGCTGGCCGTTCTCGAGGGCCTGGGCGACGCCTCCTGACAATTGTGAGAACTCTCCCCTCGGCGCAGACACCAAGCGGGTGATGGAAGTCCTTCGCCGTCGTTTCCGGCCGGCGTCAGCCGGTCTGGTGTCCCTTCTGCTCGCCGCCTCGCCATCGGCCCAGCAACCCATCATCACGCACTTCGAGCCGTCCCAACTACGCATCAGCGTCCCGGCGCAGACGCTGACTGTACATGGCGACAACCTGCAGACGGTGCAGACCTGCATCGGGGTGCTGGCCACGGCCAACGGTCCGCGGGTCCTCCGCCCCACGGTCGTTCAAGTCACGCAGACTTCGCTGCAGCTCATCATGCCGACGGTCGTCGCAGGCGAGTTGCTGTTGACGCTGCATCCTTGCACTCCCGCGACTCAATGCACACCGATCACCGGCGGCATCATCCACGTGCTGCCGCCTCCCCCTACGGTCACCGGTGTCAGCGCCGGCACGGTCAGCAACGATGCGGACGCGGCGCTGACCCTGCAGGGAACCAACCTCGATACGGTCACGAGCGTGTATCTCGAAGGCGACAACGGCACGATCCGCTGCCTCGGCGTCACGCCGACGACATCGACGAGTCTGGGCTTCGTGGTACCGACCGGCTGCATCCCGGGCAACTACACCGTGCGCGCGCTCACCGACGACTCGGCGGCGTTCTATCCGACGACGACGACACCCGTCACTCTGTCCATCACCGAGCCGAGCAGCGCACCGATACGGGTCACGAATGCTTCGGCGATCTTCGCCTTGAACACGGGTCCGACGACGATCGCTCTGACGGGCCCAGGACTCGACACGATCAGCGGACTGCAGGTCGCGCTCGACAACCCGAACGACGCACTACCCCCGGTCGCGGCGAGCAACATCACCGCTGCCGGCGCCGACACCGTGACCCTTACGATCCCGGCCAGCCTGCCCGGCAAGCTCTACGACTTCGTCATGAGCGCACCCGGTCGCGGCAGCGGACCGAGTGATGTGAAGTTCGTCGTGATCGACCCGTTGCTGATCGTCGATCACCTGGGTGACCAATCGGCGCTTGAGATCGACCACCAGACCATCGCCTTCACGGTCTCGACCGCCACCGAGAACTGGTCGGCGATCGTCGAAAACGGCACGTTGCGGTTCTTCTACGACTTCGTCGCGGGCCGACCGGTGCTCGCCGACAGCGGTTCGACGCGCGCGGACCTCGGGCTGACCTACGACTCCGGGCCGCCAGACCTCGTCGGCGGCAACGCCACCCTGACGACGATCGCCGCGAACTCATCGATCGGCGGAGTCGACTTCCCATACGCGACCACGAGTGGTTCCTCGTTCACCGCGAGTTGGGGGATAGAACCGTCGACCCCGCGCGCCTTGACCTGCCGCTGCTCCTACACCGGCGTCACGGCCGTGCGCGGCGTGAAGCTCCCTGCCGTCGGCGTGCTACCGGGGTTTCGCCACCTCGCCGCGGCGCAGGGCGGCCTCGCCATCGACGCCAACCTGCTGGCCGGCATCGAGAAGACGTGGCTCGGCAACGGGCGTGGCTTCAGCCTGAGCGGCATGCGCGGCTACGACAGCACACTGTGCTTCCTCGAGGCCCCGCTCGGCGGCGGCCTGCTCGTCGACGCGACCGCGCTGCACGATACGTGGGATCACTACGTGCACCACTGGCCGACCACGGCACCGACCTGGACGGAACTGGCGATCGAGGTTCAGACCGGAACGGGCGGACTCACGACCGGCACCGTCGGCCCGATCCGCTACGTCCCGACCACGGACGGCTGGGATACCGCTGTCGAGCCGTTCGAAGCCGCGGTGACGAACCCGCACCAACCGGCGGACTTCGGGACGCTGAGTCACGTCACCCAGATGTTGTCGGTGAACCGCGCGGTGACGGTCGACGCCACCGAGGTCCGTGCGCCGTTCGACGCAGTGCAGGATGCCCGTGTGTTCGGGTGGGCGGATTGGCGCGCGCTGTACGCCCACGATCCGATGATCGAGGGCTTCGATCTGATTCCGCAATGGACGCCGAACGCTCAGGCCTTCGGTGTCAACGGCGTGATCCAGGATCTGCACAACCTCGACTTCAAGGTCCTGCCCTATCTGCCCACCCCGGGGCTCGGCCCCAACTTCCTGCCGCTGTCTCCGTTCGACCCGCACATCATCCAGTTCTAGAACCCCTCGACCGGCATGTTGGAGAACCACTACTGGGACACCAACCAGAACGGCACCTTCGATCCGTCGACCGACTACTGGGTGATGAACCTGGCGTTCCAACCCTACCGCCAACAGTGGGTGAATCAGGTGCAGGCGGCGCGCACGTCGACGTTTCTGTTCGAGGGCATCTACTTCGATTTCCTCGACGGCAACCTGCCGCTGGGTGACCGGAACCCCAACAACGGCAACGCGCAGGACGGCTTCACCGCGCTGTGCGACGAGTTCCGCCTGCAGTTCAACGGCGCCGGCAACGAGTTCCTGATCGCCACCGAGGGGCAGAACGAGCATCTCGTGCGTGCGGGAGGCTCGCTCGGCGCGATCCACGTCAACGACGTCATCACGGTGGTCGAAGACCCGATGCGAGGCTACGAGTTGTTGACCAACCCGCATCCGATCGGAGCCTACGTGCTGCGTCGCCACGCCAAGGCGTTCCACGCGTTCAACGTCGCCATGCCGAGCTATCGGCAGGGTGGCGTCGCGATGGCTGCGCTCGCCGGCTACGCGCACGGCTCGCTGCCGACGGCGACGTTCGCGACGGACGCGATCAACCGACCGTGGCTGTCCGATCCGGCCGCAGCGCGTGCGTTGACCCAGACGATCGAGGAGGGACTGTTCCGCCGCATCTTCGCCGCGGAACTCGAAACCGACCCCGACCCTGCCTGGACCGACCCGTCCGTCGTCGCGATCTACGAGCTCACCGGCGGTGCCAAGCTGACGCTGACCGAAGCCTGGGTCGTTCAGAAGACGATCTGCGACCTGTTCTGGTGGTTCGGCGGCCGTGCACCGACGGCAACGGAGCTGGCCGACCTCTCCGGGCGCACCCGCTGCAACGCCATCGGCCTCTACGCTGCGATGACCGAGGTCCGCGAGCAGTTCCGCGGCACCGCGGTGGTGCCGTTGACGCGCGCACAGTTCCGTGCCGCGGTGCAGGCGGTGTTCCCGCTCTACCCGCAGATCTGAGGGCGGGCGCCGCACAGCGCCCGCGTCCGCACTCGCTGCCTGGGGCGCTAAGGTGGTCGCCGTCGGCGCGCGCGTCGATCTCGTGGACCCTGCCAGCTCCGAGTCATCGGAGCCGCACGCGGATCGTGGGGTCACTTGCAGCGAACCGATCAGCCCGTAGCGGTCGCCGATCTCGTCGAAGACCTCGGAGAACGCGATCTCGCGCTGCTCGCGGAACGTCTCGAGCATGCGCTCGATGTAGAAGCTCACGTCGCGTTTCTCGACCTCGATCTACGTCGTGTCCGGCTGGCCGACCTTGTCGAGCAGCCGGGCGAACACCGTGGGAGACGGTTCTCGGAGTGCCGGGGACCATTGCTTCTGGTTCCTACTCACTTCCCGCTGCGACGACCGGACGGCTCGCTGGCCTCGTACTTCCTCGGCATCAGCTGCTCCTGCCCCGCGTCGACCGCAGCGCTCGACATGGCGGATCCACCATCGGACGCGATTCGTTGGCGCGCCCGTGCCGCCGCGATCGATCGAGTCGGGGACGCGGAGCTTCGTGCCCGCATGCGGCGGATGCTCTAGTTCGATCGCGCGACCTGGCCCGCGAGCCTGCAGGCCGGCAACGAACCGAACCGAGCACCGGTCGCGGCGGCGTTCCGGACGGCGCCCTGTTCCAGTGTTTTGGCGAATCCGCGCTCTACTTCGCCGCCTGCGGTCACGACCCCGACTCCTGGATCGAGCTGCTGCCGACCTACGGGCGGGCGGGGGAGCGGGACGCAGCCCGGGGCGGTGTAGCTCGACGCACGGGTGAGTGTCAGGCACCCCCGAGTGTTCTCCGCGCCCGTTGCCACCGAGACTGGCCCCGCCGCGCCACGGGCCGTACGATCGGCGGGCAGGGTCATCGGGGTTGCCCCGTGCGTACCCTCGAAGACCATGAGGAGCCTGACCAGCACCGCGGCAACGACGTCTGCGGTCGGAACCCGGACGCGCCGCGACGACGGTGGCCTCGCCGGCAAGCCAGCGAGGGCTTGTAGGTGCAGTGGCCAGCAGCGTCTGCCCCGTGCCGTGAGTGCTTCCGGGTCGGGGGGGAGTTGCGGCGGCTCGTGTGGCGCTTCTCTCGGGTCTCGGACTCGCTCGGCCATGGAAGCCCGTTTCGGGCACGACTTCGGGCGCGTTCGCGTGCACGACGACGCCGCAGCGGACTCCGCGACCCGGCGAGTGCGGGCGCAGGCCTTCACGTTCGGTGAGCACGTCTTCTTCCGCGCCGGGCGCTACCGGCCGTCGACGGTCGCGGGCCGCCAGCTGCTGTCCCACGAGCTGATGCACGTGATGCAGCAGGCGCGTCGGCGCCCGACCGTGCAGCGTTCGCCCGACGATCCGACCGCGGCGGGAGCACTCGCGGGCGCGGACTTCATGATCGCCGCGCCGTGGCAGGGCTCCTACGAACGAACGGTGCGCTGGCTGTTGCAGCGGATCGTGAGCAATGCCGAGGAACGCGAGCGACTCGTCGAACACGTGATCTCCGCGACCAGGGCTCTCGTCGAGGGCGGAGGCGGCGGTGGCCTGTTCAAGGGTGAGCAGCGCGGCAAGCGAATCGAGGACCTCGAAGCGGAGTTCGAGCCGGGTGACCTGTTCGGCTTCTTCTCGCCGATCCCGGAGATCCTCGCCGAGGAGATGGGGATCCCGGTCGAGGCGCTCGTGGCGCTCGCGCCCGAACCGACGGGCGGCGCGCCGCTCGAAGCGCTCGATGTCGCCGTGTTCGCCGACGCAGCTCGCGCGGACCTCTATCTCGACTTGATCGCACACTTCACCGGGCGGCGGGCCGAGCCGTGGCGGTCGATGGCGGGCGACGGGCTCGACCTGCAGGAGCTCGAGTCGATCGCGGACACCCCGAAGGCCCGCATCCTGACTCGTCTCATCAGCCAAGGGTGGCGCGAGTACGCGGCCGCGGGCGGACGGGACCTGTCACGCTGGGCGATCCTGCAGGAGGTCGTGCTCGAGCAGTTCTCCTGGGGAAACCCGACCGCGCTGCGGAATCTGCTCCGGATCGGCGAAGGCACCGACCGCGGCCGGGAGAACCAGCTCGGCATCGTTCACCGCGCGACCGGCGAGCTGCTCTACGACGCGAGCGGTGCGCCGATCCTGTCGGACGTGGGTCTGATGCTCCGCGATCGCGGACACGTCGCTTCGGAACGTCTGACGACGGGCGATGTCGGCGCCGAGTTCGCCGAGCGCATCGAAGCCACCGAACGGGGCGAGGAGACGGGGGGCGGCGCGCCGCCCGGCACCGGCATCGATCCGGCGACGGCGCTGCTGCTCGAAGTCCTCGGTCGGACGATCGCCGATCCGGCGCTCGTCATCGAGGCGGCCGCGCGCAACTACTTCCAGAACGTCGAGCAGGTCAACCCGCGCATCGTCGCGGCGGTCGAGAAGGAGATCGCCGGGCTGGCCTCGTTGCCGGCGCTCGCCGCGTTCGCCGGCTTCCTCTCGGGCCACGGGCTCGCACGGTGGCTGATTCGCAGTGCGCATCCACCGCTCGTCGCCGCGGGAGCAGCGCTCGAAGGTCTGCTGCGGGGCGTGGGGTGGCTGTTGGACATCGAGGCCGGCGTCGGCGCGCTCGGGCTCCTGATGAACGCTGCCCATCATCTCGCACGCATCCGCGCCGACGCCGCCGGGAACCTCACTTCACTCTCGGAGCGCCACCTGGACGAAGCCGCCCAACCCGTCGCCAAGATGATCGTCGACATCGCCACGACGATCGGCCCGCACATGTTCGGCAAGATCCTCGGCGCCGCGATCGGCCGGAAGATGCCGATGAAGATCCAGTGCAGCGAGTGCAGCATGCGACCGAGGGGCGCCGACGTCGAGAAGGCGATCCTCGAGCAGAGCAAGAGCGAGTGGGATGACATCGTCCGCCGGCAGGAGCAGGCGGGCAGACTCGTCACGTCGTTCGCGCTCCACAAGCGTCATCTGCGCACCGTTGCTCGTCTGCTCAAGGAGAAGGGCGTCGAACTCGCGGGCACACCGGCTGGTGACCTGCTCAGGCACATCGACGAATCGGTCGCTGACGAGAACGTGTTCGACTTCGTCCGGCGCCACGCCGACCTGCTGGCCGAGTTCGAGGCGCTGAAGCTGCTCGCCGAATCGGATCCCGACGTCTTCAGACTGCTCAACAAGGCTCTACCCGACTGGCAGAAGCCCTCGCGCGGCGCCGCCGGCACGGTCGGCCGCCGGGAAATCGACATGATGGAGGTGTTCCTCGACGATGGCTACCTCGTCGTCACGGACATCACGTTGGCGTGGAACAGCCGCCTGCACAACTTCAAGACACTGTTCTACAAGCGTGTCATCCAAGCGATGGTCGGGTCCGGTGGGCCGGAGGTCGTCGCATTGGACATCGACCCCACGCCGGACGGGACGAATCGACTCAAGGCGAGGCTGATGGGGCCCGGCGACTGACACGTGCAACCGATTGGCCCGCGCTCGTGCGGGAGGGCCTGCGGCCCCGGTGAGCGCGTCGCTTCGGCGGCAGGGCCTGCAGCGTCGAGACGAACGCGAGCCGGATGCTCTGACGCAGGGTCGCGCGCCCCGCGGGGTCGGCGTCCGAGGGCAGGATGGCGGCGTCGCGCACGGGCTCGAGCCATGCGTGCGCGGCCGCGCCTCGTCAGAACGCACCGATCGTGAGATCGAGTCCGTTCGAACTCGTAACCGCAGTGATGTTGTTGCCGGGATCGAGTTCGAGCGACAGCACTTGATACTTGAGCATCTGCCCGACCAGGTTCGGATCGAGAGGAATCGGGAACGAGGTGTCGACGATTCCACCGGCGGGCACGAACAGGTCGGTCAGATCCGCGCTCGCCAGCAGAAGGCATCCGGGGACGCCCTGGGGCAAGATCGACGACAGCGGAGTCGCGACCTGGCTGAGACCTCGGACCGCGACCGCGAGTGACAAGGCCGGCATGCCGCTGGTGCGCGCGCGGAACGTGCTGTCGATGAACGGCAGATCCGTGGCCTCCAGCACGACGGGACCCGCCGAGCTGTTGCAACCAGAACCGAACGAGGGGGCGGTAGCGGGACAGGTCGTCGTCAGGCGGACCAGGACGCCGGCCTTGCCGATGGCACCGCCGACCGCGACATCGCCGTCGGGCAGCTTCGCCATCGCGAACGAGGCACCGGGGAGAGCGGCGCCGACGACCGCGTCCCACTGGCTGCCGTCCCAGCGTGCAATGCCCGGCATCGCGACCCCGCCGTTGGCAGTGAAGCTCCCGGAGGCGAGCAAGTCACCATTCGGAAGCTCGACGACGCCGTAGACGCCGCCGTCGAATGCGCCGCCGACGAGATTCCACGCCGCGCCGTCGAACGTCCAGACCGCGTTGGCAGATGCCGCGAAGGGGAAGCCCGTCGACAGCACGCCGAGGACATACGAGTAGGGCAGCGTGCCCATGGCCTGCCAGTTCAGGCCGTCGAACCACGCGATGTTGGTGACCGCCGTGCCGCCCATGGAGGTGAAGTTGCCACCGGCGATGATCGCGCCACCCCAGTCCGACACCGACTCGACCCAGCCGAACGTCGACGTGACGCCGCCGTTCATGTCGAACCAGCTCGTGCCGTCCCAGCGCGCGATGCGGCTGGCGGCGACACCACCTGCCGTCGAGAAACCGCCGCCGACGATGAGGTCGCCCGAGATGGAGACCGTCATCGCGCTGACGGTGCCGTCGAGGCCGCTGCCGAGGGGGTTCCACGCGGTGCCATCCCATCGAGCGACCCGGTTGGCGGCAACGCCACCGGCGACGGTGAACTCCCCGCCGGCGACGATGTCACCGTTGGGCATCCGAACGACCGACCAGACACGGCCGTCGAGCCCGGTACCGAGCGACGACCACGCGGTGCCGTCAAAGCTCGCGATGCGGTCGCCGCCCAGGCCGCCGGCACCGAGGAAGTCTCCGCCGGCGACGATGTCGCCGTTCGGCAGCCCGACCATGTCCCATACGTAGCCGGCCAACCCCGAACCGATTGGCTGCCAAGAGCTGCCGTTCCAGCGCGCGAGCCGGCTGGCCCCGGTTCCGCCCGCGACGCTGAAGTCGCCGCCCGCGATCACACCACCGGTCGAGGAGGCGGCGAGCGTGGTCACGGCGTACTGGGGGCCGGTATCCGTGCCCGAACCGAGCGCCGACCAGGACGAGCCGTTCCAGCGGGCAACGTGGTTGGCGCTGATGCCGGCGACGGTGGTGAAGTCGCCGCCGGCAATGAGGTCGCCGTTGGTCATGACGGCCACGGAGAAGGCGCCGCGCGCGCCGCCGGACACTCCCGGCGATCCGACCGCGCTCCAGGCAGTGCCATTCCAGCGCTCGATCCCGTTTCGCGTCGCGGCGAGGACGTCGCCGTTGGTGTCGAGCGCGAGGCCGTTCACCGTTCCCGATGTGCCGGCCCCCATCGCCGACCAGGAGGATCCGTTGAACTGCGCGACGAAGTTCGCCGTCGCGGTGCCGATGAGGGAGAAGGTGCCGCCGGCGACCAGATCGCCGTTCGGCAGAATCAGCACGGCGTAGACCCGGCCGTTCACCAGCGGGCCACCGAGGTCGGTCCAGGCAACTCCGTCCCAGCGCCCGATCCGGTTGGCGGGAAAGCCGCCCTGGTAGTTGAAGTCACCGCCGATGACGATGTCGTCGTTCGGCGCCACGGCCACCGCGTTGACGGAGGTGATCGGGCCCGTCGCGGAGCTGATCGGCATCCAAGTCTGCGACGCGAAATCGAACCGGGCCATGTGCTGCGCCGGCACGCCCCCGATCTGCGTGAACTGGCCGACCGCCACGATGTCTGCGGCCGAGGTCGTCGCAACCGCGAGGACGCGGGCATCGGCCCCGCTACCGAGCGGCATCCAGACCGGAGTGGCCCCGCTCAGATCGACCAGCGCAACGCGATTGACCTGCGTTGGACCGCCCATCGTGAAGTCGCCGCCGACGACGTAGTACTCGCTGGTGGGCAGCCATTCCCGCACGGCGAAGACGATGTTGTCGGCGCCGGGGACCTCGGGGTCGGCAACCCAAGCCGTCGAACACTGCGCGGCGAGCGGCGGAGCGGCGGAAAGTGCCAGCAAGGCGAGGGTCGGGGACACGAGGCGAGGCCTCGAGAGACGGAACGTGCGCATCGGCTTCTCCGGCTTGGGGGGAATACGTGCTGTTCGTGTCGTCACCCCGCGACGAAGTTCTGGGGCCGCGAAGTCGCCGGGTGGCCTGACCGAACGGGCAAACCGTGCACCGCTCGGCGTGACCCGGCACTTGCTCAGCGCGCTTCGAACTCGATCCGAACCTCGTTCGAGAGCTGACCCGTGCCGGTGCCGTCGGCAAGCAGCAGCTGGAAGACGTTCTCGCCTTCGATGAGCCCGGGTGCGCCGGGGACGAAGTAGAGGATCGGAATCGCGCCGGCCGGAACCTGACTGCGGCCCACCTCGACGAGGTCGACGGCCGCGTGGCCCGCACCATCGAGCGTGCCCGCGACGACGGTGATCATCGAGAGAGTGCCGCTCGGGTCGAGGAGCAGATTGCCGACCCCGGCCACCATCAGGTTCTGGTAGATCGCCGAGTTCGGCACGAGGCCGAACGACTCGACGAAGCCGGTTCCCAGGAACAGCGAGAAGGCGGCTCCCGGTTGCTGCGGCGCGTCGACAAACACGGTCGCTTCGTAGCCGTCCGCCGGATCCGGCCGCAGGTTGCCGTAGGCGTCCTGCAGGATCTCCGCCGCCGGGGTAGCCCACGACGGGACGGTGAGGCCGATCCGAACCTCCGAGTATTCGTCGGCGCCGATGTCGACCGCGACCGTGGGCGAGAACGGCGCCGGCAACGCGCGCGGATCGGTGTCGACGTCGACACCGAGATCGAGGCGCACGAAGTCGGTCGTGCTCGCCGGCGGCACGGCGGCGAACCACGGGGGGTTCGGGATCCCGGATTGGATCGTTCGCGACGTGTCACCGACATCGCGGGCATCCGCGGACCCTTGGGTCAAGTGCAGATCCTGTGTCACGAACTCATTCGGGTGCCCGTCCCCGCCCGCGAAGACGGGCGTCTTGTTGGGGAAGTCGACGTCGTAGATCAGGTTCCGGTCCGAGTTGATCGTGAACGCTGTCGACGCGCCGCATCCGGAAGGCAGCACGAGGTCCGTCGGATTGATCGGTGCAAAGTCCACCGGGCTCAGGTGGTCCGGGTTCCAGAGGATGTTGTTGTAGAGGTTCAACGTCGCCTGGTCGGCGCATTGGGCAACCCACTCGACTCCGATGTTCGGCACGCTGGTGGGCGCCTTCGTCGAGAAGGCGATGGTGTTGTTGACCACGTCGGCGTCGCATCGCTCGAGTCTCACCAGGGTGTTGCAGAAGCTCACGAAGTTGCTCTGCAGGCGAGGCCTCGTCCAATCGGCCTGCGCTCCCCCGGCAGCAGCGCCCACCCATACTCCGAGCTCGAACCAGTAGATGTCGTTCGCGCGAACGAGGGTCGACGACACCGCTCCCTCCTCGACCGTTTCGAAGATCCCGAACGCGGCGGCGGCGCCCTGGTGCAAGCCGGTCACGAAGCTGATCGTGCCATGATCGCCCTCGATCACATTGCGCTCGATCACGTGGAACGCGCGCCAACCCTCGATGGTGTTGATCGAGACGCCCACGTTGCAATCCAGGAAACAATCGCGAACTTCCACGTGAACGGGCTCGGCCGGTGGCGCGATCTCGCCCGAGGCGGGATCGATGCCGACCCCGAGCGACGATTCGACTTCGACGTTCTGGATGACGGATCCGGGCATCGCCACACCCGTGCCGGGAATCGTCTGATTGCCCACCACGTCGATCGCGATCGCGACTTCACCCGGGTTGTAGAGGCGGGCTCGCCGACCCTGTTCCGAGACCGTGGTGATCGGCGCCCCGGGCCACGTCTCGATCGTCAAGCCGTGGGCGGGCATCCGGATGTAGCGTTCGGTCGAACTCGCGGCGAGATCTTCGTCGGCGGCGAGGTCGTAGGCGCCGGGCGCGAGGTTCAGCGTGTGGGGCACGGCGAGCCGGCGCGCGGTCGCGACGGTGCCGCTCTCGAGGGTGAGCTGGCTCAGCGCGAAGCCGATCGTCTTCCACGGCGCCAGGGCGCTGCCGTCACCGGTCGTATTGTCCCCGGTCGGAGATACGTAGATCTCCCGGGTCACGATCGAGGAACCGTTGGCCTGGAAGTCGTCCCAATGCCCGAAGTACTCGACCGACTGGGCGACGCCGGGCGAAAGGAGGAGAGCGGCGACAGCGAGTGTGCCGCTCGTATTGCGGAGATTCATGCGGGTGTACCGTGAGTCGCGTGGCCGACCGCGAAGTGCGATCGGCGGACCGGCGCGGGCCTGTCCTGCGATCGAGGTGCCCGGCTCACGGTGAGCGCAACGAGAATCCGTTCGATCCCACCTCGAAGCAGCAGGCCGTATCGGATTCGGCGTCTGTTGCCAGAAGCCGCGACCCGCGCCACCGGTGCCGGCAAGTCGAGAGCTACCGGCTCGAAGTCCGCGTTCTGCGCGACGAGCGACGTCGATGCCAGCGGGCGGCGAGAACGAGGAGGCGACGCACGCGGCGAACGTTACCCGCGCACCGCCATGCGGTCAGCGGCGCCGGGTTGCGCCGGCGCCGGGACGGGCGGCGGCGTGTTCTCTAGGATCCGGTCGCGGCGGTTGGTCCGTCGAGTACTTCGACAGCAGTGGCGGTACCCGGACCGTGCTGCCGGCCACGGACTTCGCGCTGCTCCTCTCGGAAGCAGGTTCACGCAACCGCGTGAGCGCGGCGCCGAGCGTCACTGCAGCCCGGCGAGTCCGCGGGCTTCGTTGACGAACGTCGTCGCCCGTTCCGAGCCGATGCCGAGGATGGAGCTGACTCGGCTCGGATCCGTCGTCGCGAGTCTGCCGACGCTCCCGATGCCGTTCTCCCGGAGTCGGGCGCTCATGGCTTCGCCGATGCCGCGCACTTCGGTCGTGTTCGTGCGATTGATCGCGAGCTCGAGGCCGCGGCTGGACGCGGTGATGCGACCGTTGCTCAGCAGCCCGAAGCTGCCGGGTGAACCCGTGCCGGTGCCGCCGGAGCCGGTGCTGGCGCCCTCGGGGTCGATGATCAGGCCCTGATCGGTGATGATGCGGCAGCGGATCAGCTGGCTCGCGATCGGCAGGGTGAACAGCGTCATCGAGCGGCCGGCGTGGGTCGTGAGGCCGAATCGGAACTCCCGGGAGAGCGCCGGGTTGTTCGCCGGGAAGACGATCGCGAACAAGAGCTGCGGCTGGATGTCCGGGGTCTGGGACACCGCGGTCAGCGGTCCGAGCGCGAAGCTCCCGAGCAACGGCTCGGAAGAGAAGTCGAACGAATAGGCTTCCAAGTGCGGGTTGAAGACGCGCAGCTGGATCGCGCTCGGATCGTTCGGCGTCTCGAGGACTTCGGGACTCTCGGGGCCGGCGGGAACGATCGTGAGCGTGGCTGCACCCGTGGGCTCCGTCCCGAGCACGACGAGATACGCGCGGCCGGCCTCGAACTCGATCTCGGTCTCGGTCAGCGTCTGGCCGCCGACGGCAGCCCGAACCGTGACCGTGCCGGCCGGGTAGGTACGGAACTCGGTGCCGGTGAACTGGGCGAGACTCGGGACGACGACCGCGCCGTCGATTGCGATGCTCACCGTGCTCCCGGCTCGGCTGGACATGTGGACGAACTGCACGCGGGCGCCCCGCTGCCCGTTCGCGGTCCCGAGCAGACGCACCTCCGCCGGACCGGCATTCGAGGAGATCTGCAGGATCGCCGAGTGGTTGCCGGCCGCGGTCGGGAAGTAGCCGAGGTTCACGACCGAGCTGCCGTTCGGCTCGACTTCCGGGAGCGCTGTCTGATGCGCGAACAGCGCCGCCCATCCCGGGTTGGACGGGTCGTCGACGATCGCCATCGCCGTGACGACCAGGGTCGCGGTGCCCGGGTTGGACACCGAGATCTCGCCGCCGAGCGGCGTGTTCGCGGTCGTGATGCCGAAGTTGAGCGCCTCGGGCACCTCGATCTCGGGCTGGGTGACCGACACGAGATGGAACCAGACCTCGAGATCTCCGCCGCGCCGGGCGTCGCCGCTCGGCAGCACGGCATCGGTGCCGCCGTCGGCGCGCAGCGCGCCGTAGCTCTCGGCATCGAGGTAGCGCGGTGCGTCGGGATCCCCGTCGTCCCAGATGAAATTGCCCTTGAGCGTCAGGTAGCCGAGGACGGAATCGCGCGGCGTATTCTGGCTCTGGGTTACCGCCACGGCTCGATCGAGCCAGTCGGCGACTGCTCGGCTCGGTCGCCAGAAGATGCTGTGGTCTTGGGCCTCGATGGTGGCGTCGAGCCGGATTGCCTGCGTCGCAACGGGCTGGGCGGGCCCCCAGACCTCGAACTCGTCGGCGGTGACGGGCCAGGGCAGGTGTAGCGTGACGAAGCACACCGGCTTGCGGTCGGTCACGGTCTGGGCCCGGATACGCGTATCGCAACGGATCTCGAACCCCTGTCGGAGTCGACTGGTCGCGAGCGTGGCGTCGTTCACGAACCGGGTGCCACCGGCGAGGATCTCCTCGATGCGAGCGCCAGGTTCCGCGGCGCCGCCTTCCCGGTAGCGCGCCGTGAAGTCGATCGGCAGGTGCATGCGCTCCCCGGCCGCATCTTCGAGATACGCCCGCACCTTCTGCGCCTCGCCGACGTCGCCCAACGTCCAGCGGACGGACGCGATGCCCTCCGCGCTCGTCGACACCTGCACGTCGTCGCTGAGCGGCGAAGTACCCGCGAACGAACCACCTCCGTCTTCGACGTGGAAGCGGATCGTCGCGCCCTCGACCGGCCACCGGCCGTTCGCGACGCCGACCTGCAGCGCGTGCTCGAGCTCGACGCCGCCCGCGCCGCCCTCCGGCGTGGCCTCCTGGCCGTCGCCGCCGACGTAGAACATGCTCGTGAGCTCGGTCACCGGCGGGAACAGCCGGCGGCAGTCCGATGGATCCGACCAGCTGCCGCCCGCGAGCGTCATGACGGCGAGGCGGCAGTAGTGGTGTTCGATGCCGTGCGGCAGCGACGGGATCGGATCATCGAGGTCGTCCAGGGGCCACTCGACGTCGCCGCTCGCCGTGCGCGCGGGCACGAGCCAGTAGTCGCCGGTGCGGTACGACCCGGCCGCGAACGCGACCTCGACGCCGTCTTCCAGCCCCCGGTACTCGTCCGCGGGCGGCTGCTCGATGACGTCGTCCCACCGCCGCACGCGCGGATTCGTCGGGAAGTTCGTCAGCTCGTGGGCGGTCGCCGCGAGACCGGCGACGTCGAGGGCCAGCTGCTTGCCCTCGGCCGACAGGACGCGGACGAGCGTGCCCGACTCGCCGCGCAGTTCGCGATCGTCGTCGGTCAGCTCGACCCAGCCGCTCGCGACGAATCGCAGCACGTCGTCGCGCCCGAGCGTGCTCACGGTGATCGTCTTGACGTCGCCTGCGAGCGAATCGTCGGAGATCCACGCGGCGACGACGGTGCCGTTGTCGCGACTCCACTTGAACGTCGCGGCGGTCAGGTCGCCGCCGTCGTGGACCTCGACCCTGTAGAGCCGATTCTCGAGCGCGCGGTAGCCGGCGCCCGGAGTGACGATGCACGGATCGTCGGAGCCCGGCTGCTCCTCGGCGCGTGCCGCCATCGTCCCGTTCGGAGGCGTCGTGAGATCCGTCCACTCGGAGAACGTGCCGATGCAGGGCGCCTCGGTCGACGCGGCAATCTCGAGCAGCTTGACCTGCCAGATCGTCTGCGTGCGCGTCGCCGTGTCGGGGCCGTCGAGCGCGACTTCACGGATGTCGGGCTCCTCGAGCGCCGTGCGATGCCGGTCGAAGACGTCGAGATAGACGACATACGTGCCGTTGGCGACGTCGCCGGGGTCCGGCAGATACGGTTGGTCGCGATATCGCGCGATCGCATCGCTCTCCGCGAGGATGCCGTCCAGGTAGTAGCGGCCCGCGGTCACGAGGAAATCGTCGGTGCCGCTGGGCACCGGCGGATTGGGATCGGCGTCCGAACGCGCGAGTTCCTCGGCCGTCGGCGTGAGAGTGCCTGCGAGCACGCGGAAGCCGTCGTAGTGCAACGGCGCGCCGCAGCCGCCGATGAGGTCGAGCGCGCCGGTCTCGATGCGGTCCCGCGTGAGATCGATCTGCTCGTTCCAGTCCGCGTCGAGCTGGACGCGACCCTGCTGCATGCGGACGCCGCTGAAGCGGTTGCGTCGGTCGAACGTCGAACGTGTGTAGTCCCCTTTCATGGCTGGCTCACTGCATTGCGGATGTCAGGTGGCGTAGACGAGGCCGCTGTCGAGGCCGACGCGCAGGTACTCGTCGAGGCTCGCCGTCAGGTTGGCGACGCGCTGCGGGTTCTTGAGGAACGACCACGCGCCCATCTCGGAGCCGTCCTCCGCGCCGGTCGCGATCTCGGTGACGCATGCCAGCGCGAGCTGGACGAACCCCGGGTCCCCGAAACGGGTCGAAGTGAACTGCGGCACGATCCGCGCGATCACGAGCGCGGCCTCCGCGGCCGAGAGCGCGGCGCGGTCGACTCCGAGCTCCGTCGCGCGCGCGTCGAGCGCGAGGTCGGGCTGGCAGCGGTAACGGCGAGGAACCCTCGAAGTGACGCCGAGTCGCAATACCGGGACGAAGCTGAACCGGACGCAGCCCTCCTGCAGCCGCTCGGCGGTCGCCGCGGCGTAGAAGATCGTCTCCGATGCGCTGAGGGTCTGCACGAAGGTGCGGCCGAGCACCGTCGTGCGCTCGAGCTCGGTCGGCGGCCCGGCTTCGTCAGCGTTCGCATCCGCAGCGATCGACACGCCGCTGCCGACGCCGCTGCCGGCGAGCAGCGAGTGTTCGTGAATGACGCAGTCACGGGCGCTGATCCTCCGGACCAGGCTCGAGGCGATGATCGGCGCGGTGACCGTGCGCTCGAGCTCGATCGCGAGCGACTCGTTCGCGAGGTCGTCGGTCGTCGTGTCGACCTCGATGCCTTCGACGAGGGTGCAGCTCGCGATCGCGAGCGTCCCGAGGTTGCCCGGCTCGACGAGGATCCGCGATTCGCACACCACACCGTCGAGCGCGAACTGTCCCGGTGAGCTGCTGGCGTTCGGCGCCGTGCCCTGGATGCGCAGCTCGCCGCGGATGAGGCCGCGGCGCTCGGTGCGCGTGATGAAGACCTCACTGCCGTCGAAGCCCGCGTCGGCCGCGACGATCGTGAGCCGGCGACCCTCGCCGACGATCGCGGTGATCGGGGTCGAGGACGAGAGCTCCTGCACGCTGTTGTCGAGCAGCGCGATGCAGCCCGTCGTCTCGGCGGTCTGCGTGTTCCAGGCCTCGATGGCCTCGTCGAGTGTGGTGAAGGCGTTCGCGCCGGGCGCCAGGCCGAGCGACGCGATGGTCGCGTCCCGCCCGACCGCGACCGCCCACCCCGCCGCGGTGCTCACGGCGTTGCCGGTGCCGGTCACGCGCTCGTAGGAGCCGGCGGCGAGATCGCCCGGGAAGCCGTAGGAGCAGCTCACGTGCGCGATCCCGGGTGTGCTGCCGGCCGGGAACGCGAGCCGCCCGAGGACGGGATCCACGAACGCGCTGATCGTGCGGTCGAGATCGACGGTCGCGCCGTCGGGCAGCGTCACCGTGTACGTCTTCGTGCCGGACGGCGCCGTCCAGCCCGGCACGTCCCAACCCGACAGGTCGCAGATCATGATCTCGTCGGACTCGATCGCGACGAACTCCCGGCCGTTCAGCTGCTCGTCGACCCAGACCCGCAGCACGGCCTGCGAGTCGTCGTCCTCGGGATCGTCGAAGTAGGCGAACGCGATCGACCGGTCCTCGCCGAGGACTTCGTTCTCGGCGAGCGTCTGGCGCCGCGCTTCGAGCTCGTCGTAGAGCGGCCGGCGTCGCAGGGGGCCGGGCACGTTGATCTCGGTCGCGAGGTGGGTGATCTCGGTTTCGGTCTGCGGCCGGTTGAACAGCGGCGCGTCGAGGCCGAGCGGATCGAAGCGGTAGCGTCCGTCGCCAGGCTCCGCGACGGCGCGCGCTTCGCTGCGCTCGATCGGGTACGAGGTCAGGCGCCAGAGGAACAACCCGACGTTCGGGATGTTCGGCCGCGCCGCACCCTCCGCGATCGGCCGCACGTCGACCGTGTAGGTCGCCGGGTCGAATGCCGAGCCGATCAGCTCGAGCCGTCCGGTGTCGCGCAGGTCGAGCGTGCGGTGGTGGTCGAGGCGAAGGTGGTTCAGGTGCTGGGTCGTGTCGAGTCGCAGGAAGAACTCGATGGCGCGGCTGCGCCAGCCGGTCGTGTCGAGCGCGAGCTGCTCGAGCATCGGAGCCGTGCCCTTGCGGCGGCGGTAGGCGATCGTGTTCGCGACGCGGGCGCGCTGGCTGAATTTTGCTTCGCTGGCGAACTCGTGCAGGTTGCGAACGCCCAGCAGGTCGCCGACGTACGGCACGACCCACTCCTCGCAGGTCTCGATGAACAGGTTGTCGAGGAGCTCGTCGATGTCGCTTTCGATCCTGCGCGCCTGGGTCGCGAGCACCCGGACCAGCGCCTCGAGGGCGCCGCCGTCCGCGTCGCGGAGCCGGTGGAACGCGGGCAGGAGCTCCCAGAGCCGCTTGTCGCTGAATCTGCTCACGACGCCGACGCCTCCAGCGTGATGTCGTCCGAGTCGATCGTTACGAGCTGGGCGGGCGCGATGCCGTCGTCGTCGGAGTCCGCCGCTTCGTCGCCGACGTCCTCGACGTAGCGTGCCATCTCGGCGCGGATGCGCGAATGCGCGATCGCGTCCTTGCCGTCGAGCTCGTCGAGGTCCACGGCGACGACGCCGTCGACGCGCTGCAGAACGGCCATGACCTCGCCGGCCGTGACGCTCTGGCCGAGCGCCCGACTCGCGAACGAGAACGCGTCGACGAGGGCCGCGGAAGCGGCCGTGACCACGTCCTCCGCGATGTAGTCACCGTCGATCACGAGTTTCGCTGCGACCCCGAAGCGGATCCATTCGAAGGACTCGATCCGGATCTCTTCGGCGCCGTGCCATGCGGACGCGAGAGCGCCGCTCAGGAACTCGTAGGTCGCCGAATCCGTGCTGACCGCGTCACCCTCGGTGCCCGCGACGGTGACGTGCACGAAGCGCGTCTCGCCGTCCCAGAGTCGCGTAGCCATGGCCTTGGCGATCCCGGGATAGGCGCGAGCGAAGTGCTGGACGTCGTCGAGCGATACGACGCGGTCGAGAGTCAGGACGGTCAGCGGCGCGTTGTCGCGCGCGTCCGCGAGCGATTCCTGTTCGTCGCCGCCGCTCGGGGCGAACGGGTTCGCGACGGACTTGACGCCGAGCGGCTTCTTCGTGAGCAGTTTGATCTGGTTGGCAGTGACGTGGCCGTCGAGTCCCGACCCGACCCGGTAGCTCGCCGTCACGTTGCCGCTACCCGTGGGCAGGCGCGCGCCGGTCTTGCCGTCGCCGAAGCGCACGGTCGTCTTGGCGTCGTCGTCGAGCCGGGACTCGTAGATGCTGGCTTCGGAGTCCTGGCCGTAGAGCGCCGGGACCTCGTGCCATTCGACGCCGTCCACCCGCAGGGTCAGGGTGCTCTCGTGTCCGGTCGGGGTCGCGGCCGGCACGTGCGTGAGCGGCGTGTTCGCGAGCGTGAAGGTCTGGAACCGCTTCGCGCCCTGACCGTCGCCGAGCGTCTCCTGGCGGGTCTCGCCGTGGGTCGCGCGCGCGACGTTGCCGAGCACGCGGACGGTCGAGCGGTCGTAGGTGTGTTCGAGGGCGCTCGTGAACGAGAGCCGCGTCCGATCGCGGTCGACGTCGGCGATCGCGCTCGAGAGCTCGACGAGCTCTTCGGTCACCTCATCGTCGGTGGTCGTCCCGGTCACGACGAGCGCACGGCCGGCCTCCATCCCTTCGACGATGCCTCGGACGTCGATCCAGGAGCCGCTCACGTCCTCCTCGATCGGCTTCTCGGTCTGCTCGAGCAGCTCGCTCTCGCCGTAGACGACGAGCTCGCGCACCTTCTTGTCGAAGAACTCGAGGTTCTCGCCTTCGACGGTCAACTTCGTCGTCTTCGCCGAGAGGGCGAAGCCGGTACGCGCGTCCTCCTCGAGCCCGGTCACCCGGTAGACCTCGGTGTAGGTCGGCGACTTCACGACGACCCACGCCTCGACGACGATCTCGGGATAGAGGCGGTCGAGATAGAGCGTGTCCCAATCCGTGTTGCCGACGATCTCCCGAATCGTGAGGGTCGGCCAGTCGGCGTAGTCGCCCGGCGTCTCCCCTTCCTCCACGAACTTCTTGCGCACGTCGTCGTGGATCGTGTTCCAATCCGGCGCGTTGTGGCCGAAGTGGGCGGCCTTGGTCCGCAGCGCGTAGACCCTCGGCTCCGCCGCGGGATTCTTGAACGGAGAGTTCGAACCGAGCGGGCGGTCGAGCGTCACCTTCGTGATGGCGGCGCCGGTGTCGACGTCGATCACGATCGGCTCGAGCGTCTTCACGCGCCGGAAGTCCCACTCGTCCATCTCGGGAAACGTCTCGCGCTCGGAGCCGATGAGCAGCAGGCCGTCGCCGAGCCCGAGGTTCGTCGCGACGCCGGCCAGGTAGATGACGCTGTCGTCCTTCCTCGGCGTGTACGGTTCGGTGGTGCATGCGACGAGCTCGTTCCACGCGGTCTTCGCCTCGATGTCCTCGATCGTCTCGAAGACCTGCGGCTTCTCGTCCTTCGACGCCGGCACGCTCTGTGCCTGGGTGCCCGTCGGGATCGTGATCTCGAAGGGCTCGCCCGTCGGCGACACCGGGTCGAGGGTGAACGCGAGGTAGGTGCTGGCCGCGACGCCGGGGCGCAGCTCGTAGCCGATCTGGCGGGCGAGTGCGAGCACCGACGAGCGTTCCGTCGCGGTGCGCAGGTAGTGCTCGTTCGCGATGCGCTCCTGGTAGAACGTGAGCACGTCGAGCACCGTGGCCCACGCGTCGAGCAGCGCGACGGTCGGGTCGTCCGAGGAGGGCTGGATCTCGCGCAGCGCGGGTTCGCCGCGCAGGCCGGCCTTCATCGCCGCGAGGAAGCCCGCGTGCTGGTCGACGCGGTACTGGATGCTCGCGAGACCCGGGCGGTTCGCGCTCTCCGCGGCGGCCGTCTTGCTGCAGGGTGACGAATCGGACATGGCTCAGATCCCTCCCGCCAGCTCGAAGGTCAGCACGCCGTTCTCGGGAGCGTTGCGATCGTTGTCGAGCCGGACGATCTCGAGGTCCGCGACCTTCAGCTCGCCGTCCTCGAGCTCGCCGTCGGCCGCCTTGCCGTAGCGCTGGAACTTCGTCACCTCGATCGAGGCCACCCCGACGACCGCGAGCGCGCGGTCGTAGAGCTGGCTCAGGTAGACCGATTGTCCGAACGTGAACGCGTCCGGATGGAACGCTCCCGCACGGCCGTCGTCGAGCAAGCCGTTGCCGAGCTCCTCGAGCAACGCCGCGTGAACGTGCGCGCGGAAATAGCCATCGGCGACGCAGACGCCGATCTCGACATCGAGCGGCACGTAGATCGGATCGCCGATCTCGACGTCGAAGCCGGCCATTCGGTAGCGTTCGAGGTGGGCCTCGACCGTCGCGAGGAACTCGGGATCGCTCCGCACGGGCTCGCCACCGGTGCGGTCGATGCTCAGGTAGACGGTGAGCCAGGAGCCGGTCCAGCGGTAGCGCGCGTGGGCGCGCTCGACTCCGGACAGCCGCTCGGCCACCTCGGCGTAGTCCGCCTCGGTCACGGCGCGCTCCTGCCGGCGGAAGGCCTGCGGCGCGGCGAGACGCACCTCGTCGAACGACTCCGGGTCGGCGCCGCCGGCCGCGGGCAGCGGATTGCGAACGCTCTCGACGTCGGTGAGCAGGGCGCGGTCGAAGCTGCGGATCGCGCCCGTGCCGACGTTGCCGGCGGTGCCGCCGCCGATCCGGTAGCTCGCCGTGAAGCGCGTTCCAGCGGTCGGCTTCTGGCCGAACACCCCGTCGCCGAAGCGCACGTATGCTCGTCCGTCGCTCTCGGGCTCGAGCACGAACTCGGGCGCGAAACGGTCACTGCCGAGCAGGTCGTAGCGGGGATTCCAGGTCGTGCTGCCGTCGTTCAGCGTGACGGCTGCCACGGCCGCACGAGCATCCTGGGTGAGCGCGGCCGCCGCACTCGCAGCGATCGCCGCGTCGTGGTCGTAGCCCTGGGCGTGCACGACGGACGTCCGCAGGAGACGCGGGCGTTCGCGGGACTCGGGCAGCTCCTCGGGTTCGAGGTTCTGGTCGGTCACGCGCTCGCCCTCGTCGGCGAGCACCATGTTGCCCCGCGCGTAGGCGACCGGGCGGAGCTGTCCACCGGCGTCGAGCACCGGCGAGACATGGAGGTCGAACGGCAGCGCATCGTCTTCGTGCCACGCGATCTCGACGACGTGCCTGGTCGTCCCGGAGCCGACCGTGAGCTCGTCCTCCTCGGAGTCGCCGACGGCGGTCAGGCGCACGATGTGCCGGTGGCTCGGATCGGGCCAGGCCTCCGGGTCCGGACTGCGGACCTCCTCGAGCAGGAGGGCATCACCGACCTCGAGCTGCAGGCCGCCCGCGTCGAGCAGCGTCGCGCTCGTGCTTCCCTTCGGCAGGCAGCAGGCGTCGTCGGACCAGGTGTAGAACTCGATCTCGTTGTGCGCACTGCGGAGCTCCGCGTCGTGCATCGTGAGGAACACGATCGGCGGGTTGCCGGCGGTTCGCAGCTCGGTCCCCTCGGCCAGCGTCGACGTCGTGGCGGCCGCGCGCACGTGGACCCAGCAGCGTGCGTTCACGCCCTCGTGGACGCGGTAGTCGAGCAGTCGCGCATGACGCCGCACGGACGCGCGCCGCCGCGCGGTGCCGAGGTAGGCCTCGGTCGCGACCGCATCCTGCGCATAGCTCAGGTGGTCGCCGACGTAGGCCAGCAGCTCGACGAGCGTGAGGACGAGATCGGCCGCGCTGTCGTCCTGCCACGCGCTCAGCGTCACACCGAGCCGATCGAGCATGAGCTGCCGGAAGCTCGCGTAGTCCTTCGCGAGGTAGTCGATCGCGGGCTTCGCGGCCGGCCCGGCGGCCTCGGCGTCGTCGTCGCGGCAGTCGAATGGATTCGGACACTCGACCTTGAACGAGAACTCGACCCGATCGAGCCGGACGTCGATGCCCGCCGGCGGCGCTTCGTCATCCGTCGCCGAGACGACTCGCAGCGTGTAGGTCGAGAAGTCGCCCGTGCCGTTCGCGCGCACGACGAGCACCTGATCGGCATCCGACAGGGTGACGAAGTAGTCGCGCTCGGCGACGCTGATGCGCCCGGCTGCCAGCAGATCGTCGGCGTCGTTCGCGATGCCGGCCCATTCGACGCCGACGGCGTCGGCGTTCGCCGGGACGTCGATGCGGACGTTGTTGCCGTCGAATGGGTCGGCGATCACCTTGACGAAGTGGACGAGGAGCGTGCGCTGGCGCGGGCTGCCGGCAGGGGCGAGGCCGTCGAGCACCTCGAGCCACTCGATACCGTTCAGGGTCGCGTGGTTGCGGACGGCGACGAGCCGGTTCTCGTTCTCGCAGCGGTAGGTGACGCTCATCTCGACCTCGTCAGACGTCGCGGGTGAACTCGGCGATCTGCCGCTCCTGCGACCGGCGCAGGACGTACTGGACGGTTACCGAGAGCGTGCCGTCGTCGCTCTCGACCGCGACACTCTCGACCGCCGCGTGCTCGGCGAGGTGCTCCTGCAGCGCGGCCTGGACGATCGCCTCGACGGCGCCGGCGAGCACGTCGCTGTTCGGCGCGAACACGTA
>JAGQRB010000306.1 GCA_020425925.1 Planctomycetota bacterium
CGCTTGTTGTACTGGATGACGTGCGGCAGCTCGCGGATGTCCTTGCCGTACTCGGCGAGGTTCTCGATCAGGTTCGAGTACGACTCGATGTTCTCGTCGACCTTGTCGGGGTCCGAGTCGGCGACGAAGATCACGCCGTCGACGCCCTGCAGCACCAGCTTGCGAGTCGAGTTGTAGTAGACCTGACCCGGCACGGTGTAGAGCTGGAACTTCGTGCGCATGCCCGCGACGTTGCCCAGATCGAGCGGCATGAAGTCGAAGAACAGCGTGCGGTCGCCGTCGGTCGAGATCGACGTGAGTTCGCCCTTGTTCTCTTCGGGTGCCTTTTGGTGGACGATCTCGAGGTTGGTGGTCTTGCCACTCATCCCGGGGCCGTAGAAGACGACCTTGCAGTTGACTTCCTTGAGAGCGAAGTTGATCTGGACCATTGGTGTAGCCGTTGCGAGCTGGTGTTGGGAAGTCGGTCCCCCGACCGCTTACCGTGCGGGCCTCATCGACCCTTTCGGAACTCGCGCTTGAGATGCATTCCGCGCCGGTTCCCGAATGAGAATCAGCCGACGTCGGAGCTCAGCCGCGCGGTGTGACGAATGCGGGTTGCGGCCTCGGCGACCTCGCTACGGACGGTCGCGACGTCGGCGAACTGGTCGAAGATCACGACCAGGTAGGCCTCGTCGAGGGCGGTCAGGATGACCTTGCCGTGGGTCGCGTGCAGCATGAACTGCCGACAGTCCCCGAGCCCGCCCTCGCGCAGGCTGCGGTTCATCGTCATCAGCAGGAACGAGGCCAGCCCTCCGACCACGTCGCTCGAGAACCGGTCGTCGAGCGACTCGGCGGCGACGAGACCGTCGAGCGTGACCACTGCGCCGCCCTTGATGCCGGTGATCCGGTGCAGCGACTCGAGCGTGTCCTGGATCGCGTTCACTAGTTGTTTCCCCCGATCGGCGAGAGCGAGCCGGCGACGATCTCCTGCAATTCGGCCAGCACGAGGTCGATGTCGGTGCCTGTGTCACACTGGACGCCGGCCAGCACTTCGCCGTAGACGCAGACGCAGATGTGACCGAAGTCGCCGTCCACCACGTTCTTGCAGGCGTTGCCGATGTCGAGCCGGCGACCGAAACGATGCGCCGCCTTGGCGATCACGCGAACGATCCGCAGGAACGGATCACGGCCGTCCTTGATCTCGCCCTTGACCAGCGCGCGCGAGCCCTTGATGTAGGTCGCCTTGCGCACGCCGGGGATGTCGGCGATGTGACCGAGGGTCTCGCGGATGCTGCCGACCCCGACCTCGCCGCTGGCGACGCTCGCGGCCGCGAGCGGCGGATGCGTCAGGCTGCCGCGCTCCTCGACCTCACCGAACAGCTGCTCGACGTTGTCGCCGTGGTCCTCGAGCCCGGCGACGTATTCGAGCAGGCTGCCGAGTTCGGCGTCGTCGTGCTGCAGCTCGCGCAGCACCTCGAGGTGCTGCATCGCCTGCTTGACCGCGCCGACCCGATAGAGCACCTCACCGAGCAGGCGGCGGGCCTGATCGTCGGTGCCGTTCATGCGGACCGCCCGGTCGAGGCAGCGCACCGCCTCACGGCCCTCGCGGGCCGCCAGGTCGCGGTAGAAGCCGAGCAACCGGGCCTGACCGAGCAGCAGCCATGCTGCCGCATCGTCGGGGAAGCGCAGGCTCCACTCCTGGCAGGTGGCGTGCAGCGCCGCGACGTCGCCGAGGTCCATCTGCAGCTCCGCGACCTCGCGGAACAGCTTCGGACTCGGCGAACGGATCAGCCTGGCCTTGAGCTCGGCGGCGCGCTGCTTGCCGAGCCCACGACGGGCGCAGTCGAGCAGCTTCTTCATCTCGGTCGCCTTCGGGAACAGCGCGAGGCCGTCCTCGGCCACCCGCAGCGCCTTGTCGTAGCTCTCGAGATTGATGTAGACCTGCCCGAGGTCGACGAAGGTCGTGGGCGAAGGCTCTTCGCGGACTCGAATCTCGAGCCGCTTGAGCTCCTTCCAGATCTTCATGCGTTGGATGAGATGCATCGCTCGGGCCTGCACTAGCGGAAGATCACGACCTCGTCGGTCTCGCCCGGAAAGGCGACGGTCAGATTGTCGGCAGCGAACGGGCCCGGGCTGATGCCCGAGGCCTCGAATTCCCAGAGCAGGCTCGCGCTCGCGAGGTCGACGGCGACCAGCGCGTCGCGGTCCGGCAGGCTGCGGGTCTTCTCGCGCTGCAGCCGGACCAGCAGCCGGGGCCCCTGGATCGTCATGCCGGGCCGGACGACGCCTTCGAGCGCGAGCTTCGCGAGCTCCCGACCGGAACGGCGATCCCACAGGAACAGCGTCTTGCCGTAGCCGCAGCAGACGAAGTCGCCACCGAGCGCCATCGTGCCGTCGACGACCGGGGCACCGATGCGCGCATCCCACAGCACTTCGCCGGTCGCGAGGCTGACGGTCCGCACCACCCCCGACGAACAGCCGAACGAGATCGTCTCACCGTTCGACAGCACGCGGGTCGAGATGCTCTCGCTGCCGCGCAGCACACCGACGACGCTGCCGTCGGCGGCGTCGACGATCATGACCCGACCGTCGTTGGTGCCGACGAACAGTTGACGCTTGTGGAACGTCGCCGGCCCCGACGGTGCGCTGTCGAGCGACAGCGTCCACATCGAGGTCGCCTTGGCCTGTTCCCAGCAGTGCAGCACGAACTGGCCGTCGACCACCGCGAGCCGACCGCCGCCGATCGCGAGCTCGGTCGCGGTGCCGCTCGGCAGCTTCACCGGCCAGCCGGCCGCCGGCGAGGCGCTGCCGAGGGCGACGCTCTGGATCGCGTTCTCGTTGTTGACGAAGAACACCCGCCCGTTCTCGATCCGCGGTGCCGAGGCGACCTCCTCGAGACCGCCGAGTTCGACGACGCGCTGCCCGCTGCCGTCGGCGCGCACGACTCCGAGCTTGCCGCCGCGCAGCCCGACCGCGATCCAACCCTCACCGGAACCGATGCCCGACAGGGTCGACGTCGGGAACTCGATGCGGCGCTCGGGCACGACCGCGAGCACGACCTCGACGGCCGCCTGCTCGTGCGGCTGGATGGTGAGTTTGCGCGGCTCGAAGCCTTCGAGATCGGTCTCGATCTCGATCGGCTTGCCGATCTCGGCGCAGTAGACCAGCGCCGGTGTCCGCAGCGGCACGGCCTCGCCGTTCTGCAGCTGCTCGAGCGGCTTGCCGCCGTTGATCAGACGCGCGCCCGGCGGTCGCGTCCGGACCATCACCGGCACCAGCACGCTCTTGCTCGCGGCGGTGTTCTCGAACCTGTTCTTGAGCTCGATCGCGAGTTCGCGGGCGCGCTGCCAGTCGTCGGCCTGGCGCGCCTCGGCGTACTGCTCGCCGAGCCGCACCGACTCGGCGAGGTACTCCTGCAGCCGCTGCCAGGTGCGCTCGACGTTGTTCTCGAGCGCCCAGGCCACGTCCTCGGGGCCGTTGGCCTTGGCCAGCAGCTCGCGGGCGCGCGCGAGCGTCGCCGAAGCCGCCTCCGGCGCGCCGCCGAGGAACTGCTCGCGGTGCTGCTTCCAGGCGGTCTGGTATTCCTCGCGGATGCGCGCGAGCTCGCGGTCGCGCTCGGCCTTCTGGTTGGCGAGCTCGGCCTCGAAACGCTGGCGCGCGGCCTCGACCCGCTTGAGCTCGCTCTCGGCCTCGGCGATCGCCGTCGTCAGCGGGAACTTGCGGATGAAGTCCTTGTAGGCGATCGCGGCACCGGCGAAGTCGTCGTGCTCGAGCAGCTCGCGCACGTCGATGCTCGCGAACTCCTTGTTCGCACGCTCGTTGTAGAACCAGTAGAACGCGCCAACGACGATCAGCAGGCAGAACAGGAAGGCCAGCACGCCGAGCGCGCGACTGCGTCGCCGCTTGCGCTCGTCGCTCTCGTAGAGCTCGCGGACCCGCGCCGAGATGTCGGTGCGGCTGCGGTCCATGAGCAGGATCTTCTGCAGGTAGCCGACGGCCTCGAGCGGATTCCCCGCGGCCACCAGGTCTTCGGCGATCGACTCGTAGAGCTCGGCGACGCGCTGCTGGTCGCCGGCCTTGACGTGCACGCTGATCAGCGCCTTCTTGAGGTCGATGTCCTCGGGCGCGACCAGCAGCAGTCGCTCGAGCAGCGAGCGGACGCGCTCGATGTCGCCGAACTCGAGCAGCAGATCGACGATCTCCTTGCCCTCCGCCATCGCGTCGAACTCGGGCAGCGCGACGTCGTGCTCGAGCGCGAGGCCGACGAGCCGCTCGCGCGCGGCGAGCGCGGTCGGCAGCATGCGCCGGACCTCGAACAGGCACTCGGCGGCCTGCTGCGAGTCACCGCTCTCGACCAGCGCCTCGGCTTCGGCCTCGAGATGGCGGGCCGCGTCCTCGTAGCGCTGCGCCGCACGGTAGGCGCTCGCGGCATGGGAGTGGACCTCGGGGCCGCCTTGACCGAGCAGCGCGGCGCGCTCGAACAGATGGATCGCGTCCGGAACCCGGCCGTCCTCGAGACACTCGGTGCCGAGGTCGATGAGCTCGGCGTCGTCGACCGGCGCAACCGCGCCGGCGTCGAGCAGCTGGCTCAGCACCTTGAAGGCCTGGAACTTCGCGAGCCCGGTCAGCTCGACGAGCCGGCCGGCACTGCGGCGGCCGTCGAGCAGCTCGAAGATCGCGGCGCCGTCGTTGCCGTAGTCGTCGATCGCGATCGAGTCGACCACCGGCACGAAGAACTCCTCGTCCGAAGGAATGCGCTCGGCGATGTAGGCCCACTCGTCGATGCGACGGGCCGCTTCCATCACGACGCTGTCGCAGTTGAGCAGGTAGCGATCGTCGGTCTGGCCGTCGAAGCCATCGAGCGCGGTCGCGCCCTCGAAGAACTCGAAACGCGCATCGCGGCAGAAGAAGAGATCGTAGATCTCCTCCTCGAGCTCGAAGCGGTATTGCTCCTCGAGCTCGGCCTGCTCGAGGTAGCCGCCCGCGAGCAGGCTGTCGGTCAGGGGCTGCCCCATCCGGGCGGCATGGTCCCGCACCTCCTCGACGGCCTCCTCGGACAGCCGACCGGCACGCACGAAGCTGCCGACCACCCGGTCCAACATGGTGTGGACGTTGTGATGGACCGTGACTCCGCGCTGATCGAAGTACAGCACCTTCCACAGGCGCTTGGACTGGATGCTCAGCAGGCCGACCTTCTGGTTCATGGCCAGCATCTGGAACACCTGAGCCAGGTCGACGCTTGCGAGATCCCCTCTGAGTGCCATGTGCTTAGTCCTTCGGTCGGAGCCGAATCCTGGGCTCTATCGACCTCGTCCCGGCCGCCGTTGAGCAATTGAGGGAAAGCCTGACCGCACGGTCGCGACACCCGGGGCCGAGGCCGGGGATCCCGGGAGGCCGCTGACCCTCCGGCAATCTGGCGCTGCGAAACCGGACGATCCGGGCCGATCCGCCGGCCGCCCGGCCCTCGACCGCGGTGCTTACTTGTGCGACACCCGGACCGGGCGTACCCTGCGGGCCATGGTGTCGGTCGGTTCGCTCCTGCAGTTGGCGGCGGCGCGCGTGTGCGCGGCGTGCGGCTGGCTCGCGTTCCGCGTCGGCCTGCGGCAGCAGGCGCGACACCAGTACGAGCGTGTCCTCCGGCTCAAGGGCGACGACTTCTCCGCCTACGTGCACCTCGGCCGCATCGCCTACGACACCGGCGACTACGCCGGCTGGCGCCGCGAGTTCGAACACGCCCGCCGCGCCGACCCGGTGCGCTTCGCGCGCCTGCGCCATCCGTTCGAGTTGTTCGAGCCGCGACTGGCAGGCACGACCTTCGAGGACACCGGCGAACGCGCGACGTGGCGCTCGCTGCGGCCGTTCGGCGCCGCCCAGCGCGTCGGTGGCCAACCGCTCGGGGAGCCGGTCTTGGGTGATTCGGGTTTGGACGATTCGGGCCTGGGCGACTCCGATCTGGGTGGCTCGGGCTTGGGTAACTCGGGCTTGGGCGATTCCGACCTGGCAGGAACAGGCTTCGGCGACATCCCGGCGGCGTTCGACGTACCCGGGCCCGAGGGCGATCGATCGGGCCGCGGTGGACGGAAGCCGGCGCGCGAACCGCAGGACGACTGCTGCTCGGCCGGCGAACGCGAGCGCCTGCACGGACTCGGCCCGATCCGGCCCGAAGAGGTCTCGGCGTGTGACGTCGACGACCTCGCGGATCGGCTCGGCTGCGACTGATCGCCGCCGAAGTTTCACGCGAGCCCGGCGCGATCTCCACGTCGCGGCGAACCGTGACGCGATGATCCCCGCACAGCAGGCCGCGTCGATCGCGGCCCTGACCCTGTTCGTCGCAACCGCCGCGGCCCAGACCCAGACCCATGGCCAGATCGTCGGTGAGGTCGGCAGCGACAGCGCGGTCGTCTGGACGCGGGCGTCGCAGCCCTGCCTGGTCAGCGTGCTCTACGACACCAACCCGACGTTCGCGACCGCGGTCGAGACGCCGCTCTACGGCGCCGGCGCCGCGCGCGACAACACCGTGCGCGTGCTGCTGACCGGCCTGGCGTCGGATCGGCTCTACTACTACCGGCTGCGCCTGCGGCTGCAGTCGAGCTCGCCGGGCAACCTCGGGCCGATCGGCCGTTTCCGCACCGCACCGCTCGCGAGCCAGTCGGCGCCGATCTCGTTCGCGTTCTCCGGCGACGTCCAGACGCTGTCGGAATACGGCATCTTCACCAGCGTCGCGGCCGCGAACCCGGCGTTCTTCGTGATGCTCGGCGACTTCCCCTATTGCGACGGCGCGGTCACGGTGTCGGACTACTGGCTCGAGCACGCCACCCACCGCGCCAGCGCGGCGTTCCAGGCGTTCACCAACCAGGTGCCGGTGCTCGCGGTCTGGGACGACCACGAGGTCGTCAACAACTGGGACGGCGCCACCAGCCAGATGCTCGTGGCCGCCGGCACGCAGGCGTTCCGTGACTGGTGGCCGCTGCCGAACGGGCCGACCGACATCTGGCGACAGCGCCGCTACGGCAAGGAGCTCGAGCTCTTCCTGATCGACACCCGGCGCTACCGCGGACGCAACGACGACCCGCCGTCGGCGCAGAAGCCGCTGCTCGGTGCGACCCAGCTGGCCTGGCTCGAGCAGGCGCTGCAGCAGTCGGACGCGACCTGGAAGGTGATCGCGACCTCGGTGCCGACGTTCTACAACGGCACCGACTCGTGGGACGGCTACGTCCACGAGCGCGAGCAGCTGCTCGCATTCCTGCGGCAGCAGCACGTCGACAACGTCGTGTTCGTCGCCGCCG
>JAGQRB010000307.1 GCA_020425925.1 Planctomycetota bacterium
ACCGGTGAGCTCCTGCTCCACGGCGGCACGACGATCACCAGCCAGAACGCCTCGCCGGGACCGGCGATCGCCGGCACGGGAAATCTCGCGATCGACCCCGACACGGTGCTGCAGGGCTTCACCAACCCGCCGTTCGATCCGAACCTCACCGTGGTCAGCCGCACGATCCCAGGCCTCGACGCCGCGGCGGGAACGCTCGGCGGCAACGCCAGCGCGACGCTGGCGGTGCCCGCCGGCGCCACCGGTGTGCTGTTCGTCGGCTTCGCCGCGACGCCGACGTTCGTACCGGGACTGCTCGATCCGCTCTGGCTCGCCGGGCCGGTGCGCATGGCGGTCGGCGGCGCGCCGACCGTGACCGCGAGCTACGCGGTGCCGAATGCGACGTGGGTGCGCGGTCTGCAGATCGCCTGGCGCGGCGCGGTGCTGACCGGCGGCGGAGCGATCGAGCTCAGCAATCCGGCCCTGTACGCCCATCTCTGACCGGTAGCTGCAAGGCCGGCAGCCCGCTCGCCGGCGTTACCCTGCCGCCGACAACGGCTATCCAGCAGCACGATGATCTCCCTGCGCAAGCCCCTGCTCCTCGCCCTGCTGGCCGCTCCCGCGGCCACGCAGACCTTCGTCGTCGACGTCAACAACGGTCCGGGCACCGACTACACCCAGATCTCGGACGCGGTGGCGGCGGTGCCCGACGGCGCCACGCTGGAAGTTCGCCCCGGCACCTACATGCAGTTCCGGATCCGTAACAAGAACCTCACCGTGATCGGCGAGCTCGGGGTCGTGGTGAGTCCACCGACCTTCCAGACGGTCGCGATCGAGATCTCGGACGTCGACGCCAGTCAGGCGGTCGCACTGCGCGGCCTCGAGATCGGCTCGTTCCTCGGCCCGCCGCGCATCAACCTGCGCGACAGCGCCGGCTCGATCGTCATCGATCGTTGCTCCGGCGTCGTCGGGCCGGTGTCGCAGTCGGGTGGCCAGCTGCTGATTTCGCGCTGCGACCGCGTGTTCGTGCGCGACTGTGCGTTCACCGCCGACTCGTTCATCGCCGGACCGATCGACACCTACCTGAGCAACGTCAACTTCCTGAACTGCGATCTGCGGTCGCAGTCGTTCTGCATTCGGCAGGGCGGTGGCCGCGTCCAGATCACGGCGTCCTCGCTGATGCCGCAGGGCCCGAATCCGGTGCTCTCGCCGGCGTTGCTGTTCCTCGCCGGCGGCGAGCTCGTCGTGAACGGCGACTCCGTGCTGGCGGGCACAGCCAACCTCAGTGTCGACCTGGCGGCCGGCACCGGAACGCTGGTGCTCGACTCCGACACCGTGCTGCAGAGCTTCCCGCCGAACGCGGTCGATCCGAACGTCACGCTGGTGAACCGCGACGTCCCGCGACTCGACGCCCAGACGCAGGAGCTCGGCGGCATCGCCGACGGCGTGCTCGCCGTGCCGATGGACGCGACCGGTTTCCTGTTCGTCGGGTTCCCGGATGGCCCGATCGCGCTGCCGCTGATCGCGGATCCGTGGTTCGTGTCGTCGAGCGTCCTGCAGTCGACCGGCGGTTCGCCGCTGGTCACCGGCAGCTACACCGTGCCGAACGCGGCATGGGTGCGCGGCGTCGAGATCGGATGGCAGGGCATCGTCATCGAGGACGGCGCTGCCACCGCGAGCAACGCGGCAGCCTACGTGCACTACTAAGGTACGCGGACGAGCCCGGCGAAGCCGTGACCCCGGCGAGATCCCCGGCTATTCGACCCGCGATGCACAAGCTCACCTGCGCTGCCCTTTCCATCGTCCTCGCGGCCCACACCGCGGCCCAGACCTTCATCGTCGACGCCAACAACGGCCCCGGCACCGACTTCACCCAGATCGGGGCCGCGGTCACCGCGGTCCCCGACGGTGCCGTGCTCGAGATCCGGGCCGGCACCTACGCGCCGTTCCAGATCGACGGCAAGAGCATGTCGCTGCTGGCGGCGCCGGGTGCGGTCGTGGAGACCAGCTTCTTCCAATCGACCGCCGTCGACATCGTGAACATCGCGAGCCATCAATGGGTGCACGTCCGGGCACTCGGTGGCACGTCGGCGTTCGGCTTCGCGCGGATCGGAGTGCGCGACAGCGCCGGCCCGGTCGTGCTCGACGCGCTGACGATCGTCCCGAGCGGCACATCGTTCGGCGGTGCCCTTCTCGCCGTGACGAACTGCGATCACGTGCTGCTGCACGGCTCGCAGCTCGGCGCCCGCAGCCTGGTCGACAGCCCGGTCGCCATCTTCGGCAGCAACGTCGTGATCGACGACTGCCATCTCTTGACCACGGGACCCGGGATCCGTCAGGGTGGTGGCCGCGTGCAGGTCAACCACAGCACGATCGAGAGCAACACCGCAACCGCGTCCCTGGGCTCGGCGTTGCTGTTCCTCGCCGGTGGCGAAATGGTGCTGCACGGCGACACGACGCTGATCGGGGGAACGACCAACCCGGCGCCGGCCGCCGTCGGCACCGGCACGATCGTGCTCGATCCGAGCATCGTCGTGCAGAACGCCTCGACCCCGGCGTTCGATCCGAACCTGCAGGTCGTGCAGCGCTCGATCCCGCGCCTCGACGCCGAGACCCAGGCGCTCGGCGGCAGCGCCAGTGCGACGCTGGCGGTGCCGAGTGGTGCGACGGGCTTCCTCTACCTCGGCCTGCCCGTGAGCCCGTACCAGGTCGCCGGGGTCAGCGATCCGATCTGGGTCGCGCACGGCGGCCTGCAGGCGGTCGGCGGGTCGCCCGAGGTCACCGGCAGCTACACCGTTCCGAACGCGCCGTGGGTGCTCGGCGTCTCGCTGCGCTGGCAGGGCTTCGTGCTGGACAGCGGCCACGTGCTGGCGAGCAACCCATCCGGCTACGTGCACCACTAGAGTCGCCCGGTACGCGGTACGAACCACAACCCAAACGCCGTGCCACGCGGATCGATGGCACGGTTCGGTTTGTGGTGTGTATCGAGTTCGCGCGGGATCCGAGCGATCCGATCTGGGGCGCGCACGGTGGCCTGCAGGCCGTCGGCAAGTCGGCCGGCTCGTGCACCACTAGGGCCGGGCGGGTGCAACGCCGCGCGACCCGCGGGGCTAGTGCCTGCCGATGCGCTCACTCCAATCCACGCTCCTTCTCACGGCGCTCGCGACCTCGGCCGCAGCCCAGACCTTCGTCGTCGACATCAACAACGGGCCGGGCACCGACTTCACCGAGATCGCCGCGGCGGTAGCCGCCGTGCCCGAGGGCGCCGTGCTCACGGTCCGCCCCGGTGGCTACCTGCCGTTCCACATCGACGGCAAGAGTCTCGCATTGCTTGGCGGCCCGAGCGTCTACGTCGCGATTCCGTTCCTGGAGCCGAACGCAATCGAGATCACGAACCTCGCGAGCCATCAATCGGTCAACCTGCGTTCGATCGGTATCGGTGCACCACTCGGGGTCCCGCGCATCTCGGTGCGGAACTGCGACGGTCCGGTCGTGCTCGACAACCTGCAGATTCGGCCCGACACCGTCACCGCGCTCGGGGGGCGGGTAGTCGTGAGCGACTGCGACCATGTTCTGCTCGTCGGCTCCCACCTCGCCGCCCGTGGCTTGTGGGAAAGCCCGATAGAGTCCTACAACAGCCAGCTCACGATCGACGACTGCTACTTGGGGTCGAGCGGGCTTGTGCTGCGCCAGGGTGGCGGCCGCATCCAGGTGAACAACTGCCGGATCGAGCACGAGAACGGCGGCCCGGCCCTGGTCACGGCATTGCTCTATTCCACCGGCGGTGAAGTCCTGCTGCACGGTGACACCATTCTCATCGGTCAGGGCGCGGAGGCCGGACTCGGCACCGGCACGATCGTCCTCGATCCGAGTACACTGCTGCTGAACGTGACCCCGGTGCCGTTCGATCCCAACCTCACGATCGTCCAGCGCGCGATCCCCAGCCTCGACGTGATGACGGGACCACTCGGCGGCAGCGCGGTCGCGCTCCTCGAAGTACCCGCGGGCAACACCGGATTGCTCGCCGTCGGGTTTCCCGCGACGCCCTACCAGGTTCCCGGCGTGATCGATCCCGTGTGGATCGGCGAGGGCGTCCTGCGGGCGATCGGAAGCGGCCCGGTCATCGCCGCGGGCTACGCGATCCCGAACGACCCATCAATCCGCGGGGTCTCGGTGCGCTGGCAGGGCCTCGTGCTCGAGGCCGGCCAGTTCCTCGCAAGCAACGTGTCGGGTTACGTCCACTACTAATACTAGTGGAGTGACTGGGAGGTTCGCAGTAGAAGTCGGCGAGCAATGCGGGCCGCTCGCAAGGCGCGGCGACGCAGGCATATCCGAGAGATCTGTCGAGGAGCCGCAACGCCGCGAGCGCGCCCGCAGGGCCGGCGACATCTGCTGCCAACTTCGCAGTCACCCCACCAGCCTCACTGCGGAAGTCGGCCGGTACGCGGGATCCGGGGTCAACGCATCGCGGCGCGCACGAGGTCGTGCACGTCGCGGCGGACGGCGGTGATCTTGTTGTTCACGCGGGTCGGGTGCACGCGGTTGCTCAGCAGCACGACGCAGGCGTCGAGCTCGGGGTCGCACCAGAGCGACGTGCCGGTGAAACCGGTGTGGCCGAAGGCACCGGGCGACAGCGTCGTGCCGGCCCACGAGCCCGGCTGCAGCATCTGGTAGCCGAGGCCGCGCGTAGTGTCACCCGGCACGAGCCCGGCGGGCCGGGTCGCGGCGGCGACGATCGCCGGCGGCAGCTTGCCACGGCCGCCGGCGAGCAGGTCGAGGCCGAGCGTCAGGATGTCGCCCGCGCGCGCGAACAAGCCGGCGTGCCCCGACACGCCGCCCATCGCGTAGGCGTTCTCGTCGTGCACGTAGCCGCTGACCAGCCGACCGCGCCAGCCGTCCTGTTCGGTCGGCGGCGCGCCCGCCGACCAACCGTCGGTCGGCACGAAGCGCGGATGCGCCTCGATGCCTGCGAACGGGAAGATCACGCTCGGCGCGAACTCCGCGAACGGCCGTTCGCTCGCGGCCTCGACGACGGCCATCAGCAGGATGAAGCCGAGGTCGGAGTAGATCGTCCGGGTGCCGGGCTCGACCATCAGACCTTCCTGCGCCGCGGCCGCGACGATCGCGTCCTTGCCCTGCAGCGTGCGGAAGAAGCGCACGTAGGCCGGCAGCCCGCCGCAGTGCGTCAGCAGGTGACGGATCGTGACCGCCGCCTTGCCTTCGCCCGCGAACGCCGGCACCCACTTCTGCACCGGGTCGTCGAGCGACAGCACACCGTCGGCGACGAGCCGCAGCACCGCCGGCGTCGTGGCCGTGACCTTGGTCAGCGACGCCAGGTCGTAGAGCGTATCGAGCTCGACCGGTGCCGACGCCGGATCGTAGGTCCAGCGCCCGACCGCGAGCTCGGCGACGCGTTCGCCGTGGCGCGCGACCAGACAGACAGCACCCGGGAACGCGTGGTCCGCGACCGCGCGCTCGAGCCGCTCGCGCAACCGCGCCGGCAGCTCGGGGTCGACGTCCTCGACCGGAGTTCCGCCCGGCCCGGTGATGTCGTCGCGGTAGCGCCGCAGGCCGGTGCCGCGCTCGGCAACGCCCGGGATCGAGACCGGCAACCGCCCGTCGATCGGCCGCTCGCCGCGCAGCATCGCGTTGGCGACCTGCCTGGTCGTCGCGGTGTCGACGTAGGCACAGAGATACGTATCGATCGCGGGCAGATCGGCGACCAGGTAGGGGTTGCCGAACGAGATCGCGACCACCTCCTGCGCTTCGGTCAGCGCGTCGACGACCGGCCTCACCGCCTCCGGCAGTGCGATGCCGCCGCTGTAGGAACGCACCTTGACGTGCAGCGACAGCACGACGCGCTCGGCGCCGGCGACCGCGGCGACCGCCGCCGCGACCTCGGCCGCCGAGCTCTTCGCCGAGACGCGATGGCGCTGCTGCAGCCCGGGCAGCACGGCGCCGAGATCGGCACCGTCGTCGCGATCGAACACCGCGACGTAGACCGCATCGTCGTTCCAGTTCGAACCGACCGGCAGCAGCTCGCCGCGATCGCGCACCAGCGTGATGCCGCGCGCCGCGATGTCGTGCGCCAGCCGCTGCGAACCCGGGGTCCGCACCCGCTGCCGCCACTCGGGATCGAGCCGGCCACCGCCGGCGAGCAATCCGACCTGCGCCTTGCTGCGCAGGATCCGTCGCACCGCGTCGTCGAGCCGTGCCATCGGCACCCGCCCACTCTTCACCGCGTCGACGACCGCGGCGCGCGCCGCCAGCGGATCAGGCGGCATCAGCAAGACGTCGGCGCCGGCGAGCAGCGCGCGCAC
>JAGQRB010000308.1 GCA_020425925.1 Planctomycetota bacterium
GGGCGGTTGCCGCGGCGGAACGCGGCGGGGCGAATCATTACGAGCGTGATGCTTCGCCCGGTGGATGGGCGTGACCCGGTGGACTCGACGATGAGTAGCTTGCGATGACCGAGATCCCTACCAACTACCTCGACCCGCGGGTCCTCGACAAGGTCGGCCGGCTCGAGCTGCGGGCGCGGCTGGTGGTCGAGGGGTTCGTGACGGGTATGCACAAGTCGCCGTACCGGGGGTTCTCGGTCGAGTTCGCGCAGCACCGGGAGTACGTGCCCGGCGACGACCTGCGCCACCTCGACTGGAAGATCTTCGGCAAGGCCGACCGGTTCGTGATCAAGCAGTACGAGGAGGAGACCAACCTGCGGGCGCATCTGTTCCTCGACCAGAGCGAGTCGATGAACTACGCGCACGACGGCGGCATGTCGAAGTTCGACTACGCCGCGACCGGCTGTGCGGCGTTGGCCTACATGATCCAGCAGCAGGCCGACGCGGTCGGCCTGACGCTGTTCGACGACCGGGTGGTCAAGCAGGTGCCGCCGTCGAACACGCGCGCCAGTCTGGCGAACATCTTCGGCGCGCTCGAGGCGGCGAAGGCGCGCGAGCAGAAGACGAAGATCGGCGGCGTGCTGCGCGAGCTGTCGAGCCACCTGCGGCAGCGCGGCCTGGTGATGATCTTCAGTGACCTGTTCGACGAGCCGCAGGAGGTGCTGCGCGGGCTGCGCGAGCTGCGCAGCCGGAACCACGACATCGTCGTGTTCCACGTGCTCGATCGCGACGAGGTCGAGTTCCCGTTCGAGCGCATGACGCTGTTCGAGGGCCTCGAGCAGCTGCCCGAGCTGCTCTGTGATCCGAAATCGCTGCGCGAGGCCTACATCGCCGAGATCGAGGGCTTCGCCGACGAAGTCCGCAAGGGCTGCCTGGCGCAGCGCATCGACTACGTGCGGCTGCAGAACGACACGCCGCTCGACGTCGTGCTGACGTCGTATCTCAGTGCCCGCGCGGCGCGCGCGAAGCGCCGGAAGTAGGACCTTGACGTTCCTCAACCCAGCTCTGATCGCCGGCGGGCTGCTGTTCGCCGTGCCGCTGATCATCCACCTGCTCAACCGCCAGCGCCACAAGCGCCGGCCGTGGGCGGCGATGGAGTTCCTGCTGCGGGCCTACAAGAAGCAGCGCAACCGGCTGCGCAACGAGAACCTGCTGCTGCTGCTGCTGCGCTGCCTGATCCCGGTGCTGCTCGCGCTCGCGATCGCGCGTCCGATCCTCGACAGCCTCGCCGGCCTGGCGCTCGGCAGCGGTCCGATCCATCACGTGCTCGTCGTCGACGGCACCTACAGCATGGGCTACGCCGCCGACGGCGCACAGAGCCCGTTCGAGCGCGCCCGCGGACTCGTCGGCCGCCTGCTCGACCGCCTCGAAGCCGATCCGTCGCAGACCGGCAAGGTCACGCTGGTGTTCGCCGGCGAACGGCCGCGTTTCCTGGTGCGCGGCGACCTCGACCTCGGGCTCGCGCGCAGCCAGTGGTTCGCGATGACGCGACCGGAGGACGCGGCCTCCGACCTGACCGCCGCGCTGGCGCAGGTCGCCGACTTCGTCGAGGAATCCAACGATCCCGACACCCAGGTCTACGTCTTCTCCGATCTGCAGCGTCGCTCGCTCGGTGACGCGCTCGCGGCCGAGGGCGGTGGCGCCGCGACCGGCAAGCCAGCCGAGCCGGCCGAGCCACCGGTGGACCCCGGCGCCGACGACCCCGATGCGTCCCCCACCAAGGAGCTCCGGGACACGTTGCGCGACGTCGTCGAACGCCTGCAACAGCGCAGTCACACCAACCTGCACTGGATCGACACCGGCCCGCTCGCCGAGCAACACGACGGCGGCGCGGCACCGAACATCGAGCTGACCGAGCTGGTCGTCAGCGATCCGGTCGCGGTCGCGCGCACTCCGGTGACCGTGGTCGCGACGATCAAGAACCGCAGCCAGGTCCAGGAGAGCGTCGAGGCGACGCTCGAGATCGACGGCAGCGAACCGATGCGGCGGCTGGTGACGGTGCCGGCGGGTGCCGACGGCGAGGCCGAGTTCCAGGTCACGTTCCGCGAGCCGGGCCGCCGTCGCGTGCGCGTCGGGCTGGTCAACGACGCGCTGGCGGCCGACGACGAGCGCTTCCTGGCGGTCGACGTGCGCGAGCGCATCCGCATCCTGGTCGTCGACGGCGACACCAGCTCCGACCCGCTGCAGTCGTACAGCCATCTCTACAGCCTCGTGCTGGACCCCGACCCGCTGGTGCTGCCGACGTTCGCGGTCAGCACGGTCGACACCCTGACCCTGCTGAGCGGGCAGTGCACGCCGGCGGACTTCGACGTCACGGTGCTGGCCGACGTCGACCGCGTCAACGCGCGCGCGACGCAGCTGTTGGTCGACGCGCTCGCGGCCGGCCGCGGCGTGCTGGTGACCTACGGCCCGAACACCCAGCCCGAGAGCCTCAACCACCTCAACGACGAAGGCCTGCAGCCGTTCCGCCTGCTGGCGCGGCTCGGCGGTCCGGCCGGCTCCTCGGTGCCGCGCCAGGCGACCATCACCGCACCGGACCACGGCGTGTTCGCCGAGTTCGAGGAGGACGTCTACCGCGAGGTCTTCCAGCAGGTGCCGATCTGGAGCTGGATCGGCATCGTGCCGGACTCGCTGACCGAGGACGCGATCGTCGCGGCGCGGCTGACCGACGCCGAGCGCTCGCCGCTGATCGTCACGAGCTCGTTCCGCGAGGGCAAGATCGCGTTCGTGACCTCGGCACCGGCGTCCGAGTACCGTCCGACGCGCTGGAACCTGCTGCACGAGCTGCCGATCGCGTTCTTCCTGCTGCACGGTCTCGTGAAGTGGCTGGCACTGCCGGCGGTCGATCCGTTCGACGTCGCGGTCGGCGCCGAGCTGACCTGCTCGCTGCCGGCGCGACCGCAGAACGTCGAGGTCACCAAGCCGGTTCGCGACGGCAGCGGCAAGGTGCCGCTGGCGGAGGATCCGCGGCCGCTCACCGGCGGACGCTTCCTGCTGCCGCCGCTGGTCGACACCCGTTTCGCCGGGTTCTACACCTTCGACTTCCTGCTCGATCGCGAGAGCGGGCGCGAACCCGGCAGCGCGCTGTTCGCGGTCAACGTCGATCCCGAAGAGGGTGATCTGCGTTACGTCGCCCACGCCGAGGCGCGCGAGGCGCTCGGTCTCGAGCGCATCCTCACCGGCCTGCCGGCGATCGCCGAGGCGGTCGACGACCGCGATCGCAGCGAGCTCGGCCCGACCTTCCTGCTGATGACCCTGCTGTTCGTGCTCGGCGAAGCCGCCATGGCGCGCTACGTCTCGATCCGGAGGAGCTGACCGTGCTGCCGTTCGCATTCGGGTCGTTCCAGGCCGCGCCGCAGCAGCCCGAGAGCCTCGCCACCGAGGCGACGACGCACGTCGAGGAGACCTTCCGGCTGCTCAACGCGCCGCCGCTCTGGGTCACGATCCTCGTCGTGCTGCCGCTCACCGCGCTGTTCGCGTACTGGAGCTACAGCGGGCTGACGCGGCTCGAGCGGCCGACGCGCATCGCGCTGTCCTGCCTGCGCTGGCTCGCGATCCTCGTCTGCCTCGTGCTGCTGTTCCAGCCGGCGTTCGAGACCACGACCTATCGCAAGACCCGCCATCAGGTCCACGTGCTGATCGACGACAGCGCCAGCATGCAGCGCAAGGACCGCTACCCCGACGAGGAGCAGCGCGACGCGCTCACCCGGCTGGTGCCGGGCGACATCGGCGCCCGCACCCGCCAGGAGCTGGTCGCCGCGATCCTCGAGCGCGACGACGGCCTGTTGAAGGGGCTCGAGGAGACCCACGACGTGCGGCTGTTCCGGCTGCAGCGCAAGCCGGTGCCGATCCGTTCGCTGGCACAGATGACCTCGCGCGGCAACCGTACCGCGCTCGGTGACGCGCTCGACCTGCACCTCGCGAGCACCGGCAACCAGAACCTCGAGGGCGTGATCCTGATCAGCGACGGCCGCAACAACGCCGGCCTCGATCCGGTCGAGGTCGCCGAGAGCTACGGCATGCGGGGACTGCCGATCTACACGATCGGCGTCGGCGACCCCGAGCCGCCGCGCAATGCCTGGATCGTCGGTCCGCCGGGACCGAAGGAGGCGCTGCGCGAGGAGGAGGTCGGTTTCGACGTCACGCTGCGGGCCGAGGGCCTCGCCGGCAAGAACGCGCGCGTCGAGCTGTTCGGCTCGCGCGACGGCGGCCCGTTCCAGCCGCTCGCGGTCCAGCAGGGCGAGCTGCCGAAGGACGGCGAGTCGCAGCGGCTGCGCGTGTTCCACGCGTTCCGCGAGGCCGGCGACTGGACGCTGCGCTTCGAGCTCGCGCCGCAGGACAACGAGAGCCAGCTCGACGACAACCAGGACGTGCGCTTCCTGCGCGTCAACGACGAGCGCATCCGGGTGCTCTACGCCCAGGACCTGCCGACCTGGGAGTACCGCTACATCGTGCGCGGCCTGAAGCGCGTCGATCCGAGCATCCAGGTGCAGGCCTACCTCGCCGACGCCAGCCCGCGCTTCGTGCAGGAGCACAGCCCCGAGCTCGAGCCGCTGCAGGCGCTGCCGCGCACCGAGAAGGAGCTGCTGCAGTACCACGTGATCCTGCTCGGCGAGTTCCCGCCCGAGCGCATCGCGAACACCGAGGAAGGCATCCGCAACTGGCTCGAGCTGCTGGTCAAGTTCGTCGAGTTCGGCGGCGGCATCGGTTTCCTCGCCGGCTTCCACCCGGACGGCTTCAGCCAGGTCGCGATGCCCGAGGCCTACCGCAACACGCCGCTGCAGGACCTGCTGCCGGTCGTGCTCGAGGACCCGGTCTGGATGATGGCGCAGAAGCGCGAGCCGCTGCCGCCGTTCCGACCGGTGCTCGACAACCCGCTGCAGCCGAACGAGATCCTGATGCTGCAGCGCGACCCGGCGCTGAACCGCCGCCTCTGGGAAGAGGGGCTGCCGGGCTTCGAGGTCTACCACCCGGTGCAGCGCGCCAAGCCCGGCGCGACGGTGCTGCTGCGCCACCCGTTCGACGAGAACGCCTACGGCAAGCGCCCGATCGCGGTGGTCGCGCCGTACCCGCGCGGCAACACGTTCTTCCTCGCCACCGACGAGACGTTCCGGTGGCGCGATCCGTACGGCGAGATCTACCAGGACGCGTTCTGGCGCAACGTCGTGCGCTACCTCGCGCAGGGCCGCCTGCAGCGCCGCAACGACCTGCTCGAGCTGTCGGTCGACAAGCTCACGATCGAGACCGGCGACAAGGTGCGCGTCCAGCTCCGCATGCTCGACGCCGAGCTGCAGCCGGCGGTCAACAACGAGCAGCCGGTCTACCTGCGCAACCAGCAGAACGACGTCGAGAAGCGCGTGCTGCGCGCCGTTCCCGGCGAACCCGGCAGCTACCAGGCGAGCTTCACGATGACCGAGGCCGGCGCCTACAGCTTCCTGGTGTTCGCCAACGACAATCCGGCCGACACCGTGCTGGCGCGCGAGGACGTGCTGGTCAAGGTCCCCGACCAGGAGATGTCCCAATCCAGTCAGGACCGGGCCACCCTCGAGCGCATCGCCGAGGCCAGCCAGAGCGCGGACGGCGCCGGGAAGTACGTCTTCCTCGCCGATGCGGGCGCGCTGATCGAGGATTTCCGCTCGCACAAGGCCTACGAGAGCCGTGAGGACACCCATACGCGACCCGTGTGGGACAGCCTGTGGAGCCTGCTCGCGCTGCTCTCTATCCTGGGAGTAGAGTGGCTTCTCCGCAAACGCGCGCGGCTCGTATAGCGGACTTCTCCCGGCCATCCGAATCCGACGGTCGCCCGGGTCCGAGCGACCCGGAGCCTTCGATTCGGCGGGCAAAATCCGGCGGCAAGGCCGCGCCGGCCCGGACTCAGGGACTAGTCCTTCCGGGCCACTCCGTTTGGGCCAATCCCGTTTGGGTAGCGATGATTCCGACCCCCGGTAGCCGATGATCCCGACACCCGGTTCGATGCAGACCTCCGCGCTCCACCTCGGACTCGCCGCCGCGCTGGCGGCCGCCACCACCACCGCCCAGGATCCGACCGCGCCGGTGCGCGAGCTGACGCGGCCGATGGAGTTCTCCACCGGTCAGGACGACAACCTGTTCTCGCTGCGGCGCTCGCAGGACGACATCCACGCCTGGGACCGGGCGCTCGACGAGCTGCAGGCCGGCGACATCGCCGGCGCAGTGGAGCGGCTGCACAAGCTGCTGCAGAACGAGTCGGGCGGCGTCGCGCCGATCGCACCGGGCCGTTTCCAGGGCCTGCGGCTCGCGGTCGAGACGACGATGGCGAACATGTCGCCGGCGGCGCGCCAGGCCTACGAGCAGCTCGTCTCACGCGAGGCCGGCTACCTCGCCGAACGGCCGCCCCACCAGCTGATGCCCGAGCAGCTCGAGCTGCTCGCGAGCCGCTACCCGACGTCGCGGGTCGGTCTCGAGGCGCGCGTCCGGCTCGGCGATCTCGCGCTCGAGGCCGGCGACGGCGCGGCCGCCGTCGGCCACTACCGCAGCGCACTCGATGCCACCCCGATCGGCAGCAGCGACGAACGCCGACTCGTCGACCGCATGCTGGCGGCGCGCACGCTGAACGAGCCGTCGACCGCGCGTGCCGACCGCAAGGAGGCGCGCCTCGAATCGGCCGCGGCGGCGGTGCTCGACGTGCTGCCGGTGAGCTCGGATCCGACCGGCTACCGCGCCGTCGGCGGCGGCGGCGACGGTCGCACACCGATGCCGCGGCCGGCCGGTCGGCCGGTGCCGCGCTGCGCCGAAGCGGTGTTCGCCCACGGCTTCGAGGAGCGCGAGAGCGGTTTCTACGCGATGCACGCGGTCGGCGACCTCGACGGACTCTACGTCAACACCGGCCGCGAGGTGCTGGCGTTCGATCCGCTGCGCAACGACCTCGCCTGGGCCTCGGTGACGCCGCTCGGCGACGCCGGCGATCCGACCCCCGACTTCCGCGGGCGCTCGCGCCGCTTCCGCGGCCAGCGCGGCGGCCAGGTCAACCACGACATGGTGCTCGCCGCCGCCGTCGGCGGCGACCTCGTCGTCGCCGCACTGCAGGTTCCGGAGCGTTCGACCAACGTCGACTTCCACAACAACTTCCGCATCCTGTCGAAGATCCCGCAGCGCCGCACGTTCGCGTTCTCGCGCGCGACCGGCAAGACGGTGTGGGCCCACTTCGACGAGCTCGACGGCCCGGTGACGCGCCGCTTCCGCGGCCAGGACGCCTGCGGGCCGCCGCTCGTCGTCGGCGACACCGTCTACGTCCCGATCCACGATCGCTCGGGCGCGATCGCGTTCTCGGTCGGCGCCTACGACCTCCGCACCGGCAAGCCGAAGTGGCGACGCCTGGTCTGCAGCAGCCAGCAGGAGGTCAACATGTTCGGCAACGCGCGCATGGAGTTCGCCGCCTCGCCGCTCTGCGTCGCCGACGGCGTGATCTACGGCGCCAGCAACCTCGGCGTCGTGTTCGCCATCGACGCCGCCGACGGCACGACGCGCTGGGTGACCGCGCACGACGTCGTGCGGATGCCGACCGCGAGCCTGCGCCAGCAGCAGGAGCGCGCGGTCTACTTCATGAACAACGTGCCGGTGGTGACCGATGGCGTCGTCTGCATGACGCCGCTCGATTCGCCCTACGTGCTCGGCTTCGACGCCGAGACCGGCCGCCAGCTCTGGCAGGTCCCGGCGAGCGCGCCGGTCGATGGCAACGAGCACGACGTGCGCTGGCTGTGCGGCGCGATCGACGACGAGTTCATCCTGACCGGACGCGGTGCGATCGCGGTCAAGGCGCGCCCCGACGGCGTGCTGTCGCAGCGGGCCGAGGTCCGCTCGCTGGTGCCGCGCGAGGTATTCCAGCAGGGTTCCGGTGGCACGATCTCGGGGCGCCCGGCGGTGACCGCGGACCACGTCTGGGTCGGCCGTCGCGGTTCGATCACCGCGTTCGATCGCGCCGGCAACGGCATCGAGAGCGCGGCGCAGATCCGGGTCGAGGACTACCAGGGCGGCAACCTGGTGTTCGTCGACGGCATCGCGGTGTCGGTGCGGCTCGGCGCGTTCGAGGTGTTCTACGACCGCGCCGCCGTGCTGGCGCGTGTCGAGGAACGCTACCGGCAGTCGCCGGACGACCCCGCGGCGATCCTGCAGCTCGCGACGCTGCGCGCCGCGCTGCTGCCCGCGGCCGCCACCGCAGCCGATCGCCAGGCGGTGACCGAGCTCTACCGCGAGGGCCTCGCCGTCTGCCAGCGCCGCGGCCTGGCGCGATCGCATCCGGTGCGCCGCGCCCTGCAGGGCGAGCTCTACGAGCAGGCGAGGCTGGCCGCCGAGGTGGCGCTGCGCAGCGGCGACCGCCGCACGTTCGAACTGTTGACCGAGGCCCGCGAGGTCGCGCCGGACACCGCGGCCTGGCTGACGATGCAGCTGTGGATCCTCGACCAGTGCGCGGCCTATCCGCGCCGGCTCGCGACCGAGCTCGACCGCCTCGAGCGCGAGGGCGCCGGCGCCTCGCTGCCGCTGTCCGACGGGCCGCAGCCGGTGCGCGCGTACGTGCTCTACCGGCGCGCGCAGCTGCCGGGCAGCCCGCCGGCCGATGCGGTTGCGAGCTGGCAGGAGCTGCTCGAGAGCTTCGGTGACGCGGTGTTCGAGGGCACGCCGGCCCGCGACCTCGCGAGCCGTGCGATCGCCGGGCTGATCGCCCGCCATGGCGCCGGCTGCTACGCCGCGATCGCCGAACGCGCCGACGCCGCGCTGGCGGCAGCGGGCGACGACGCCGAGGCGTTGCGCGCCGTCAGCGCGCGCTTCCCGAACAGCGCCGCCGCCGACACCGCGCGCACCCGCGTGCTCGATGCCTCGGTCGCGCGCGGCGAGCTCGGTGTCGCCTGTGACGTGCTGGCGCAGGAGCTGCTGCGGGGCAAACGCGATCCGCGCGTGCTGCGCCGCGTGCTGGTCGCCGCCCGCGTGCGCGGCAACCTCGGCCTCGCGCGTGCGGTCGCGACCGCACTGGCGCCGCACGGAGACGAGGTCTCCGACTGGCCCGCCGACGGCGGCCGCAGCTACCGCGCGGTGCTCGCCGAGCTCGCCGCCGAGCTCGATCCGACACCGCCGCCGAATCGCCTCGGGCTGCCGCTGCACGAGGTCACGCGGATCCGGCCGCGCTCGGCCAAGGAGTCGTTCCGGCTGATGCCGACGATCCAGGCCGACGGCTTCACGGTGCCGGCCGATACGCCGCTGTTCGCGGTGGCCGGTCCCGATCTGCTGGCGATCGACGTGCACGCGGCCGGCACCGACAAGCCGATCCTGTTCGCGCTGCCGACGCAGTTCCTCGACCACGTCGTGCTCTGCGGCGACACGCTCGTCGTGCCCGATCTCGACCGGGTCCTGGCAGTCGACTATCGCAGCGGCCAGCTGCGCTGGCAGCTCGACGGCACCAGCGGCAAGATCCTCGACGGTCTCGGGGTGCAGGACGGGGTGTTCCACCTCAGCATCCAGCCCGGCAGCGCGGACGGCCCGGCGCGGTTCGTCGGCATCGAGCCGCTCAGCGGCCGCACGCTGTTCTCGCGGCCGTTGCCGGGCGAGCGCATGCGGTCGGTGCCGAAGCCGATCCCGGGTCAGCTGCTCGCGATGCAGGCCGACGACGATCAGCCGCCCTCGATCCTGCGGCTCGATCCGTTCACCGGCGCGACGCTCGCCGAGATCACGCTCTCGCCCGAGGTGCCGCGCACCGAGGGCATCACCACCCGGATCTACCCGCAGGCGCTCTGTGGCGACGCCGAACGGGTCTACCTGCCGATCGACAGCACGTTCTCGGGCGATGCACCGCAGCTGTTCGCCGTCGGCGACGACGGCGCGATCGCCTGGAAGTGGCGCGGCCAGACCAACCGGCACCTGCTGATGGCCGCGTTGCGCGGCGAGAAGATCGTGATCGTCGAAGGCGGTGAGGAACAGGACGGCAGCGTCTCGCTATTGCGCGCGCGCGACGGCGAGGTCGAGCAACGCATCGCGCTCGGGCACGACATCGACGTGCTCAACTGGCAGCGCACGTTCCTGGCCAACCCGGCGCCGCCGGCGCTGCTGCTGTCCGACCTCGCGAGCAACGAGAGCCGCGAGCGCCGGATCTACTGCCTCGGCATCGAGCCCGGCGTGCCGAGCTTCGTCGAGGCGCTCAGTGCCGAACACGACGAGATCGAGCGCCAGCCGCAGCTCGGCGACGGCTTCCTGACGTTCGGCGTCCGCCCCAACGGCCGCGGCCCGTTCCGGCTCTACTGCATCGACCTCGCGACCCGCGACGGCCGCCTGCCGGGCGGCCAGAAATACCGCTCGCTGCGGATCGATCCCACCTATGCGCTGAGCGCCATAGGGTCTTACACTGTGCTCTGTTGCGCCGAGTACCTCGTGGTGCTCGGACCCGAGGACGAAAACCGATGACGTTCCGCACCCGTGTCCGCTCCGCCGCCGGCCGCGCGCTGCCGGCGCTGTTCCTCCCGCTGCTGCTGTCGGCGCCGTCCGCCGGCCTCGCGGCCCAGGAAGTGCTGCGCCGCGGCGCCAGCAACGACCAGCTGATCGACGAGCCGCTGCGCGCAGCCGTGAAGCGCGGCCTCGACTGGCTGCAGCAGAACCAGAACCGCGACGGCTACTGGGCCGAACTGGTCGGCTACAAGCTCAACACCGACTACGAGACGCTCGAGCCCAACCCGCTGCCGCACGTCGGTGTCACCTCGCTGGCGCTGATGAGCTTCCTCGCCGGCGGCCACCTGCCGAACCGCGGCGAGTACGGCACGTGCGTGCGGGCCGGGCTCGACTTCGTGCTGACCTGCTCGCAGGACGACGGCCAGATCACGGCCAACGGCACGCGCATGTACAGCCACGCGTTCGCGACGCTGTTCCTCGCCGAGATCTACGGCATGGTCGACGAGCCCGAGGTCAAGCGCCGCCTGCAGCGCGCCGTCGACCTGATCGTCGACTCGCAGAACGCCGAAGGCGGCTGGCGCTACCGGCCGTTCGCGCGCGAGTCCGACATGTCGATCACGGTCTGTCAGGTGCTGGCGCTGCGCTCGGCGCGCAACGTCGGCATCCACGTGCCGATCACCACGATCAAGAACGCGCAGAGCTACGTCTACCGCTCGGCGGTACGCAGCAACGATCGGACCTACAACTTCTACTCGCGCGGCCGGCTCGGCGACGAGGGTGGCAGCTTCCGCTACCAGAACCGCGATCAGACCCGCGCGACGTTCCCACTCACGGCTGCCGGCGTCACGACGCTGTACGCCGCCGGGGAGTACGACAGCCCGATCATCCGCGACGCGCTCGACTACCTCGACCGCCGCTGCGAGTCGTTCAGCAACGACTGGGAACGACACTACTTCTTCTACTACGGGCACTACTACGCGGTGCAGGCCTACTACATCACCGGTGACCCGAAGTGGACCAAGTACTTCCGCAGCATCAAGGCGCGCCTGCTGCGGCTGCAGCGCCCCGACGGCAGCTGGCCGTGCCGGGCCGGCCCCGGTCCGGCGTTCGCGACCGCGGTCGCGACGCTGATCCTGCAGATCCCGCTGCAGTACCTCCCGATCTTCCAGCGGTGAGTCCCCGACCGACGCGGCAGCAGGCAATCGAGACCCTGAGCAACCGGTGACCAGCGCATCCGACACCGCCGCCGCGACCGCGCGGCAGACCTTCGCCAACGCGATCGCGCCGCGCCTGCAGCGCGAGCTCGATCGCCTGCGCCGCCGCTACCTGCTGCACGGCATCGGCTACGTGCTGCTGCTGCCGGCGCTCGCGATCGGGCTGTTCTTCGTCCTCGACCACTCGCTGCGGCTGCCGGTCGCGATCCGCGTGCTGCACAGCCTCGCCGTGCTGCTGCTGATCGCCTGGGCGATCGCGCGCTACATCGCCTACCCGCTGGCGCAGCGCTTCTCGGCGCTCGACATCGCCGCGACGCTCGAGCGCGCGTTCCCCGACCTGCACCAGAAGCTCGTCTCCGCGGTGCAGCTGCAGCAGCTCGATGCCGGCAGCGCCCGCAACCAGTCGACCGCCATGGTCGACGAGCTCGTGCGCGAGACCGCCGCGACCGTCGATCGCCTGCCGCTCGAGCGCTTCCTCGACGGCGGCCGCACCCGTCGGGTCGGCGGCGCCGCCGCGCTCGCGACCGCGGCGCTCGCGATCGCGGCGTTGCTGGCACCCGCCACCGCCAAGGCGTTCGTCTTGCGCCACCTCGGCTTCGCCGCCGAGTATCCGCGCCAGACCTACCTGACCCTCGAGCTGCCACCGGCGAGCGAACGGCTGCACCGCACCGATGCCGACGGCGACGCCGACGGTGTCGCCGAGCTGATGCTGCCCGCCGGCGGCGAACTGCACGTCGTCGCCCACGCCGAGGGCGAGGTGCCCGAGGAGGTCTTCCTCGAGGTCACCTCGCTGCGCGAAGGCGCCGACGGCGAATCCGAGCGCCGCGGCGCGCGAAGAATCCCGATGACGCCACGGCCGGGCGATCGGTTCCGCCACGTGTTCCGCAAGGTCTCCGGCGCCTTCGAGTTCCATGCCCGCGGTGGCGACGACGAGCACGGCGACCTGCTGGTCCGCGTCCGCACCGTGCGCCCGCCGCAGGTCGCGATGATCCGCGCGATGGTGACGCCGCCGGCCTACACCGGCATCGCGCAGCTGGAACAGACCGGCGGCGCGATCGAGGCGCTGATCGGCAGCGAGGTCGAGATCGTCGTCACCACGACCGCCCCGGTGCAGAGCGCCGAGATGGTCTTCCTCGAGAGCGGTCGACGCCTGCCACTCGAACCGACGGCGATCCAGGAGGACAGCGGCGCGAGCTCGGCGCTGCGCGGACGCTTCGCGGTGCAGGGGCCGGATCGCTACCAGATCGAGCTGCTCGGCGGCAGCGGGCTCGAGAATCCGAACCCGGGCACCTATCCGATCACCGGCCTGAAGGACTACGCGCCGGTCGGACGGTGGCTGCTGCCCGGCGACGAGTCGGCGCTGCTGCTGCCGACCGCGCTGCTGTGCGTGCGTGCCGAGGTGCGCGACGACTTCGGCCTCGCGACGGTCGAGCTGCGTGTGGACCGCGCCGGCGCGCCGGTGCGGACCCAGCCGCTGCTCACACCTCCGGCCAATGGCGGCCCGTTGCCCACCGAAGCGGTGCTGACCGAGCTGTTCGAGATCGCCGAGCTGCTCGGCAGCGGCAGCGGCGGCGACGGCCTGTCGCTGGCGCTGTCGATCCGCGACAACTGCGCGCCGGAGCCAGGCAGCGTCGAGCTCCCGCGCCGGATCGTGCAGATCGTCGACGCCCAGCAGCTCGCCGACGCGATCGCGAAGTCGTTCCGGCGCATGCGCGAGGAGGCCAGCCAGGCCCTCGACATCCAGGTCGACCGCCGACTGCGGCTCGAGGAGCTCGCGCAGGGCGAGGGCGTCTCCGCGCTCGAGCTCGCGCAGACCATGAGCGCGGTCGAGGTCGGCCAGAGCCGCGTGCTCGGCAGCTGCGAACGGTTGCATCGCGCGCTGATGGCGGCGTTCGACGTCCACCTCTGGAACCGGCTCGACCCGAGCCCGAACGCGGCGCTGGTGATCGGCCTCTACCGCGAGTTCAGCGCCGGTCTGCAGCAGCCGCTGGCCTACGCGCCGGAGTTCTACCGCGACCTGGTGCAGCGTCGCCGCAACTCGACGCTCGGCGCGATGGAGACCGCGCTCGATCCGATCCTGCAGATGATCGCGCTCGCCGATCGGCTGGCGACCACCGACGTGCCCGCCGCGACGCGCTCGCTCGCCGAGGCCCAGGTCGCCGCCGCCGAGGCGCGGCCGGTGATCCTGCAGCGCACGCTCGCCGAACAGCAGGCGATCGCCGAGTCGCTGCAGATCCTGCTCAATCGGCTCGAGGAATGGAACGACTACCAGGACACCGTCCAGGAGACCCGCGCGCTGCGCGACCGCCAGCGCGACCTGCAGCTGCGCACCGAAGAACTGCGAGGCAACAAATGACGCCGACCCGATCGAGTTCACGTCTCGTCCTGACCGCCACCGCGCTGCTCGCAGCGACGTTCGCGGCAGGTGCGCCGGCCCAGTCCGAAACCGAACAGCTCGAGCGCCTGCGCAAGGAGCAGCAGGAGATCCTGCGCAAGACCGAGCGCCTGCAGGCGCTGATGGAGCGGCTGCGCCAGCGCTACGAGCGCGAGGGCAAGAAGGAGCAGGTCGACCTGCTGACCGCCGGCCTCGCCCACCTCTCGCAGTCCGAGATCCTGCGCGACGTCGCCAGCATCCGCGACGACCTCGGCGCCACGGCGCTCAGCGAGGCGGTCAGGAAGCAGAGCGACGTCGTCGGCGATCTCGAGAAGCTGCTCAACATCCTGCTCGACCGGCGCTCGGTCGAGAGCATCACCGAACTCGAGAAGGCGGCGGCCGAACGGGCGCTCGCGGCGCGCCAGCTCGAGCAACGCCAGCGTGACCTGCAGCGCGCCGCCGAGGAAGCACTGCGCAGCGAGCCGTCCGCCGCCGAGCAGCAGCTCGGCGCCGAACTCGGTGATCTGGCCGCCGCCGAGCGGCGCGAAGCCGACCGCAACAACCGCGAGTCGGGGCAGCGCCGCCCGTTCCTCGAATCCGCGCTCGAGCGCATCGAGCGCCTGCTGCACGAGGGCGAGCGCCTCGAGGGCGCGATCACCGAAGAGGCCGGCGCGCGCGAGTCGACGCGGCGGCAGCGTCAGTTCGACTTCGGCGACCTGATCCAGCAGACCAAGGAGCTCGCGCGCCACGTCCGCGAGCAGGGCCGACAGGCCGAGATCGGCAGCGCCGCGAGCGAGCTCGATCGGCAGGCCGAGGGCAACGACACCCAGGCGGTGCAGCAGGCCAAGAACCGGCTCGAGGCCCTGGTCAACGATGCGCCGCGCCAGCCGATCGGCAACGGCGAGGAGCGGATCGACGGCGAATGGCGGAAGATGGCCGAGGCGCTGCGCGAGGCACCGGCCGGCGAGACGCCGACCGAACGCGAGGAGCTCGGCAAGCTCGCGACCGGCAGCGAGGAGCTCGCGAAGCAGCGCGGCGACGCCGCGGCGGCCCGCAACGGCAAGGACAGCGGCGAACTCGCGCAGACGGCGCAGGCACTCGCCGAGAAGCTCGCCGCCGAGGCCGAGGCCGCCGGTGGCAAGCCAGAGCAGTCCTCGCCGCCGCGCGAGTCACTCGCGAAGGCGGCCGCGGCGCTCGAACAGGCCCGCGACGCTGCTGCCGCCGGCGACACCACGAAAGCCCGCCAGCAGGTCGATCACGCGCTCACGGCGCTCGAGCAGGCCCGGCGCCAGCACGCCGACGCGCACCCCGACGCCGAACAGCAGGCCGGCAGCATGGCCGCGGAGTCGACCGCGACCGCCCAGGAACTCCAGAACGCGCCGAACGCCGAGGACGCCGAGCGCGCCGCAGCGGCCGATCTCGAGCAGGCCGCGGACGCCCTGCGACAGGCCCAGAACGAGCTGGCCGAGGCCCGCCAGCAGCAACGCAAGCCCGATGGCGCTGCCGCGCAGGGCAACGCCGATCGCGCCCGTGAGGATCTCGAACGCGCCAAGGCCACGATCGCCCAGGCGCTGGCGGAGTCGACCGCCGGTCGCGAGCAGGATCTCCAGGCCGCCGCCGAACGGCAGCAGCAACTCGCCGAGCAGGCGCGACAGACGGCCGAGGCGATGCAGCGCGCGGTCGAGAACGGCCAGCTCACGCCCGAGCAGGCCGAAGGCGCCAAAGCCGCACTCGAGCGCGCGCAGCAGGGTATGCAGCGCGCCGGTGAGCAGCTGCAGAACGGCCAGCAGTCGTCCGCGGCCCAACAGCAGCGTCAGGCCGCGGAACAGCTCGAGCAGGCCGCCGCGGAACTCGAGCAGAACCGTCCCGTCACGCAGCAGCAGAAGGACGCGCTGAAGGCCGAGGCCGAGCGGCAGCAGGAGCTCGCCGAGGACATCGTGCGGCTGGCGCAGATGCTCGAGGAGCAGGAGCAGCGCCGTGCCCGGCAGAAGCTCGACGAGGCGGCCCAGGCGGCCCAACGCGCGCAGCAGGCGATGGAACGCGGCGATGAACAGGAGACCCGCGAGCAGCAGGAGGAGGCGCGCCAGAAGCTCGATGAAGCCGCCAAGGAACTCGAGCAGGAGCGCGATCGCTACCAGGACCTCCGCCAGGAGGAGCTGCTGTTCAAGATGAAGGAGGAGCTGCTCGCGTTCCTCGAGCGCCAGCGACCGATCACCGAGCAGACGCTGCAGGCGCAGAAGACCGCCGAGACCGGTCGCCTCTCGCGCCCGCTGCGCCACAAGCTCAACCAGCTCGGCGAGGAGGAGCTCGAGCTCGCCGGCCGCATCGACTTCCTGGTCCAGGCGCTCGAGGACGAAGGCAACATGGTCTATCAGACCGTGCTGCGGTCCAACCTCGAGGACCTGCACGAGATCGGCGACCGCCTCGGTGGGCGCGCCCCCGACGTCGGCTCGTTCACGACGCTGATGCAACAGGACGTCGAGCGCCGCAGCGAGGAGCTGCTGGCCGCACTCGAGCAGGAACAGAAGCGCCGCGAACAGGAGCGGCAGCAGCAACAGCAACAGCAGCAGGGCCAGAACAAGTTCAACCCGCAACGCGAACGGCTCGTCGGCCTGATCGCCGAGCTCGAGATGCTGAAGACGCTGCTGCACGACACCGATCGCGCCAACAACGACCTCGACGTGCTGATCAGCTCGCGCGGCGACGAGTCGATCAGCGAATCGGAGGCCGCGCTGGTCGAGCGCCTCGCACACCGACACAGCGACATCACGAAGCTGTTCCTGCAGATCAAGGCAGCCGTCGAAGAGACGATGCAGGCGATGCAGGAGCAGCAGGGCGGCGACGACGACGGCCAAGGCCGTGGCCGATGAGTTCGGAGAGCACGATCATGACGAAGACCACAGCGATAGCGTTCGTTCTGGCGGCGATGTTCGCCGGTCGGGTGCAGGCCCAGGGTGATCCGATGGAGGAGATCCGCGAGATCGCCGCCAAGGTCAGCGAGCAGCTGCAGGAGGTCGACCGCCTGCTGCTCGAGTCGAGCAACGCGCGACAGGCCCGCAGCAAGCCGCTCGAGCTGCTGCAGCAGTCCCGCGAGCGCGGCACCGAAGCGACGCAGGGCATCGACGAACTGATCGAGAAGCTCACCGAGCTCAAGAACAGCAGCGGTGGCGGTGGTCAGTCGCAGGACGACCAGCAGAACCAGCAGCAGCAGAACCAACAGAACCAGCAGCAGGAGCAGCAGCAGCAAGGCCAGCAGCAGGGCGGCCAGAGCGGTCGCCAGAATCGCCGCGAGAACCAGACGCCCGACTTCGTGCAGCAGGAGGGTGAGCAGCAGGGTGAGCAGCAGGGGCAGCAGCAGCAGCAGGGGCAGGGCCAGCAGCAGCAGGGGCAACCGCAGGGCGAGCAGCAGCAGGGCCAGCAGGGCCAGCCGCAGCAGGGTGGTCAGCCGCAGGGCGGCCAGGAGTCGCAGTCGCCGGGCGAGAACCGCCCGGGCAGCAATGCGCCGGAGTCGGCGACCGGCCCGGGGCAGCCTGGCACCGGCACCGACTCGTGGGGCGAGCTGCAGCCCTACCTGAACTCGCTCAAGAACCGCGGCAGCTCACCCAAGGTGCCGCAGAAGTTCCGCAAGTACTGGGAGGCCTACCTGAAGAGCAAGCAGGCCGAGCAGCAGAAGGGCGGCGGCAAGTAGCGGCGCCCGCGTCTGCGCTGCGCGCCCTCAGGCTCGGGTCTCGGCGCCCAGCAGCCGCAGCGCCGCGAGGAAGAACGCCACGATCAACGGTCCGGCCACGACCCCCATCGGCCCGAACACCGCGAGGCCGCCGAGCATCGCGAACAGCACGACCGATGCCGGCAGCCGCAGCGAGTCCTTCGCGAGCCAGGGCTTGATGAAGTTGTCGCTGAGCCCGACGACGACGACGCCCCAGATCATCAGGAAGACGCCGTAGCCGACCTCGCCGGCCGCGGCCTGCCAGGCCCCGAAGGCGACCACGACGATCGCCCCACCGAGCACCGGTACGAGCGCGGCGAGGAACGTGAGTCCGACCGCACCGGCGAGATAACCGACCCCGGCGATCGCGTAGCCGACCGCGCCGAGCACCGACTGGATCGCGGCGGTCGCGACCGTCGCGACGAAGACGCCGCGCGTGACGTCCTCGAACTCCGCCAGCATGGCCTCGGTCTTCTCGTGGGACAATGGCAGCACGTCGATGACCCAGGCGACGAGCCGATCACCCTGCGCCAGCAAGAAGAAGAACGCGAGCACCGTCATGCCGAGGTCGATCGTGAGCCCGGCGAGCCAGTCGAAGACGGTACCGGCGATCTTCGCGACCGCACCGAGCTGGCTCGCGCTCAGCGGCGCTTCGCGCGCTGGCGCGGCGTCGCCGCCGGTCGCCGGCTTCTCACCGGCTTCTGCCTCCGGCTTCTCACCGGCCTCCGCCTCCGGCTTCTCATCCGCGTCGCCGGCGCCGATGCCCTCGCGCTCGAGCGCGAGCAGCTCACCGACCCGCTCGACCACCGGCCGCAGCGGGCCGGGCACCTCCTGCGCGACCGCATCGAGCCCGCCGCGATAGTAGGCCGATTCGACGCTGCGATAGACGCCACCGAGCTGTTCGGCGGCTGACCACGACAGCCAGACCAGCGGCGCGACGACGATCAGCGCCGCCAACGCGGTAACGACCCCGGCCGCCAGGCTCCGCCGATCGCCGAACCAGGCGCTGAAGCGGCGCTGCACCGGCGAGGCGACGACGGCGAACACCGCGCCCGCGAACAGCGAACCCGCGAACGGCGCGATGATCAACGCCAGCAGCAGCGTCGCGACCGCCGCCAGGATCAACACGAACACCGGCCGCACCGAGATCGACGATCTGCCCATGACGCCGGCACGCTAACACGAGGAGGGAAGCGACTCCGCTGCCACCTTCAGCTTCGCTGCAACGCCGCGCGCAGCCGCTCCTCGTCGGCGTGCGACAGGGAAGTCTGCATCAGCTCGCCACCGAAGTCGCGGAGCTGCTCGATGACGCGATCGGGGGTGGCCTTGCGGACCAGCACGCAGAGCGCCGAGCCGCCGGGCGACAGTCTGGCGCCGAGCTGTTTCAGGAAAGCGTCGTCGATGCCGACGTCGGCCAACGCACCGGAGGCCGCGCCGGCAGCGGCACCGACGGCCAGACCGAGCAGCGGACTCAGGAACAGCATGCCGACCAGCGTGCCCCAGAACCCGCCGCTGATCGCACCGGAGGCGGTCAGGTTGTGGAGCTGGCGCAGCTGCACCTTGCCGTCGTCGCGGCGGAGCACGACCACGGCGTCCTCGAGGTCGACGAGGTACTCGCGCTGCAGTCGCAGCAGCTTCAGCCGGACCTCTTCGGCCTGCATCGGATCGGGATAGGCGACGACGATCAGTTCGGACATCGCGCCCACCACTCAGAGTTCGCGCTGCGAGCGCAGCATCCAGTGGTGCTTCTCGAGCGCGCCGACGATGCCGATCGCGAGGTCCTCGCTGATCGGGTCCTGACCGCCGAGCTTCTCGATCGCCTTGCGGCCGTGCTGCACGACACGGGCGAGGTCGTCGCAGACGATCTCGATCGCGTTCTCCACACCGAGCCGGCCTGCCGGGAAGGTGTCGAACACCGCGTGTTCCGCGACGGTCGCGGGCAGGCCGTCGGCCGCACCACCGAGCGTCACGATGCGCTCGGCGACGTCGTCGACCGCGGCGCGAACATCGGCGAGGATCTCGTCGAGTTGCTCGTGCACCGACTTGAAGCGCAGGCCGTGCAGGTTCCAGTGCGCCTGCTTGAGCCGCAACGCGACGCCGATCAACGGCGGCAGCCAGCCCTGTAGCGCGCCGAGCGTCGTGTCGAGCGCCTTGCCGGACAGATCGAACGGAACTTCTTCGAGGGTCTTCGTCATGACCCCCGATTCGCAACCACCGTGCCGACGGTGTGGTCCGCGCGCAGCGCGCGGGAACCTGCGCCACACGGATGCAGATTGTGCGCACTGCGCCCGGCCAGATGCCGCGATTTGCACTCGGGTACGGCGCGGCGCGGGCCTAGCCGCTCTCGGAGGCAACCATGAACGACACCGACATCACCACCGATCGCAGACTGCTCGCTGCGACGTTCGCGAATCCCGCCGACGCCGGCCGCTGTGTCCGTCACCTGCTCGAGGCCGGCTTCCCCGAGGCCGCGGTCGGCATCGTCATGGCCGACAGCGCCGAGGCGCGACAGCTGCTCGAGACCGGCCCGGCAAAGCCGGCAGAGACCGCCGCCATCGGGTCGGCGGTCGGTGCGACGCTGTTCGGACTCGCGGCGGTCGCGCTCGCCGGCCCGATCGGCGTGA
>JAGQRB010000309.1 GCA_020425925.1 Planctomycetota bacterium
ACGAACGGTGTGCTGCTCGCGCAGCACGCGCAGGCGCTGCGCGACGCCGGCCTGCAGCGGCTCACCGTCAGCCTCGACACGCTCGACCCGGCGACGTTCCGGTTGCTGGCGCGGCGCGACGATCTCGCGCGCACGCTCGAGGGGCTGGCGGCGGCGAAGGCGGCGGGCTTCTCGGCGATCAAGCTCGACACCGTCGTGATCGGTGGCGTCAACGACGCCGAGCTGCCGGCGCTGCTCGAGTTCGCACGTCGCGAAGCCGTCGAGATCCGCTTCATCGAGTACATGGACGTCGGCGGTGCGACGCAGTGGCGACCCGAACGCGTCGTCAGCCGCGCGCAGATGCTCGCCCGCCTCGAGCGACACTTCGGGCCGATCCGACCGCTGCCGCGCGAGAACAGCGCACCGGCCGAGCAGCTCGAGCTCGACGACGGCACGCGCTTCGGCATCATCAGCTCGATGACGCAGCCGTTCTGCAGCAGCTGCGACCGCGCCCGCCTGACCGCCGACGGCATGTGGTTCACCTGCCTCTACGCGCTGCACGGCCACGATCTCGGCGCGCTGCTGCGGCGCGGCGTCGACGATGCGCAGCTCGCGGCACGGATCCGTGCGCTCTGGAGCGAACGCGCCGACGCCGGCGCCGAGGAGCGCAAGGCGGGTGCGGGGCGTGGTCCGTTGGCGGCGGTCGATCGACTGCGCGCCGATCCGCACCTCGAGATGCACACGCGCGGCGGTTAGCCGAGCATTCGGTCAGGCCCCGAGCTCGGCGACCCTCTGCCGGCGCCGGAGCTGGTCGGCGAGCAGGTGGCAGCACATCACCGCGGTCACGATCGTCAGCGCCGGGAAGACCCATTGGTGCCAGCCGCCGGTATGGGCGTGTTCGCTGCCGTGGAACAGCAGATTGCCCCACGACGTCGAGGTCCGGCTCGACCCGACGCCGAGGAACGACAGCGTCGACTCGGCGACGATCGCTGCGGCCATGCCGAACGCCGCGGTCACCCCGATCTGACTGCCGAGCTGCGGCAGCAGGTGGCGCCAGAGGATCCGCAGCTCGCCGATGCCGAGGTGACGCGCGACGAGCACGAAGTCGCGTTCGCGCAGCGACAGCATCTCACCGCGCACGATGCGCGCGAAGCTGGTCCAGAACAGCGACGCCATCACCAGGATCAGGCCGATCCGCGAATCGCCGAACAGCGAGGCCGCGAGCAGCAGGAACAGGAGCGCCGGGAAACACACGAAGATCTCGATCAGCCGCAGCACGACGATGTCGACGATGCCGCGGAAGTAGCCCGCAGCGGCGCCGAGCACGGTGCCGACCAGACCGGCGAGCAGGACCGCGAGCCCGCCGACGAACACGACGTTGCGCGTGCCGTGCACCAGGCGGGCGAGCAGATCGCGACCCGAGGCGTCGTTGCCGAGCGGATGCGCCAGCGACGGACCGGCGCCGTAGAGCGCGCGGTCGGTCTCGGTCGGCCCGTAGGGCCACGGCGGCATCACGGCGAAGTCTTCCGAATCGGGCGGCAGCCGCGACCACCAGCTCTTCCACGACAGATCGCCCGGGCCGGGCGTCGATCCGCCGAAGCACTCCGCGACCGCCGGGAACGACCACTCGCCGTCGGCGCGCGCGAGCAGCGGCACGTCGTTGGCCAGGAACGGCGCCAGGATGCCGACTGCGACGAACAGCAGCGCGAGCAGCCGGGCCGGCGAACGCCACGATCTCACGACTCGAACCTCACGCGCGGGTCGACCCATCGGTGCAGCAGATCGGAGACGATGAGCGCGACGAGTGTGACCGCCGAGGTCAGCAACACGATCGTCATCACCGTGGCCTGATCCTGCTCCTCGGCAGCCCGGAACGCGAGGTGGCCGAGCCCATCGAGCGCAAACAGGTTCTCGACCACGATCGAGCCGCCGACGAGCATCGGCAGCAGCGAGCCGGCGAGGGTCGCGAGCGGCGCCCCGCCGTTGCGCACCAGGCGCCAACGGATCACGCGCGGCGGGACGCCGAGCGCGCGCAGGTTGGCGGCGAACGGACTGGCCGCGACGCGGGCCACCGAATCGCGCAGGAAGCGGGTAACGAGCACGGTCGGCGCGCTCGCCATGACCGTGACCGGCAGCACCAGATGCCAGGCGAAATCGATCAGCTGACGCGGGAAGGTCCACGCCTCGGCGCCCGGCGAGCGCAGGCCGCTCGACGGGAACCACGCCAGCCAGGCCCCGGCCAGGCCGAGCAGCAGCAGCGTCGCCAGCAGGAACTCGGGAATGCCGACCGCGACGAACAGCAGCCAGGACACCGCGCGGTCGACCGGAGCATCGGCCCGCATCCCGAGCCAGGCGCCGAGCGGCACACCGACCAGGCCGGCGACCAACAGCGCGAGGAAGCCGAGCCAGAGCGAGACCGGCAGCGCGTCGCGCAGCCGCCGCAGGAACGCGACGTTGTCGTCGTTCGGGCCGGCGAGCCGCAGCTGCAGCGCGTTGCCGATCCAGTTGGCGTAGCCACGCCACAGCGGCAGCGGCTCGAGCGTGTCGGGGTCGATCGTGCCGTAGCGCAGCCGGAGCCGCAGGACTGCCCGTTCGCGGGCCTCGAGGTTGTGGAAGCCGAGGTCCTGCTGCTGGCGCGCGACCTCGATCTCGGCGCGGTCGACCGGCGCGATGCGCAGCATCGCGAAGGTCACGAACGTGACGCCGACCAGCGTGACCACCATCCACGCCAGGCGAACGACGAGCCAGCGCAGCATCGTCAGTCGGCGCGGATCACCGACAGGATCGCGTCCTTGGTCTCGCTCCAGGCCGCCCAGGGCTCGCGACCGCGCTCGTACTCGAGCGTCAGGATCGGGATCTTGAGACCGTTGCCGACCCACGAGCCGAGCGAACCCGGCGTCGGCGAGATGCTGTCCGACGGTCGCACGCGATAGTGCGACAGCATCGCGAACCGTTCCGCGAGGTGGCTCGCCGGGCCGTCGTAGTTGATGAAGTGATCGCCACGCCAGCTGTGCAGCACGATCACGAGGTCCGGCTCCTCGCGCAGCAGCAGATCGTGCAGCGCGCGCGCTTCGGGCTGATCGAGCGGCTCGGCGCCGAAGAAGCGGCTCGGCTTGAAGTTGTCGGCGGGGTAGTTGCGGTTGAGGTCGACGCCGCGACTGTTGCCGCGCGTGTTCTGCACGGTGCCGTCGGGATTGACGTCCTCGAGCAGCACGAGCTCGACCTCGTCGAGCGCACCGGGGATCTCGGCGAGCGCGCGCGGCAACTCCGCAGCGGTGATCCGGCCCTCGCGCTCGTCGCCGTGGATGCCGCCGATGAACAGCACCTTGCGCGGCCCCGTGCCGAGCCGACAGACCTGCAGCGGCCGGCCTTCGTGGCTGTAGCCGATGGTCTGCCACGCCGGCGGCGTGAAGACCGCCGGGGATCCCGATGCGCCCGTGCCATCGGAGGCATCGGCCGCGCCGCGCCCCCACGACGGGTTCAACGGATGGAATCCGACACAGCCCGTGAGACCGAGCGCGACGAGCAGAGAAGCCTGCGCAGTGACCCGCATCGGGACCGGACGATATCCGACTTCACGGCCGGCGCCACCGCGCCGATGCAACGATCGGTGACCTCGCTCGACGAGACGACTGCGATCGGCCGCACCGTGGACGCGGCCTTCCACTACACCGGGCTCCTGGTTCGCGCCGGTGCCTACCTGCTGGTCTACGCATTCGCCGACCGCTACGACTGCGGCCCGGCGATCCTCACCGGTGCGCTGCTCGGCGATTTCCTCGGCCAGCTCGTCAGGGTCTTTGCCGATCGCCACCACTCGATCGTGTCACGGATCGCCGACCTCGCGCTGATCGGCCTGGTCTGGCTGCTGCTCCGACCCGACACGATCTGGCCCGAGCACAACGCGATGCGCGCGATCCTCGGGCTCGCGGCGTTCGGCGTGCTGGTCGGCCACGCCGGCAAGCTGCTGACCGCGCGTTTCGACGACCGCGACTTCTGAGCTCTGGGCGGGTCGTCAGATCCCGAAGCGACAGGGGTCGTCGGGATCGAAGTGGAAATTCTGGAACCCCGTGATCCAGGCCGAGCCCTCGATCTCCGGCACGATCGCGACGTGGTCGCCGACCCGGGTCTCTTCGAGGATGCGCGCCGTGAAACGGGTCCCGAGCACGCTCTCGGAGACGAACGTCTGACCGACCTCGAGCTCGCCCTTGGCGTGCAGCACGGCGAGCTTCGCCGAGGTGCCGGTGCCGCACGGCGAACGGTCGTAGGCGACCCCGGGACAGAGCGTCATCGCGCGCGCCCCGGGCTGCTCGCCGGGCAGCTCGACGAACAGCTTGACGTGGTCGACGATCTCCTCGGCACCGCTGTCCGGGTGCACGCCGCGCACCCCCTCGCGCACGAGGGCCTCGCGGACCGCGATCGCAGCGTCGAGCAGCACGCGCAGGTGGCTCTTCTCGACCGTCAACCCGAGCTGTTCGGCCTCGACGAACGCGAACCAGTTGCCGCCGTAGGCGACGTCGACCGCGACCTTGCCGAAACCGTGCACCGGCACGATCGCGCGCTGCCGGAACATGAACGACGGCACGTTGGTGATCGCGACGCTGCGGACCTTGCCACCCTCGACCCGGGCGCGGCAGCGCACCACGCCGGCCGGGGTATCGAGCACGACCTCGGTGACGGGTTCGCGGGCGGCAACCGTTCCGGTGGTGACGGCGACGGTCGCGACCCCGATCGCGCCGTGGCCGCACATCCCGAGGTAGCCGGCGTCGTTCGCGAACACGACCCCGAGGTCCGCGCCCGCGGTGCAGGGCGCCATCAGATACGCCGCGACGATCGCGTCGTGACCGCGCGGTTCGAGCACGATGCCGCGCCGGATGTGGTCGTGCTCGCTCGCCAGCTCGGCCCGCCGCTCGGCCATGGTCCGGCCTGCGAGCTCGGGCAATCCGCCCGTGACGATGCGGGTCGGCTCGCCGGCGGTGTGCGAATCGATGGCGGTGATCCGGAGGTCGGCCGGCGGGGTCATCGCCGCATCATGCCGCAACCGCGGCGACGCTGCGATACGATGCCGGCATGCGCCTCGCCTCGTCCGTACTGGTCCTCGCCCTCGCCGGCTGCTCGCTGCAGATCAGCGGCAACCACCGCCCCGTCGGCAAGGTCGACGCCCCGATCGCGGACGCCGCCGGCATCGAGCGCGTCGAGATCGAGAACGTCGCCGGCAAGATCACCGTGCGCGCGTGTGCCGCCGCCGACGCCGCCGTCAAGGCCGAGGTGCTGCTGACCGAGGACCGGCCCGAGAGCGATTTCCGCGCCGACTTCGCCAGCCACGTCGAGGTCCGCCGCGAGGGCAAGCGGCTGATCGTGAAGAATCGTCACGCCGACACCAGCGACCAGAACGACTGGCAGCTCCACCTCGAGGTCGCGGTGCCGGCCGGTGTCGCGCTCGACATCGAGCAGGCCGCCGGCATCGTCGACGTGGCGCTGCCGAGCAGTCGGGACATCGCGGTCGCGAACGCCGCCGGCGAGATCGCGGTCGACGTGCCGGCGCTCGACGGCAAGCTCGTCGCGCACGGCTCGACCGGCGAGATCGACGTCCGTATCGCCGAACGGGGCCCGACCGGCGGCTGCGATCTCGACTGCGCCGCGGGCAACGTCACGCTGACGCTGCCCCAGGACGTCGCCGGCAGCTTCGACCTCGGCGCCACCGTCGGCAACGTCAGCGTCGCGGACCGATTCGGGCTGCAGACCGAGCGCGAGATCACCAGCGCGCGCGCCCGCGGCAAGGTTGGCACCGGCGAAGCGACGTTCCGGGCGCGGACGGCGACCGGCAACGTCACGGTGCGCTGACGGCCGCACCTACTTCTTGGCGTAGGTGCAGGTGAACGTCTCGGCCGGCGCCATCGTGCCGACGATCGAGTGGCCGACACCCTTGGTGAAGGCGCCGTTCTCGGCGACCTCGACCACGAAGCGCTGCACCATCGGCAGGCCCATCATCGTGCCGGCAGACGTGCTGACGAGCTGGCGGCCGCTCTCGGAGAAGCGCGCCTCCATCTGGCCGACCTCGCCCATGTTGCTGACGAAGACGACGTCGTAGCAGCGGTTCTTCGCGTTCCAGCCGTAGAACGCGTCCGACACGTACTCGCCCGGCATGCCATCCGACCCGCCGAGGGTGTGTGCATGCATCACGGCGCCGCCGAAGATCATCCGGTCGGTGTCGGTGCCTCGGATCGCCATCGGCGGTGCGCCCGGCGCGGGCACCATCGAGCCCACGATGTCGTAGACGCCGGCGCTCTTGCCGAACCGCGCCATCTCGTCCTTGCCGTCGACCGCCGCGAACGCCCCGGCCTGCAGCGCGTCCGGGGCCTCGGCGTCGACGCGCTCGAACTTGCCCTCGACCATCAATGCCGACGGCCCCTCGGGCATCAGGAAGTCGATCGCGAGCTCCATCGCGTCGCCGCTGATCTTCGAGACGGCGCGCTCGCAGAACGGCGTGCCCTGCATGTCGCGCATCGCCAGCGTGACGAACGCGCCATCGGCGCCGATCTCCATGGTGTCGAGCCCGACGTGCCCGTCGTTGGCGGCGTGCACGTTGACGTAGCGCTGCTTCTCGCCGTCCCAGCCGAGATAGGACCGGAACACCATCGGCACCGGCAGGCTCTCGAAATGGATCGTGAAGTCCTCCTGCACCCAGAAGCCGTCGTGGGTCCACCGGTAGGTGCCGGTCGCCTTCCACTTGTCGGGGCCGGTCTCGGGGTTGTTGAAGACGCCGCCGCCGCTCCAGCTGCCGATCATCGGTGCGAGCTTCTTGAGCTCCGGTGCGGGCTTGGGCGGCCCCATCTCGTCCTGCGAGCGGGCCAGCGTGGTGAGTGCGCAGAGCGCGGAACAGGCGAGCGAGAGCGTGGTCTTGTGCATCGGTTCTTCCTTTGGGTCGACCACTAGACGAACCAGCCCGCGCCGGATCGACAGGCGGGCCACGAATTCGTGTTTCCGCCGGCGCGGACACCGCCATACTGCTCGCCCCCGATGCCCGACCTCTGGACCTGGATCACGATTCCCGCGATCGGCGCGCTCATCGGCCTGAGCACGAACTGGCTCGCCGTGAAGATGATCTTCCGGCCGGTCAAACCCGTCCGGCTGGTGTTCTTCCGGCTGCAGGGCCTGGTGCCCCGCCGGCAGCGCGACCTCGCAAAAGCGATCGGCCGCGTCGTCGGCAACCACCTGGTCGAGCACAAGGACATCGTGCGCGGCCTCAACAAGCTCGATTTCGAGGGCATCCTGGGCGTCGTGCTCGACAAGGGCCTCGCACCCAAGGTCCAGGAGCTGCGCAATCTGCCGCTGATCGGCGGCTTCCTGACCGAGCAGCGCGTCGGCGACATCCGCAACGCGATCGTCGCCGGCGTCATGGCGCATCGGGAGGAAGTCCTCGACCACGTCGAGAAGGGCCTCGCCGCCGGCCTCAACGTCCCGGAAGTGGTCGAGGAGAAGGTCGCCGCGTTCGCGGTCGACAAGCTCGAGCGCCTGATCCTCGAGGTCGCCAATCGCGAGCTGCGCGCGATCGTCTGGCTCGGGGGAGTTCTGGGCGCGCTCATCGGTTTGGCGCAGGTCGGCTTCCTGTGGTGGCGGGCCTGAGCCCCGGCCGGCCGCCAGCAAGTCGTTACGTCCCCCGACCGCCGCGATATAGGTCCGAGATGTCGCCCGCACCGATCCCCTCCCGCGCGATCCGTTGGTTCGCGCCGCTGTTCGCCGCCCTCGCGGCCCCGGCCCCGGCCCTGGCGAGCGCACTGCCGCAGGCGCAGGAACCGGAAGCCCCCCACGTCGCCTACCCGGAGCGCGATGCGCTGACGCCGTTCCGCGAGCCGACCGAGATCTACGCCCCGCCGGACCAGCTCTACTCGCTGCTGCGGCGGATGCGCGGGATGGCGGCGGACCGGTCGCTGCCGAAGAAGATCGACGAGCGCGGTCGCGAGATCGTCGACACCCCGGCGTGGAACGCCCTGCTCGGCAAGGTCCGCGAGCTCGGGATCGACGCCGGCCAGCTCGCGTCGGTGATGCGCACCAGCAAGAACGCCGACGACCGCCGCACCGCGTTCTACGCGATGTTCTACTGCGACCGCGTCGACTACGTCATCAACCTGATCGGCCACATCCCGGGCGAGCCGATCGCCGAGACCCGCCAGGAAGCGCTGCCGCGCGCGGTCGACTATCTCCGCGTCCATCTCGGCCAGCGCTTCGGCGACCTCGACGACGAACAGCAGCAGGCGATCCTCGCCGAGCTGCCCGAACCCGGCAGTCCGGTGGCGAAGGCGAACGGCATCAAGCGCGCGCCGGTAGCCAGCGACCAGCTCTATCAGCTGCACGTCGTGCCGTTCATCCAGCTGCTGAACGTCGGCAACGACCTCGACCGCGCGCAGGCGCTCTGGTTCTTGAAGGAGGTGTTCAAGATCCGCCCGGATCTCGCGACCATGTGGCTCGAGCCGGCGCTGCCGCGCCTGCGCCAGCTGCTCGCGTCGGAATCCGGCGACGTCCGCGAGCAGGCGATCGGCCTGCTCCAGGTCATCGGACCGAAGGACCTCGCGGCACCGCCGACCGACGACCCGGCCGCGCTGCAGGCCTGGGCGACCACCGCGATCAAGGGCATGTTCCCGCCGATCCGCAACCTCAACGACGCGCTGATCCAGCTGTTCCCGAGCGAGGAACGCCAGGCGATCGTCGCCGCCGGCCTCGCGGCACTCGAGAACTCGGCGGTCGGTGATCCGTTCGCCGAGCGCCAGGACGACGGCCGCTATCTGCGCGGCTTCCGCGTCGCACACGTGCCCGAGAAGCTGACGCCGCTCTGCATCCCGGTCGGCGCCGTGATCACCGCGGTCAACGGCATCGCGGTGCGCGACGCGCAGAGCCTGCTGGCGACGACCAGGACGTTCCTCGAGGCCGGGGGCACACGCAAGCTGCTGGTCGAGTACGTGCTCGACGGCCAGTCGCACGCGGTCGAGTACCAGGTCATGTAGCGACGCGGCTACCGCCGCAGCACGTCGATGTCGGCGACGATCGCGTCGCCCCAGACGCGGTAGGATGGCTTCGACAGGTGCAGCTGGTCGGGCATCACGGCCTTTTCGATCGGCTGCCCGGGTGCGACGAAACGCTCGCCGATGTCGCGCCAGACGACGCGGTCGGAGTCGGCGTAGCGCGCCGCCAGCAGCGCGTTGGTCTCGACACAGCGCCGCGCCGGCGCATCGTCGCGCGGCCCGCGCGGGAAGATCGCGAGCAGCAGCACCTTGGCGTGCGGCAGACCGTCGAGCAGGCGCTGCACCACCGCCTCGACGCCGGTCGCGATCTCGGCCGGCGTGCACTCGCCGCGGGTCGCGTTGTTGGTGCCGATCATCACGACCGCGACCCTCGCGTCGGCGGCCAGCGGCTCGATCAGGCCGTGGTCGAGGCGCCAGAGCACGTTCTGGGTGCGATCACCGGAGACCCCGAGGTTGAGCGCGTGGCGCGGCTCGAACAGGTCGCGCCAGGTCGCCTTGCCGGCCGCGTTCCAGCCCTGCGTGATCGAGTCGCCGACGAACAGCACCTCGAAGCCGCCGGCCTTCGCGGCCTCGAGATCGGCGGCGACGCGCTCCTTCCACCACGCCTCGATGCGCGCGGTCGGGTGGATCGTGCCCGGCGGTCGGGCGAACTCGGGCTCGACGCCGCTCTGCTGCTGGCGGGCAGCGAGCGCATCGAGCTCGTCGAGGCGCAGCCGCACGCAGCGGATGAACGGTGACTCGCCGGGCTCCCAGTGGCCGTAGGTCGTCAGCACGAAGGTGCCGTCGGCGAGCATCTCGACGCCGGGATAGGCGCAATCGGTGCCGTTCCAGTTGCGCGACAGCCGGACGCGGTACTGGCCGTCGCGGCCGCTGACGAGATCGTCGAACATGCCGACCCACGCGACCCAGTCGCCCCGCGTCGGACTGTCCGGAGCCATGTCGCGGAACGAGATCAGCAGCCGCCCGTCCGGGGCGTAGGCGCCGACGTGGCGATCGCCGACCAGCGATTGCGGCAGCGGTGCCGGCGGCGACCAGGTCGCGCCCTCGTCGTCAGACAAACAGATCTGCGCCGGCTGCCGCCGCGAGTTCTCGCGCAGCAGCATCGCGAGACGCTTGCCGTCGGGGGAACGCACAACGCCGGGCTCGCAGAGGTCGAGCGCCGGATCGGAGAGCAGCGCCCGCGCCGACCCCCAGGTGACGCCGCCATCCTGCGAGCGCGTCTCGTAGACCGTGAAGTGTGAGCGCTCGCCATCGGCGGCGAAGAAGCGGCCGTCGTCGTGGAAGTAGGCGGCGTGATCACCGTTCTGCAGCCGCACGACACTCGCCATCGCGACGATGCCGCCGAACCGATCCGCCTCGGTGGCACCGATCGGCTCGAGCTCCGACCAGGTGACGCCGTTGTCGGTCGAGAGCGCGCGCCGGATCGGATGCAGGCCCGAGAACAGGACCAGCCGTTCGACGCGATCGCGGTCGACCAGGCGGTGGATCGTCGGGGTCTCCTTGCTCGTCGCCCAGCTCTCGGGAACCGGCAGCGGCGCACTCCAGTTCAGGCCGCCGTCGGTGCTGCGCTGCAGCACGATCGGACCCTTGCCGTGACCCCGCGGGTAGACGCAGAGCAGCGTGTGGCCATCGGCGAGCAGCGTCGTCGTCGGGTGGCCGAGGTAGCGCCGCGGGACGCGCTGCACGGTGACCTGGCGCGCGGTGTCGCCCTCGAGATCGAGCCAGCAGAGCTGCGCCGGTTCTTGCGCAGGAACGGCACACGCGAGGGCCAGCACCGGGACGAGAGCGAGGGAAGCGGCGCGCATCGCTGCGGTCGTACGCTCGGCGCGGACCGGCGCAACGCCGGGCTCCCGGAATCGCGCCGCCGAGCTGCTATGGTCTCCGGCCCGGATGACCCTCGTCACGCTCGACAAGATCACGCGCAGCTTCGGGCCCTACCCGATCCTCGACGGGCTGTCGCTGCGCGTCGACGAAGGCGATCGCATCGGTGTCATCGGCGACAACGGTGCCGGCAAGACGACGATGGTCCGCATCCTCGCCGGCAGCGACGACCCGGAACGCGGCCAGCGCAACCCGCGCAAGGCGCTGCGGATCGCCTACGGCGAGCAGATGCCGGCGATGCCGCAGGGTTCGACCGTGCTGGAGTTCGTGCTGCGCGGCAACGGTCAGCACGACGCGCTGGCGTCGCGCATGCGCGAGCTCGAGGCCGCGATGGCCGGCGGCGACGAGGTCGCGTTGCGCGAGTACGGCGAGCTCCAGACCGCGTTCGAGGCCGGCGGCGGCTACGACCACAAGCATCAGGTCGAGGCCGTGCTCGGCGGCATCGGTTTCCCGGTCGCCGACCTGCAGAAGGACGTGTCCGTGCTCAGCGGCGGCGAGAAGTCGCGCGTGCAGCTCGCGATCCTGATGACGACGCCGGCCGATCTGCTGATCCTCGACGAGCCGACCAACCACCTCGACCTGCAGGGCATCGAGTTCGTCGAGGGCTTCGTCAAGCGCTACCCCGGCGCCGTCGTCGTCGTCAGCCACGACCGCCGCTTCCTCGACGCGATCGCGAGCGCGATCGTCGAGGTCAGTGACGGCGTCGCACAGCGCTACAAGGGCAACTTCTCCGACTATCAGAAGCAGCGCGACGCGGCCCTGCTGGCACAGGCACGCCAGTACAAGAGCCAGCGCGAGTACTTCGAGAAGGAGATGGAGTACATCCGCCGCAACATGGCCGGGCAGAACAGCACCCAGGCCAAGAGCAAGCTCAAGCGACTGCAGCGGCTGCAGCTGATCGACAAACCGAAGGGCAAACGCGCGCAGATGCGCCTGACGTTCGGCACCACGACCCGCGGCCAGCAGGGCCAGGCCGCGATCGAATGCGAGAACCTGACCGTCAAGGCCGGCAGCCGCACCCTGATCACCGGCGGCAACGTGCGCGTCTACTTCGGCGAGGTCACCGCGCTGCTCGGTCGCAACGGCGCCGGCAAGACCACGCTGCTCAAGATCCTCGCCGACGTCACCGCGCCCGCCGGCGGCAACATCAAGCGCGCGCACAACCTCCGCATCGGCTACTTCAGCCAGGAGAAGAACGACCTGCCCGACCACGGCACCGTCATCGAGGCACTGCGCATGCTCGATGTCACCGTCGACGAGGGCACGCTGCGCGACCACCTCGCGCTGTTCCTGTTCTGCGGCGACGACGTCGAGAAGCCGGTCAGCGAGCTGTCGGGCGGCGAGAAGCAGCGCCTGTCACTCGCGCGCATGACGCGCGCGCAGTTCGACCTGTTGTGCCTCGACGAGCCGACCAACCACCTCGACGTCGCCGGCACCGAAGGCCTCGAACAGGCGCTCAAGGAGTTCCCCGGCACCGTCGTGTTGATCACCCACGACCGCAAGCTCGTCGAGGAGGTCGCCGATCGCGTCGCCTGGGTCGAGGACGGCGCGATCCGCACGTTCGATCAGGGCCTCGACCAGTGCCTGAAGGTGCTCGCCGACGAGCGCGCTGCCGTCCGCGCTGCCGAGTCGGCCGCCAAGGAGCGCGAAGCGGCGCGCGCCAACGCCGACAAGCCGCCGCCGAAGAAGGCGATCGAGAGCGGCAGGATCCGCAACCCGCTGCTGTTCGAACGACTCGAGCAGCGCATCATGGATCTCGAGGGTGAGATCGAGCAGGTCCAGGCCGCGATGCTGGATCCGGAGAACTACGCGAGCGCGGCGAGGATGAAGGAGCTGCAGGCGAGCGAGGCGCGCAAGAAGGCGGAGCTCGCGGAGGCGTACGAGCAGTGGGAGAACTGGTAGGCGTGGGTGGCTGAGCGGGCGGCGTTGTTCGCGCTAGGATTGGGCAGCGAGGGCCGGGTTCGAAAGGCGAACCCGGTGCTGTCGAAGACCAAGTTGGATGGACAACGGAGGTGCGATTCCAAAGACGGCAGCAAGGCCGTTGCTGCTCGTTTGGGCGAGCTGGATCCTCGGGCCAGCGTGCTTCGTCTTCTGTGCTGAGCGCAACGATGGAGAGCCTGATTGTCTTCTGGCGTTCTTGGCTGTCGCTGGCCATGTAGCCGCGGTGTTGCTCATAGCTGCGATGACGGGATGGGCTCGGTTTCGGCACCTCCCCGAGTATTGGCTCATGCTCGGCTACTGGATCCCACTTGCCGGTCTGTTCCTCGGCATGGCCATCGAGTCGTTGCAACTCGCGCGAGTGAGCATGCTCACTGTCTTGGGATGGGCGGGCCTGGTTCCACTCGCGGGTGCGGTGCGACTGATTCTCATTCTTCGGCGAGTGGCAAGTCGCAGGTAGGATGCCATCCATCAAGCCGCAGCAGCCGACGCGCCCCAGAGGGCGCGCGGCTGAGCGGAAGAGACGTTGGACGCACCATCATGATCGAGGAGCCGGAGCACGACGCCCCGCTCGACGAAGCCATCGACTTCTTCGCGGACTGCACTTCGTTCGACGCCGGCGTACCGGATCAGTTCGTCGCCCTCGTGCTCGGAGGTTCGCCGGAACTCGACCGGGACGTCGAGCGAGCGCTGCTCGCACGCCCATGGCAAACCTGATCGCGACACTGCAAGCCAGGGGCCTGGTCGTCGATGCACTCGCCCGTCCGGAGGCAAGACGCATCTTCGAGCTCTGGTGCGACACGTTTCTCCAAGGGGTGCAGCAGCGCACGCGGCAGTTCCGCCACCGAGGCCTTCACTGGCATGCGTTCAGCGATGGCATCGTGGCCGCCGTGGAACGCGAGGAAGCCCTGGACCGCTACCGGCGAACGGCTGCCGAGCCGGTGTGGATCTTGCCCGAATCCTGGGCACGAGGATGCGGGGTCCGTTGCGTCGGTTCACCACCACCCGACCTGACCTTGCTGCGAGAGGATCTCTACGTCATGCCCGAGTCGATGGCCTGGACCATGGTGTTCACGCACGAACAACCCGACCACGGCCCGTACCTCACGCGGCGCGAGTGGTGTAGAGTCGAGCCCCGACCGGCGCCGTAGCCATTGATCGATATGACCAGACGTGTCGCACTGCTGTCCGTCGCCTGCGGCATCGCATGGCACACGCTGATCACGGTGCTGTTCGGCTTCTCGATCCTCGACGCGCTGTCGTGGGGCATGGTGCAAGGCGCGGTCGCGGGGCTCGCCGCGGGCGCCTTCACCATCCGGTCGCGCACTCGCCGAGGCGGCAAGGAATCGTGGTGGGACGTCATCGTCACCTACTACCTGGCGGTGGCGATCTACATCCTCGGCGGCCTTGTCGTCACGGCGCTCCAGGAGGCGGGGAATTGGAGCCTCAGGGAGCTGATCGCGGCCGCGATGGCCGTTCTGTTCTACGGTGGACTGGTCGCCACGGTTCTCGGCGTCGCCTTGATCCCGCTTTGCCTCGCGACGCGCCATCTCGTGTGGCGATTTGGCGGACCCGACGGATTCGCGATGGACCGCGCGTCGGATTGAACCGGTAGGACGATGCGCGCCTCGTTGGCCTTCGCAACCGGCTCGCTGCTTCCCCCGGGCATCGCCATCGTCGATCAGGCCGTTCGGTACCACCTCTTCGTCCTCTCGGACGAGCAGCCGGTCATGTTCGGGGCTCCGTTCGTCGACGTGCTCTCGTTGCTCGCCATGGCCGCCTGGTTCGGGATGGCGTCCGTATCCTTCCTCGCGTCCCGAGAGTACGCCAGCTATGCACGAGGAGGTGCTCCACAAGAACCGAGAAGCACCCGCCTTTGCCTGCTGGCGGGTATCGCCCAGGGCATGAGCCTC
>JAGQRB010000032.1 GCA_020425925.1 Planctomycetota bacterium
CGACGGCATCGCGGCACTCGACGCGATCGCCCTGTTGCGCCGGCGCCTCGGCCTTCAACCGTTGCCGTGGCACACCATCGCGCGCGCGGTCGCCCCCGCGACCGGCGAGGCCGCGGCATGGCCCGCGGGCTCCGAGTGGTCGACCGAGGCGAGCGAACGCGCCGAACTCTGGCTCCAGGCCGGGCAGCGCGCCGTCGAGCTCGGCGGCCGCGACGACCTCGCCCGCACCTGCTTCGACAGCGCGCTGGCCTGCGGTTCGGAGGGCGTGCTCACGTTCCTGGCCGGGCTCGTCCAGGCCGCGCAGCCCCGGCTCGTCGAGGCGATGCTCGCCGCCGGGCGGCCCCTCGTCGACCGCGGGCCGCTGCCGCCGCCGGACCACGGACGCGCGGACCAAAGCTACGCCGAGCTGCTCGACCACGACGACGTGCGGGTCGTGAGCTTCGCTGCCGAGCGCGCGCTGTGGCTCATCCGATCGGGCTCCGCCGGCGTCGCGCTGACGAACGCCGTGATCGCGCGCGCGCGACCCGCGATCGTGCCGGGCAACGCCGGCCTGCCGGTCGCCGGTGTCGTGCCGGTCGTCAGGACCTGGTACTGCGGCGGCATCCCACCGCACATCGATCCGACGGCGGCGTGCATCTTCGCCGCGTGCTTCACCGGCGATCCGGCAGTCGCCGAGGCGCTGCAGGCGCTGCCGGCAGCGGCCAAGACGCCCGGCAGTCTGTTCGTCGCGTGCGACACCGCGATCGCACGGTTCCCGAACGGCGTGCCGCGGCGGACCGCCGACACGCTCGCCAGTGCGGCCGAAGTCGCCGCCCGGGTGGCGGCCGGCATCGCACACGGCCGGGACCGGACGCGCGCCGCGCTGACCGAGACCGCGGTCACGCCGACCTGGTCGGCAAGCCTCGAACGGCGCGTGCTCGACGCCACCGGCGACGACGATCCCGAGGTCCGACTCGCGGCCTACCGCGCGCTCGCGACCCTCGACGCCGAACTCTGGCCGAGCCGCGGACTGCTGCACGAGACGCGCTTCGATCCGGATCCGCGGATCCGCGCGCTCCGCCCCTGAGGCGGGCGGTCAAGTCGTCCGTGCGAGCGAGCCGATGACCGAACATGCCCCGGTTCCCGTGCTTGACGCTGTCGCTCGCGCTGGTGACCGCGGTGGCCCGCGCGCAGCACGCGCCACCGCTCGTCGGGCCGACCGCGAACGGACCGACGTCGGCGGAGCAGAAGCGCGGCAGCCGCGAACCCGCGACCCACGCGCCGCACCCCGAGCTGCCGCCCGCGCTGGTGCTCGACCACGTGCGACGGGGCAACGCCGCCTTCGTCGCCGCACTGGCGCACGGTGAGGCACCGCCGCGGCCGGCGCGCCGACCCGCCGCCGCCGGTCGCTACGTCTGCGCGGTCTTCACCTGCGCCGATGCCGAGTTCGACGTCGCCGCGACGCTGGGGCTACGGCGATCGGACGTGCTCGTGTTCCGCACGCCGGGTCCGTTCGTGCAGCCCGAGGCGATCGCGCTGCTCGAGCACTACGTCGCGGAAGAACGCCTCGCCCTGGCGATCGTGCTCACCCACCCGGAATGCCCCGGCGCGAACCGCCCGGGTCGCACGCCGCTGCAGCGGGCACTCGCCGACCGGTTCGCCGAGGCCAGGCGGCGCGCGCGGCGGGACGGCGACACGCTGCCGCGGGCGCTCGCGCGCAGCCAGCGGGAAGCGCTCGTCGCCAGCTCCGAACTGCTGCAGCGCGCCGTCGCCGACGATCGCCTGCGGGTGCTCCCGGCAGAGCTCGAGCCGCGCTCGGCGAAGCTGATGTGGCACACGACACGCGCCGACGAGTTGCCGCTCGCGCCGGTGAAGTGACACCCGAGTACTGACAACGAGAGTGGAGAACTTCGCACTTCTCCACGACGCCTCGTTCGAGAAAAACCACACGCCGGCGCTGGCACGGCGTGCGAGGGCTGTTCCAATCGGTCGCGCGGCGCGGAGACGTCCCGCCTCGCCACCGCACGACCAGGACCCCTCACCGAAAGGCGCCTTCTCGCCATGCGCACCCAGCTCGGCAGCTACTGCCAGCAGTTCGACCGCACGATCCGCCCCGTCCTCGACGACCTCACCGCGGCGATCGCGGCGATCGATCGAGCGCACGACGGCGCCGACGTGAAGCGCCTGCGTCCCGGCCTCGTCACCGCCCAGCACGACCTCGCCGCGCTCTGCGACAAGGTCCGCGATCAGCAGGCCTTCGTCTTGATCTTCGGCCCGCTGAAGAGCGGCAAGTCGACGCTGATGAACGCGATCGCCGCCGCCTACGTCAGCGAGGTGTCGAGCCTGCCGGCGTACCCGTGCCTGGTGTTCGTGCGGCACGGTGACAAGCGCGAGTACGTCTGCACACGCTACAACGGCCGCACCGACCGCTTCACGGCCGCCGATCAGCTGCACGCCCACATCGAGTCCGCCCACAAGGAGCTCGCGAAGGCGATCCGGCGGGCCGAGAAGGCCGGCGAGGTGTTCGATCCGCAGGAGCACTTCCCGGCCGCGATCCGCCGCGTCGACGTGCACGTGCCCGACACCGACCTCGCGACCGACAGCACCGTGCTGGTCGACACGCCGGGGCTCTACACCCGCATGCGCTTCGGCTACGACCGCATGACGCGCGACTTCCGCAACGCGGCGGCGTGCGCGATCTTCGTGGTCAAGAGCGACACGCTGTTCCTCGAGCAGGTGTTCACCGAGTTCGAGCAGCTGCTGGCGCTGTTCTCGCGCATCTTCCTGGTCGTCAACGTCGACTCGCAGAAGCGCGACGTCGGCCCCGACGGCCGGCTGGTGCCGAGCCTGGAGCAGAGCCAACCCGAGGCGATCCTCGCGGCGTTCGAGCAACTCGCGATGTCGGCGCCGCTGAAACAGGCCGCGGCCGAGGGCCGGGTGAAGATGTACCCGGTCGATCTGCTGCACGCCGCCAGCAGCGTGCTGCAGCAGCAGTCGAAGAAGGGGGACGGGGCGCAACAACCGCAGGGTTTCCGCGCGTTCCGCCAGGACCTCAGCGACTACCTCGCGAGCCAACAGTACGTCGCGGCGTTCCTGCACGACTCGCTGCAGCGCGGCCTGTCGCTGCTGCAAGAGGTCAGCGAGCACGCCGCCAGCCCCGAGCGCCGCGAGATCGAGGCGACGATCGCGGAGATCGACGCGCACCTCGAGTTCCTGACCGCCGAGCGGCGACGGCTCGACACCGCGCTCGAGCTCGACTGGACCGAGACCTTCCGGGTCAGCCTCGCCGAGATCGAGGCCGAGCTCGAGCGCGCGGCGCGCGATCACGGCGCCAAGCTGCTGCGGACGCTCGGCGCCTCGATCGACACCTGGTTCCTCTCGAGCCACAGCCTCGAGTGGCTGGTCGACGGTCAGTGGTCGCCGCTGGTGCGCGACTACCGCGACGACGTCATGGGCGCCGGCTATCGTGCGTTCGAGCAGCAGCAGCAGCAGGTCGACCGCAGCATGAACCTGCCCGATGGCCTGGCGGAACTCGCCGACCGCGCCGGCGTCGATCTGCGGGCGGTGCGGGCCACCGCGCTCGAGTCGCTCGGCAAGGTCGTGTGGCAGGGCAGCACTTCGGTGCCGGTGGACGTCGACGGCATCCCGGTCAAGAAGGGCGTGTTCGACCTCGTCACGTTCAAGTCCGTCGACCGTGTGCGCGAGCAGCTGTTCGGCGGCAAGCAGAAGCCCGACCGCAAGATCCCCGGCAAGGAGAAGGCAGCGCGCCTCGGCGAACCGGGCCGACTCTACCTCCACAAGTGCGTCGCACAGTTCCGCACGGATCTGACGCCGCGCACCGTCGCCGTGCTGCGCGACTACTTCGGCCCGTCGTTCCAGCAGGCCGCGGTCGAAGGCCTGCGCGCCGGCCTGCTGGCCTACCGACCGCGAGTCGAACGCCGGCTGCAGGAGCTCGAGGCGGAGCGTGTGCGCCTCGAGGCGCTCTGCACGCCGCTGGTCAAGGTCGCGACCTCGGCAGCCGAGCTGCACCAGAAGCTCGACGCGCTCGGAAAACAGTTCGATCGCGAGGAGCAGAAGGAGCTCGGCGAGAAGAGCGTGGTGCTCGAGCCGCGACCGGCGCAGGATGGCCGGGGAGAGAGCCAGCGCAACGAGAGCCGGCGCGCGAAGAAGGTCTGAGCTCCGCTGGCAGCGGTGCTGCCGACTCAGCCCGCGACCCGCCGGAACTCGGCGAGGGCCGCACGGACGCGCGCGAGCACCTCGGCACCGTCGAGATCGGTGAACAGCGCCAGCGCCTCGACGAGACTCGAAACCGCGTAGATGTGGAACTCGCCGCGCTCGACCGCCTGCACGACGTCGGCGTCCAGCATCAGGTCGCTCGCGTTGGCGTCCGGCAGCACGACGCCCTGGCGACCGCTCAACCGGCGCGCGCGACAGATCCGGAAGAAGCCCTCGACCTTCTCGTTGACCGCCGCGACCGCCTGGACCTCGCCCTTCTGATTGATCGAACCGGTGATCGCGAGGTGCTGGTGCAACGGCACCGAGCTCAGTGAGCTCAGCAGCGCGAGCAGCTGTGCCAGCGACGCCGAGTCGCCGTCGACACCGCCGTAGAGCTGTTCGAAGCAGATCGTCGCCTGCATGCAGAGCGGGCCGTCGCGACCGAACTCCTGTAACAGGAAGCCCTCGAGGATCATCACGCCCTTGTCGTGGATCGGTCCCGACAGATTCGCGAGTCCTTCGATGTTGATCAGGCCGGAGCGCTGCGCGACGGCGACGCCCGAGTTGCAGGTGATGCGGCAGGGGCGGCCGAACTCGAGCGTGCCGGTGTCGAGCACGGTCAGCGCGTTGACCTGCCCGACCGCCACGCCCGTGGTCGACAGCCGCATGTAGCCGGCACTGTAGTCCCGCTCGGTGAGCTCCTGCGCGAGATCGTGGCGCTGGCGCCGGGCCTCGATCGCAGCCACGACGTGCTCGCGACCGACCGCCGCCGCTGCCGCGAGCTCGGCGAGGTGCGAGGCCTCGCGCGCGAGATCGCCGAGCTCGCTGTAGCGCGTGATCAGCCGATCGCGTCGACCGGCCGCACGCGCGCCGTACTCGGCGACCGCCGCCATCGCTTCGCCGCCGAACGGTCGCAGCGACTCGCGACCGGCGAGCCAGTGCAGGTAGTCGGCGTAGCGCGTCAGGTTGCGGCGATTCACCGGGATCGTGGCATCGAACTCGGCGTGGATCTTGAACGTCTGCGGGAACTGCTGGTCCTCGGTCGCGAGCTGCTCGTAGACGCCGGGTTCGCCGATCAGCACGACCTTGACGTCGAGCGGGATCGGCTCGGGCTGCAAGCCGGAGCTCGGCCCGCCACCCGCGGGGTCGGCGTCGCGGATCTCCAGCCTTCCGGTCTGCAGCGTGCGCTTGAGCTGCGGCCAGACCCCGGGCTCACCGAGCACGTCGATGCAGCGCAGCACGAGGTAGCCGCCGTCGGCGCGCACCAGCGCACCCGGATGAACGTCCTGCGGCCCCGGCGCGCTGCCGTCGGCGGGCTGTCGGATCGTGCCGAACAGGTTGGCGTAGGTCGGGTTGGTCTCGATCACGACCGGACACGCATCGTTGAACGAGGTCTTCACGATCGCGGCACGAAACAACACCGGGCGGAACGGCAACGGGTCGAACGGCGCAGCCTTGCGGTCGAAGTCGCTGCCCTCCTCGGTCGCTCCCTCGTCGTCGGTCTCGTCGCGGCCGACGAGCTGGCCGAGGTGGCGCTCGACGAACTCGCCGGCGGCGTCGAGCCAGTCGGCGACCTCGCGGCCGGGCCAGCGCTTGACGAACTCGCGGGTATGGGCCCGCCAGACGTTCCACGCCAGCTTGCGGTCCATCTCGCGCAGCTCGCCGGCGACCCGGACGTGCTCCTCGCGGACGCGCTCGTTGACCTCCTCGAGCCGCTCGAGCAACTGTTCCCGGCTCCGCAGCAGCCGTTCGCGCTCGCTCTCCGGCAGCTTGCCCTCGATCACCAGCGCCGAGAGCGCATCGAGCGTGACCGGCTCGCCCTCGACCACGGGATAGATGTCGGCGGTCGTCGCGCCGCTCTGACTCTGGAACCGCACGAGCGCGCAGCCCTGCTTCTGGGCCTGGCGCTGCAGCGCTTCCATGATGCGGCGATCGCGCGAGTCGGTCGCACGCAGGACGACGCGGCGCGACATGCGATGCGGCCGCGAGCGCAGCGCCCCGAGCAGCGCGGCATGCAGTGCGCCGCCGAGATCCTCGAGCTCGTCGCGGAACGTCGCCGCGGTGCCGGGCGGCAGCGACACCAGCAGCGGCCGGTTCGACTCGCGGAAGTTGTGCAGGAACACGCGATCCGGCACGCGCTTGCAGCGCGGCTGCATGTCGCGCAGCAACAGCTCGACGACCGCGGTCCGGCCCGAGCCCATGAGCCCGGACACGAACAGGTGGTAGCCCGGCGCCTGGATCGACAGACCGGTCTGCAACGCCGCCATCGGCCGCTCCTGATCGAGCAGGAACGCGGCCGACGGCGGCTTCTTCGACGGGCGCAGCGCCCGACACGTCCACCGCAGCTCGGCCGCCACGAGCTCTCGCGCGCCGACGGCGCGGCGCTTCGCGGCCCGCTTGGACGGCGAGCGTACCCCGCCCGTCGCGCTCTTGCCGCGCGCCTTCACGCGCGCGACACCAGCACCGGGCAGGGCGCCGCCTTCAGGATCTCGCCGGCGGTCGAGCCGAGCAGCGTCTTCATCAGGCCCGAACGGCCGTGCGAGTGCACCAGGATCAGGTCGACCTTCTGCACCAGCGCCTCCTTGAGGATCTGCTCCTCGACCTCCTCGGAGAACTTCAGGTGGCCGAGCGCCTGCACGCCGGCGGCGGCGGCGCGGTCGACCATCTGCTGCAGGATGCCTTCGACCTCGTCGTGTAGCGCCTTCTCGAAGTCCGGGGCGCTGCGCTGGGTCTGCCGGTGCTTGCCGATCAGCGTGACGGTGGCGGAGGTGTCGATCACCGCCAGCAGCAGCAGCTCGGCGCGCAGCTGCGCCGCCAGCGCGATGGCATAGCCGAGGTCGGCATCCCGATCGCTATCGAACCCGACGGGTGCGAGGATCCGCTTCACGACCGGGGCGACCATGGCGCGAACGATACGCCCGACGTTCTGCTTTTCGAGCCCGCACGCGCTATCCTGCTCGGCCCACTTCCGTCCTTCGCAGCTGCCCCCTTGGACCTCCAGAGCCTGAAGATCGAGCGCCGCCCGGCGAACGCGACCAGCCGCCGCCGCCGGAATCCGTGGCCGCTGCGCGCCGGCCTGCTCGCGCTCGCCGCCGCCGCCGTCTGGCTGTTCTGGGCGCCGGTCCGCGCGTTCCTCGACCGCATCAACCTGCCCGAGGTCCGCACCCTGCTCGTCACCGAAGCCAATCCGGCGGCCGCCGCCGCGGTGCGCGGCACGGCGGCCAACGGCTACGTCGTCGCGGCCCGCCGCGCCGCACTGTCCTCGGACGTCCCGGGTCGCATCGTCGCGATGAACGTGCGCGAAGGCACCGTCGTGAAGCGCGGCGACATCGTCGCCCGACTCTACTCGGACGAGTACCGGGCGGCGCTCGAGCGCGCCGCCGCCGATCTCGCCGTCGCCGAGGCCGGGGTCGGCCGGGCCGATGCCCTGGTGCGCGAGCGCGAAGCCGACCGCGCGCGCGCCGAGAACGCCGAACGCGCTGCCGTGGCGCGCGCCGCCGAAACCGCCGCCGACGTCGAGTTCGCCGTCGATGAACACGGCCGCGCGGTCGAGCTGCAGCGGGCGGCCGTCGGCTCGGCGCGCGAGGTCGACCGCACCCGGAGCGATCTCGAGGTGAAGCGGGCGCGCGGCGCCTCGGCCGCTGCCGATCTCGAGACCGCGAAGCTCGCGACCACCGCGGCCGAACGCGCGCTCGCGGTCGCGCGCGCCGAGGTCGAAGTCGCGAAGGCGCAGCGCGATGCCGCGGCGGCGACCCGCGCGCAGGCGCAGGCGACGCTCGACAAGACCGACGTGCGGGCGCCGTTCGACGGTGTCGTGGTGCTCAAGGACGCCGAGGTCGGCGAGGTCGTATCGCCGAACAGCCAGGGTGGCAGCACGGCGCGCGGTGCGGTCTGCACGATGGTCGACTTCGAATCGCTCGAGATCCAGGCCGAGGTACCCGAGACGTCGCTGTCGTCGGTCGAACTCGGGGCACCGGCGGACGTGTTCCTCGACGCGCGCCCGGACGACCGGCTCGCCGGCACCGTCGATCGCATCTGGCCGACCGCCGACCGCACCAAGGCGACGGTCGAGGTTCGCATCGTCGTGCCACCCGAGCAGCGCGAGCGGTTGCGACCCGAGTACGGCTGCCGCGTGGTCTTCCGCACCGCGCGCGACGGACCGGTCGACGCCAGCCTGACGGCGAGCAAGCAGATCGTCATCCCCGAGACCGCCTTGGTCGAGATCGACGGAATGCCGGTCGCCTTCGTGATCGAGCGCGATACCGTGCGGGCGACGACCGTCACGGTCGGCGAGCGCAAGGGCGGTCGCGCCACGATCGAAGCCGGGTTGCGACCCGGTCAACGCATCGTGCTCGAGCCCCCGCCGGCGCTGCGAGACCGCGACCGCGTGCGAATTGCCGACCGCTGACCGCCGATCGCCGAGAGCCGAGAGCCGACCGCCGAGAGAACCCACATGGCCACCGCCATCGACATCCGTTCCGTCACCAAGACCTACACGCGCGGCAACGAGACCCTGCGCGTGCTCGACGAGCTCGACCTCAGCATGGCGGGCGGCACGTTCTATGCGCTGATGGGCCCGTCGGGTTCGGGCAAGACGACGCTGCTCAACCTCTGCGGCGCGCTCGATCACATCGACTCGGGCGAGATCGTGGTCGGTGACACCCACCTCGAGGATCTCGACGGCTCCGAGCTGGCGGCCTGGCGCGCCGCGCACGTCGGCTTCGTGTTCCAGGGTTTCAATCTGCTGCCGGTGCTGAGCGCGCGCGAGAACGTCGAGCTGCCGCTGCTGCTCGCGCCGCTCTCGAGCCGCCAGCGTCGTGAGCAGGCCGAGCGCGCGCTCGAGCTCGTCGGCCTGAAGGACCGTATGAAGCACCGGCCGAAAGAGCTGTCGGGCGGCCAGGAGCAGCGCGTCGCGATCGCACGGGCGATCGCCTGCGATCCGCAGGTGATCCTCGCCGACGAGCCGACCGGCGATCTCGACCGCGCGAGCGCGGACTCGGTGCTCGAGCTGATGCAGCGACTGAACAAGGAGCTGCAGAAGACGATCCTGATGGTCACCCACGACCCGCAGGCGGCGACCTACGCCGAGAAGACCATCCACCTCGACAAGGGCAAGCTCGGCCGAATCGAGGACAACACGGCGGCGGCCGCACGCAGCGGGAGCTGAACCGTGCCGTTCCGCCTGCTGTTCCGGAACATGCTCTCGCATCCGATCCGCACGCTGCTGACGGCGGCATCGGTCGCGATCGCGATGTTCCTGATGTGCGTGCTCGACGCCGCCGTGACCGGTCTCGACGCCACGGTCGCGCAGGCCTCGCGAACACGACTGTGGGTGCAGTCCGCGGTCAGTCTGTTCGTGCTGCTGCCCGACAGCTACGAGGCCAAGATCAAGACCGTGCCCGGCGTCGAGGAGGTCGTGCGCTTCCAGTGGTTCGGCGGGGTCTACCAGGATCCATCGAACTTCTTCGCCCAGTTCGCGGTCGACCCCCAGAAGTGGTTCGAGAGCTACCCCGAGATCGAGATCGTCGACGGTTCGCTGGCGCAGTGGCAGGCCGGACGGACCAACTGCATCCTCGGCCGCGACCTCGCCAATCGTTTCGGCTGGCAGGTCGGCGACCGCGTGCCGCTGCAGGGCACGATCTTCCCCAAGACCGACGGCACGGCCTGGGAGTTCGATGTCGCGGGCATCTACGAGTCGCATTCGACGAGCGTCGATCAGCAGACGATGTTCTTCGACTACGACTATCTCTACGAGTCGCTGAAGGGCGACGTCGCCGGCGGCCCGAAGGGTGTCGGCGTCTACCTGACGAGGCTCGCCGCCGGCACCAACCCCGACGGCGTCATCGCCGCGATCGAGGGCTTCTACGAGAACGGTCCCCAGCGCGTCCGCGCGACCCGCGAGGGCGAGTTCCAGCGCCAGTTCATCACGATGCTCGGCAGCGTGCCGACGCTGCTCTACAGCATCGGCGGCGGCGTGTTGTTCGCGATCTTCTTCGCGGTGCTCAACACCATGCTGATGGCCGCGCGCGAGCGCACCCGCGACATCGGCATCCTGAAGGCGCTGGGTTTCGGCGACGGCCGGATCACCGCCTTGCTCTGCGCCGAGTCGCTGCTGCTGTGCGCCGGCGGCGGCAGCGTCGGCGTGGCGCTGGCGAAGGCCGCCGAACGCCCGATCTGGTCGGTGGTCTCGTTCCAGATCCCGGGCTTCGAGATCCCGACCGCGGTCGTGGTCCAGGGACTGCTGCTCGCGGTCGGCCTCGGGCTGGTCGCGGGGCTCGCGCCGGCGTGGCGCGCACGCCGACTGCGACCGGTCGCCGCTCTGCGGGCGGAGGCATGAGATGGCGATCGTCCCGCTGAGCTACAACTTCCGCAGCCTGTTCGCGCGCGCCGGCAACACCTGGCTCACCGTGCTGTCGATCGCCGCGACGGTCGCCGTGCTGACCGGAGTCCTGAGCCTGAAGGCCGGCTTCGAGAAGATGTTCGCGAGCAAGGGTCGCGACGACATGGTGATCCTGCTACGACCGGGCGCGACCTCCGAGGGCGAGAGCGGCTTCGACCGCGACCGCACCGAGATCGCGCTCAAGGAGATTCCCGAGTTCGCGACCGACGCGAGCGGGAAACCGATCGCCTCGGCCGAAACCTACCTCGCTGCGCTGCTGCCACGGCTCGACGGCGGCGAGACCAACATCCCGCTGCGCGGCGTGATGCAGGAGACGTTCGCGGTGCACGGCGACCGGGTGCAGATCGTCAAGGGCCGGAAGTTCGAGCCTGGCACCGACGAGGTCATCGTCGGTCGTGCCGCTCACGAGCGCATCCGGAACGCCGACGTCGGCGACGTGCTGACCCTGAACTTCACGCCGTTCCGCGTCGTCGGCGTATTCGACTCCCCCGGCGCCTACGCGACCGAGATCTGGGGCGACGTCGACCGCATCCAGGCCGCGCTCGAAGGCCGCAACTTCAGCCGGATCATCGGACAGCTCGCGGCGGATGCCGACGTCGAGACGCTGAAGACGCGGCTCGAGCACGATCGCCGGATCCCGGCCAAGGTGCAGACCGAGCGCGAGTACCTCGAGAACCAGACCGGCGCGCTCAGCGGCCTGCTGATGTTCATCGGCAGCTTCCTCGCGGTCATCATGGGCGTCGCGGCGGTGTTCACCGGTATCAACGCGATGCTGTCGGCGATCGCCTCGCGCACGCACGAGATCGGCATCCTGCTGGCGACCGGATTCCGGCCGTGGGCGGTGTTCTGTGCCTTCCTGCTCGAGGCCGCCGTGCTCGGACTCCTCGGCGGCATCGCCGGTGTGCTGCTCGTGCTGCCGCTGAACGGCATGCAGACCGGCACGACGAACTTCTCGACCTTCACCGAGGTGACGTTCGCGTTCCAGACGACGCCATCGACGATGCTCACCGCGGTGGTCTTCGCGATCGCGCTCGGTGTGCTCGGCGGCGCCTGGCCCGCGCTGCGCGCCGCACGCATGACGCCGACCGCGGCCCTGCGCCGCGGCTGATCGGCCATGATCCGGGCCGCGAGGAACATCGTCGCGACCTATCGCGACGCCTTCGGAGGCCTGCCGGCGATCACCTGGCTGCTCTGCTTCGCGGCCTTCGTCAACCGCTGCGGTTCGATGGTGCTGCCGCTGCTGAGTCTCTACCTGCTCGCGAAGTTCGGCTACACCGCGGGCGAGGCCGGTGAGGTCGTCGCGTTCTACGGTATGGGCGCGGTGTTCGGCAGCGTGCTCGGCGGCAAGCTCGCCGATCGGCTCGGCTGCGTCCGCGTGCAGATCGTGACGCTGGCCGGCGCCGGGTGCTGGATGTTCCTGATGGCCCAGATCACCGCGGCCTGGCTGTTGGCGCCCGCGACCTTCGTGCTCGGCGTCATCAACGACGCGTTCCGGCCCGGCAGCATCACCGCGGTCGCGACCAGCGTCGGGCCGGAGCTGCGGCGCAAAGCGCTGTCGCTGAACCGCCTGATGATGAACGCCGGCTGGGCGGTCGGACCGACCGTCGGCGGCAACCTCGTCGAACACTTCGACTACAGCGTGATGTTCTGGGCCGACGGCGGCACCTGCCTGCTCGCGGCAGCGTTCCTGTTCGTGTTCCTGCGCGGCTTCACCCCGCGCACGGCGACGCCGAGCGACGGCGACGCCTCGAAGGCGATCGCGGCGGCAGCACACCTGCGCGGGCCGTTCCGCGACCTGCACTTCCTGTGGCTGATGTTCGTGAACTTCGTCGTGATCACGGCGTTCATGCAGTACTTCACGACCGGCACGCGCGTGCTCAAGCAGGACTACGGCTACCCGGAGAGCACGATCTTCTGGCTGATCGCGATCAACCCGCTGCTGATCACCCTGACCGAGATGCCGATCGTGCACACGCTGCGTCGGCACGCCGCACTGCCGATCGTCGCGCTCGGCTCGCTCGTGATCGGCGCCGGCTTCCTGCTCTACCTGCTGCCGCTGGGCGCAACCGGTGTGATCCTCGCACTCGCCGTGATCACCATCGGCGAGGTCCTGCAGATGGCGCTGCTGGGCTCGTACATCAACGACTACGCCCCGGAACGGCGCCGCGGCGCCTACAACGGTGCGTACGGCATGAGCTTCAGCCTCGCACTCGTCGCGGCACCCGCGGTCGGTGGCTGGCTCTACGACGGTGCCGGCGCCCGCGTGCTGTGGACCTGTTGTGCGATCGCCGGCCTGCTCGGCGCGATCGGCTTCCTGGCCTCACACCGAAAGCGCCGCGAGCACCACTCGCTGGGCCCCACCTGACGGC
>JAGQRB010000310.1 GCA_020425925.1 Planctomycetota bacterium
ACCTCACCAGCGAACGCCTCGGGTTCCTCGCCGCGCTGCCCGAACGGCCGGCGCCGCGCGAACTCGCCGAACTCGCCGGGGACGTGGATCTGGTGCAGAAGGACGTGCCGTTCTGCCTGCTCGGGATCCGCGGTGACGACGCCGTCGCGGTCGGCGCCGCGATCGCGACGCTCACTGCGCTGCGGCTGACGGCGGCCTGCAACGTCTGCATCCAGGACGGCACCGCCTGGGTCCTGCCGCGGCGCCTCGAGACGCCGACGCCGCACTTCCCGTATGCGCTCGGCGCCGCCGAGCTCTGGGGCCGCTGGTGCTACGTCGACGAAGCGCCGTTCGCAGCGGCGGGCGGCGAAGATCTCGAACAGGCGCTCGTCCGGGCCGGCGCTCCTCCGCCGTAGCGTATCGGCCGACCGCCGCGCGCGAACGCAAACCCGCTGCCCGGTTGCACCTGCGGCGTGACCTCGGTTCGATGCGAAGATCGTGACCTCCGACTTCTACTGCGACGAAGTGCTCAGCGGTCGCACCCGGGTCGAGGTCGTCGCCGAGACCGACGAGGTGCTGGCCTACCACCACACGCGCCCGTTCTGGCCGGTGCACATCGTCGTGATCCCGAAGCGCCACGTGCCGTCGCTGACGAACCTCGGCGACGCCGACGACGGCCTGCTGCAGCGCCTGCTCGCGGTCGTGCGCGGGGTCGCCGCCGACGTCGAACGCGAGCACGGCGCCGCGCGCGTGCTGACCAATCTCGGCCGCTATCAGGACAGCAAACACCTGCACTTCCACGTCAACTCCGGGGAGCCGCTGCGATGACGGCCCATGACTCGTCGATCACCGCCGCGATCGTCACGGCGGTGCAGCAGTTCGAGATCGAAGGCCGGCTGGTCGACGTCCAGCCGCTGCCGCGCGGCCACATCCACGACACCTTCGTCTCGACCTGGTCGCAGCACGACGGCCAGCGTCGGTTCCTGCACCAGCGCATGAACGACAAGGTGTTCCACGACATCCCGGCCGTGATGCACAACATCGAGACCGTGAGCCGGCACCTGCGCCGCAAGATGGACGGCGCGTCGACGCTCGACGGCTTCCAGGTGCTCGATCTCGTGCCGACCCGCGAACGCCGTTCGTACTACGTCTGTGATTCCGGCCAATGGCGCACCTACCGGTTCATCGAGGACACCACGAGCCGCGACCACTGCCAGGACCCGCAGCAGGCGTTCGAAGCCGCGCGCGCGTTCGGCTGGTTCCAGGCCCAGCTCGCCGATCTCGACGCCGGTCACCTGCGTGAGACGCTGCCGCGCTTCTTCAGCACGCCGCACCGCCTGCAGCAGTTCGAGGACGCGCTCGCCGAGGACCCGCGCAACCGCGCCTGCGACTGCGTGCCCGAGATCCGCTTCGCCCAGACCCGGCGCGAGATGGCTTTCGTCATCGACGAGCTGCTGCGGAACGGCGAGATCCCGATGCGCACCGTGCACGGCGACACCAAGCTCAACAACGTGCTGTTCTGCAACCGGACCGGCCACGCGCGCTGCATCGTCGATCTCGACACCTGCATGCCCGGCTACGCGCTCTACGACTTCGGCGACCTCGTGCGCTTCACGGCGGCGACCAGCGACGAGGACGAACGCGACCTCGACAAGGTCGGCACCGACCCGGCGCTCTATCGCGCGCTCGTCGACGGCTACCTCGCCGGCACCGGCGGCGCACTGTCGCAGCGCGAGGTCGAGCTGATGCCGTTCGCGGCGCGGCTGGTGACCTACACGATCGGGCTGCGGTTCCTCGCCGACCACCTCGCCGGCGACGTGTACTTCAAGGTGCACCGCGAGGGGCACAACCTCGATCGCGCGCGGGTGCAGTTCCGCATGGTCGAGCGCATGGAGCAGAACGCCGAGGCGATGGCGGTCGAGGGGCGGTAGGAGCAGGCGCGGCGCCACCGCGGCCGTTCGCATCCGGTAGCATGTCGACGCCTCCTGCCGCACCGCGCACCTCCTGCACCATGGCAACGTCCATCCCGTTCGCGTCCGCGCTGGCGGTAGTCCTCGACCTCACGCTGCTGATCTCCGTCGCCCCATCGCAGTGCACCACCGACTGGTCGACCGGCGGCAACGCCGGTGTCGGGGGTCCGCTCACCGCCGTCGCCCCGCTCGCCGATGGTGGCATCGCCGGCGCAGCCCTGCTGTCGGTGGCCAGCGGCGCCACCCAGGTGCTTCGCTTCGACGGCACGACCTGGCAGCCGCTCGGCGGCACCACGAACGGTCAGGTGAAGGCACTGGTCGCGCTGCCGAACGGCGACCTCGTCGCCGGCGGGCGCTTCACCGCCATCGGCCCCGTGTCCGCGATCGCGCTCGCGCGCTGGGACGGTCAGGCCTGGAGCAGCTTCGGCGGCGGCGCGAACGGCTTCGTCGAGGCGCTCCTGGTCCTGCCCAACGGCGACCTCGTGGTCGGCGGGCAGTTCACGGCCGTCGGCGGCACGAACGCCAACCGGATCGCGCTCCACGACGGTTCGGGCTGGCAGGCACTCGGCAGCGGCATCGGGTTCGCGGGGGTCAACGCGCTGGCGCGGCTGCCCGCTGGCGACATCGTCGCAGCCGGCGCCTTCCTGATGGCCGGCGGCAACCCGGCGCCGAGCATCGCGCGCTGGAACGGCAGCGCCTGGAACGCGCTGCCGCCGGCTTTCAACCAGCTCGGTGGCTCGTTCTACGCCCTGCAGACCTTGCCGAACGGCGACCTCGCCGCGGCCGGCGGATTCACCGGCGGGCTGCGGCGCTGGGACGGGACGAGCTGGTCCGACTTCGGCGGCGCAACGCTCGACTCGACCGCCGAGTCGTTCGCCGTGCTGCCGAACGGCGACCTCGTCGTCGGCGGACACTTCACGGCCGTCAGCACGATCGGTTCGACGCCGCACATCGCTCGCTGGAACGGCACGACGTGGTCGGCCCTCGGCAGCGGCGTCGACGGCGCGGTGATCGACCTCGCGATGCTGCCGGCCGGCCGTCTCGTCGCGGGCGGCGTGTTCACCGTGGTCGCCGGCAACGCGCAACCGCACGTCGCGTTCCTCGACAGCGACTGTCCGGCGAGCGCGGTGGCGGCCGGCGCCGGCTGCAGCGGCAGCGCCGGCCTCAACGAGCTGTCGGCCACCAACCTGCCGTGGACCGGGTCGACGTTCCGGGCGACGGCGGTCGGCATGACCCAGAACGCGCTCGCGGTCGCACTGTTCGGCCTGACCCCGCAGTCCGTCGCGCTGTCGACGCTGGTGCCCGAGGCCGTCGCCGGCTGCGCCCTGCTGGCCAGCACCGAATCCGCCCAGCTCCTGCTGCCGAGCGCCGGCAGCGCAGCGACGCAGCTCGCGATTCCCAACTCCGTGGTGTTCGCGGGTGTGACGCTGTACCACCAGGTCGTCGCCGCCGAGCTGAGTCCGCAGAATCGCGTGACCGCGGTGACGAGCACCAACGCGTTGGCGTTCACGATCGGGACCTTCTGACGTTCCGCAGCGGTCGAGGTCAGACGGGCGCGGTGGGACGGCAGTGGATTCGTAGAGCTCGTCGGCGATTTTCCGGCAGAATCGCCGGTGCCGCATCCGCGCCGCGTGGCCGCGACGTGGTCAGACCGCCGTGGCGGGCGCATCCGCCGGCGCACGCGCGATCATCCAGAGGTTGCGCACGTAGATGAACCAGCCCGTCGCCTGGCCGAGCACACCGATCGGCTCGCGCCGCCAGATGAAGTAGACCAGCAGCATGGTGGCGCCGATCAGGCTCATCCACCAGAACGCGATCGGCACCGTCGACCGCCGATTGCGTTCGCTGACGAGCCATTGCACGAGCATGCGACCGGTGAACAGCACCTGGCCGATCAGGCCGATCGTGACCCAGACGAAACCGATCGGCGAGCTGACGTTGAGCAGGACCTCCCAGAAGCCGCGCGACGTCTGGTCGTCGTAGAGCCGCGCCGCGAACTCGTCGGGCAGCAGCAGCTCGGTGCTGCCGTCGTCGAGATCGAGCCGGTAGCGCAGCATGCCGTCCTCGCCGCGCTGCAGCCAGACGCGGTCGGCGGCGCCGGTGAGCTGGATCTTGAGGTCGATCGCGTCCGCTGGGCGATCGCCCTTCGACGCGAGCGCGACGCCGACCCAGACCAGGACGGCGGCGAGCAGCGACAGCTCGAGCAGGACCAGCCAGCGGCGACGCATCGAGCGCGCCACGATCGGGGGCCGGGTGCTGCGGGTCAACAGGTGTCGAGTTCAGAAGCGCCAGCGCAGCTTCAGAAACGCCAGTGCAGCGCCTTCGACAGACCGACCCGACCGGCGCCGTTCGGATCGAGCACCATCCACTGACCGAACACGTCGACGCTCTGCAGCTCCCGCCCGGCGAACGGCCGCGCGAAGTCGTGGTACGCGTAGCCCGCGTCGATCCCACTGGCACCGCAGAGCAGCAGCCCGGCTTCGATCGGAGCGGGCGCCAGCAGACAGTCCGGATCGCCGAACAGCGACACCCGGTTCGGTGTCGGCACGAGGCTGCCGCCGAGCACGAGCAGCGCGAGCGCGCCGGCCGGCGCGTCCGCGACCGTGATCCGCGACGAGCTCGGACTCAACGCGCGCAGGCCGATGCGCGGCTCGCGCGGCAACGTTCCGACGCAGCCTTCGCCGACGACCTCGGAGCCTTCGGGCCCGCCTTCGAACATGTAGATCCGACCGAACGTGAAGTACGAGTTCGGGTAACCGATCGGATAGCGTCCCCCGGTGTTGACCGCCACGAAGCGCGGGAACACGTTGCCACGCCGCGGCGGCATCGACAGGATCGTCGCGAACGAGCCGCTGTTCGAGAGCGGGTAGTCGAAGAAGCGGAACATCTGCTGCCCGTCGCGGCCGCTGAAGACCTTGACCGAGCCGTAGCAGCTCGGACAGGCGCCGCCGAGCGGCTCGCCCGAGTGGCCGACGAGGATGTCCGCGATCCCGTCCTGGTCCATGTCGACATCGCCGTTCATGAAGCGGCCGAAGCTGTCGGACGGCCAGGGCGTGCTCCACGCGTGGAGGATCTGGCCCGTGCCGCTGCTGCGGGCCTGCATCGCGCCCGTCATCGAGAAGCCGGCGCCGTTGCCGAGCAGGATATCGGGCAACCCGTCGCCGTCGAGATCACCGCAGCGCTCGAGACCCTGGTTGTAGTTGCCGCCCGGTGTCGGGTCGTTGATCCGGAACAGCGGCAGGCCCGTGCGCCCGGAGACGAGCTCGCAGCCGCCGCCGCCGAAGAAGTCGTAGAGCCCGACGAGGAAGTCGTCGCAACCGTCGTCGTTCCAGTCCATGAACTTCGCCAGCGTCGGGCCCCAGCCGATCGCGGGGGAGGGGTCGTTGGCGATCGCGTGGTAGATCACGGCGCCGGTGTGGTCGTAGGCCCAGACCGCGCCGTTGACGACAGTGCCGGTCAGATAGACCACCAACACATCGGGGCGCCCATCACCGTTGACGTCGACGTCGCCTTGGATGTCCGTGAGATCGATACTCCAAGGACTTGGCGGGACCGAAACCACGAAGAGCGACTGGAGCGTGCGGCCGCTGATGCAATGCACACCCCGAACCCCGTTGATGTCTGCCCCCAAGAGAAAGTCCCGCCGACCGTCATGGTCGACGTCGGCGTGCGTCCACACGCCTCCCAGGATGTCGGTTCCCTGCGGCGTCACCAACGGCCGCCAGGAACCGTCGCGGCCCGAAACCGCCCAGACCTCAGAGCGACCGGTGGCGGTTCCGTCAGGCACGGACACCCAGATCGCAAAGTCCTCGACACGGTCGCCGTCGATGTCGCCGAGGCGAGCGAAATAGCTGTTCGGCCGCGGGTGCCCTTGCCGAATCCACTGGACGTGTTGCGTCGCAGCCGTCGCTGCGACGACCAAGACGGCGACAACGGCATTCACGGCGGACCTCCTCACTCCAGTCGGACTCGCGCTGACGAGAACGTCGTCACTCCGCGTGGCGCCCTACACTGGAGCGAGGCCCGAAAACTGTCAATCCCGGCGACCCCGGCCGTTCCGGAACCTCAAGCTCTCAGGACGAGCAGCGCCAGCACATCGCCCGCAGCGACTTCCGCAATGCGGAGAACGGCCTCCGACAGGTTCTCGTCGAGCAACAGCGCGATGCCCGTCATGCCGCCGGGTCGATCTGGATGCGCCGCTCGCGCGCGGCCGCCCAGGCGAAGCACGCCAGCACGTCGTCATGCGTGAGCTGCGGGAAGTCCGCGAGCAGCTCCTGTTCCGAGCGCCCACTGGCCAGGAACTCGAGCACTTCGCCAACCGTCAGCCGCGTGCCGCGCACACACGCCTTGCCGAAGCGAACGGCGGGATCGACCGAGATTCCTTCCAGGGGTTGCATACGCGCCGATTCCTAGCGGAAAGGGGTGCCCCGAGCCCGCCGCAACGTCGCCGCGATCTGCCGCAGCGCGTCGCCGTGCGCGCCGCCGCGCCGCCAGACCAACACGATCGTGCGCGCCGGCGCCGGTTCGACGAACCGCCGGATCCTGAGCTTCGTGCGCGCGGTCTCGACCTCGAGCGCGAGCTCGGGCAGCAGCGTGACACCGCCACCGGCAGCGACCATCTGCACCAGCGTCGACAGGCTCGTCGCGCGAAAGCCGAGCTCGCGGGCGCGCGCGCGGCTGCAGAACGCGAGCGCCTGTTCGCGGAAGCAGTGGCCGTCGTCGAGCAGCAGCACGTCGGTGGCGGCGAGCTCGGCCATAGCCACGCGCCGCCGCGATCGTCCGAGCGGGTGGTCGGGGCCGGTCGCGAGCACGAACGGGTCGGTCGCGACCACCGCGTGCCCGACGTCGCCGAGCGGTGCTTCGAGCGCGACCAGCGCCGCGTCGAGCCGGCCGGCTTCGAGCTCGTGCACGAGATCGGCGGTGCGGTTCTCGAGCCAGTGCACGACGAGGCGCGGGTAGGCCGCCGCGAGCGCGGGCGTCACCCGCGGCAGCAGGTAGGGCGAGATCGTCGGGATCACGCCGACGCGCAGCGTGCGCTCGAACGGGTCGCGCGCGCTCTTCGCCGCGGCCTCGAGGTCGTCGGCGGCCCGCAGCACGAGGCGCGCGCGCTCGACGAAGGCCGCGCCCGCCGTGGTCGCGAGCACCCGGCGTCGATCGCGTTCGAACAGCACTACGCCGAGCGCCCGTTCGACCTGCGCGAGCTGTGCGCTCAGCGCCGGCTGTGACACGAGGCAGCGTTCCGCGGCGCGCCGGAAGCTCAGGTCCTCGGCGACCGCGACGATGTACTGGAGCTGACGCAGCGTGAAGGCGTGCGACGCCGGTGCCCCCGGCAGGTCTGTCATAGCCACAGGCTATCGAACCGAGCTGCACACCGCACCGATCGGGATCAGTGCGTCGCTGCCGCCACCTGGCGCAGGATCTCCTCGAACAGCTCCTCGGGACGAAACGGCTTGGTGACACAGGCGTCGAAGCCCGAGGCCAGACAGCGTTCGAGTTCGTCGGGGAGCGCGTGCGCGGTCACCGCGATGATCGGAATGCGTCGATCCGAACCCGCTTCGAGTTCGCGGATCCGGCGGGTCGCCGCGTAGCCGTCGAGCACCGGCATCTGGCAGTCCATCAGGATCAGGTCGGGGCGCTGGCGCTGGAACGCATCGAGTGCCGCGCGACCGTCCGGCACGATCTCGGCCTCGACCCGGACCTTGCCCAGGATCGCGCGCATCAACCGTTGGTTGACCAGGTTGTCCTCGGCGACCAGGATGCGGAGCCCCAGCATCGCGACCTGTTCGGCTTGTCGGCCGGGTGCGCGTGCAGCTGCCGCCGCATCCGGGTCCGGGCGCAGCAGCCGCAGCAAGGTGCGTTCGAGCTCGCGCACACGCATCGGCTTCAGCAGGCGCGCGTCGATTCCATCACCGACGGCCGTCGCGCCGCGCGGGTCGGCACTGAAGAGGATGATCGGAACGTGGCGGTATCGCGGTAGCTCACGCAGTCTGGTCGCGAGCGTCGCGCCATCCATGTTCGGCATGCGATAGTCGACCAGCACCGCGCCGAAGGGCTCGGGCCGATCCATCGCCAGGGCGAGCGCCTGCTCGCCGTCACCCGCGGCCGTCGCCTGACAACCCAGCTCGGCGAGATGACGCAGCAGCAACTTGAGCGTTCCCGGGTGGTCGTCCACGGCCAGCACCTGCAGCCCGGCAAACGCCTGCGGCTCGCCCACCTCATGGTCGGCGTGCTGATCGGGAGCGAGCGGCAATGCCAGCTGAACGCGGAACGTCGAGCCTTCGCCCGGCCGCGAGGTCACCGACAGGCTGCCGCCCATGCGGGTCACGATGCCGCGACTGATCGCGAGCCCGAGGCCGGTGCCGCCGAAGCGCCGCGTGGTCGACGCATCGACCTGCTCGAATGCGGTGAACAACGACTGCAGCCGGTCGGCCGGGATCCCGATGCCCGTGTCCGCCACCTCGATGCACAGCGCGACCAAGTCCGAAGCAGTCTCCGAGCGGGCTGCGTCCAGCCGCGCGGTGATGCGGATCTCGCCCGCGAGCGTGAACTTGGCAGCGTTGCCGGCGAGATTCAGCAGAACCTGTGCGATGCGGTTCGGGTCGCCGACCAGCCAGTGCGGCACGTCCTGGTCGATCCACGGCAGCAGCTCGACACCGTTGGCCGCAGCGCGTTGTCCCACCAGCGCCGCGACGTCGTCGATGACCGCAGCCAGATCGAACGGGATGGCTTCGAGATCGAGCCGGCCCGCGTCGATCTTGCTGTAGTCGAGGATGTCGTCGATGACGGCTTGGAGGGAACGGCCCGACGCACGGATGTTGTCGGCGTACTGCGCCTGTTCGGGATCCAGCGGAGTCGTCAGCATCAGCTCGTTCATGCCGACGACGCCGTTCAGCGGCGTGCGGATCTCGTGGCTCATCTTGGCCAGGAAGTCCGCCTTGGCGCGCATCGCGCCCTCGGCCGAGAGGCGGGCATCGAGCAGGTCCTGTTCGATGCGCGCCTGGTCGATCGCCATCCGACGGACGACGAGCAGCACGATCAGCCAGCCGACAGACAGCAGCGCGGCGCATACGAGCGCCGCCCGGTGGGCCAGGGAGAGGGTCGCCACCACCGCTCGCGAGTTCTCCTGCACCGAGCGTTGGATCGCGGCTCGCGTGCGGTCCATGCCTTGGGCATAGATGCGCTTGTGGTGCTCGTAGTCGGGGCTCTGGAGCAGTTCCTGGGCGGCCGCCGCCTGACCGCTGCGCACCAGCTCGAACGAGCGCAACTCCATCGCGACGAGTGCATCGTTGGCCGCGTTGCACTCGCTGGTCGCGGCCATCGCGTAGGCATCCGGGGCCAGCTGCATCGACGCCGTGATGGCCTCGGTCAGCTTCGGCTCGAAGTGGTGGTAGCGGTCGATCCAGGCCGGGTCGCCCGAAGCAGCTGCCATGCGCGCGGACATGGTCAACACTTCGTCGAGGTGGACGATCTCGTGGACCAGCGCGGCGTTCTGCATCTCGCGCTCGACGATGTTGTCGAACGCGCGGCCGAGCCGTTGCAGCGCCACCACCAGAACGATCGCAACGCCGACGGTGACGGCGATGCCACACGAGATCAACCGCACCGCCGTCCAACGCGGACGGATGCGGGTAGAGCCGGCAGTGGACACCGAGGATGGCATGTGGCGCTGGAACCTGGGCCATGCTGCATCGGCGTTCCCTTCCCGCGCGCTTGACAGGCTGGACGGTCTCGATTCGAGACCGCGAGGCTACATAGGGCATTCCTATCACATTGATCGAAACGATGTCTTGGACCGATCACTGGCGGCGAACGATCCTTCCGGCATGAAAGACCACGAAACGCTCACGACCGAGGCCGGCGCCCCGGTTACCGACAACCAGCACTCGCAGACCGCCGGGCCGAACGGCCCACTGCTGCTGCAGGACCACCACCTGATCGAGAAGCTCGCGCGCTTCAACCGCGAGCGCATCCCCGAACGCGTCGTGCACGCCGTCGGCACCGGCGCCTACGGCCACTTCGTCGTCACCAACCCCGACGTGCCGAAGTGGACGAAGACGAAGATGTTCGCGGCGGTCGGCAAGCAGACCGACGCGTTCGTGCGGTTCTCGACCGTCGCCGGCAGCAAGGGCGCACCCGACAGCGTGCGCGACCCGCGCGGTTTCGCCGTCAAGTTCTACACCGAGGACGGCAACTGGGACCTCGCCGGCAACAACACGCCGATCTTCTTCATCCGCGACGGCATCAAGTTCCCCGACTTCATCCACTCGCAGAAGTACGACCCGCACACCAACCGCCAGGAGCCCGACAACGTCTGGGACTTCTTCTCGCACTCGCCCGAGGCGACCCACATGTTCACCTGGCTGTTCGGCGACCGCGGTCAACCCGCGTCGCTGCGCCAGATGGACGGCTTCGGCAGCCACACGTTCCAGTGGGTCAACGCCGCCGGCGAACGCTTCTGGGTCAAGTTCCACTTCAAGACCGACCAGGGCATCCGCTGCAACACCCACGAGGAAGCCGCGAGGGTCGCCGGTGCGGATCCGCAGGCGCTGCACAGGGAACTGCACGACGCGATCACCCGCGGCGAGCGTCCGTCGTGGACGCTCAAGGTCCAGGTCATGCCGGTCGCCGAGGCGGCGGGCTACCGCTTCAACCCGTTCGACGTCACGAAGGTCTGGCCGTACTCGGACTACCCGCTGATCGAGGTCGGCAAACTCGTGCTCGATCGCATGCCCGACAACTACTTCGCCGAGGTCGAGCAGTCAGCGTTCGATCCGGCCGCGTTCGTGCCCGGTGTCGGCCCGTCACCCGATCCGATGCTGCAGGCGCGCCTGTTCGCCTACGGTGACGCCCACCGCTACCGTCTCGGCATCAACAGCACCCGTCTGCCCGTCAACAGCCCGAAGGGCGTGCCAGGCGGCGCGAGGAACTACGGCCGCGACGGCGCCATGCGATTCGACGACAACGGCGGCAGCAATGCCAACTACGAGCCGAACAGCCGCGGCGGGCCGCAGCAGACGAACGCAGCCTACGACCTCACATATGACGTCACGGGCTCGGTCGGCCCGCGCGGCCTCGTGCCGCACCGCGACGACGACGACTTCGTGCAGGCCGGCATGCTGTACCGCGTCATGACGGCCGCCGAGCGGGACCGGCTGGTCGCCTCGATCGCCGGCAGCCTGTCGCAGGTGACGCGCCCCGACGTGATCGAGCGCTCGATCGGCTACTTCCGCAAGGCCGATGCCGAGTACGGCGAACGCGTCGCCGCGGCGATCGCGGCGGCGCGCGGGTAGCCGACTGCCGGCGCTACGGCCGGACGAGCACGCGGAAGAGCTCGGAGAAGTTGCCGTGCGCCCAGTTGCCGGCCTGCAGGTTCAGCATCTGCAGGCCGATGATCGTGCCGACGATCACCGGGTCGTTCGGCACTGCGAGCGGGATCGGCGCGCCGACCGGGACCGTGAACGGGAACACCAGCGCGACGCTGCCGAGCGTGCCCGCGAGCAGCTGGCCGTAGGGCTGGATCATCGTCGCCGGACCGAGCAGCCCGAAGCCGAGGAACGAATCACCCGCCGGACCCTGCGCGACCAGGAACACCGTCTCGCCGGGGCGGGTCTCGCCGTAGACCTCCATGTGCCAGTTGCCGAACTCGTACGCGCCCATGTCCGGCGTAGCGAGGCCGGCGAGCGCGTGGTCGAGCACGCGTGGCCGCTCGTCGAAGTCCTTCTGCACGAGCAGCGCCGTGGTGTAGTCGGCGACGCCGAGGCACGGCGAGGTCGCGAGCAGGTGCAAATCGCCGTTCGCCGCGTCGACGAACTGCGGATCGACGAACAGGTTGCCGTTCTGGCCCGGGAAGCCGCCGTTGCTGTTCAGCACGTGGCCGGCGGTCAGGTTGGAGTAGTTGGTGTTGTCGCGGCTGATCGAGTTGATCAGGTAGCCGCTCCAGGCCCCCTCGGCACGGATGCCCGTGCCGTTGTCGGCGGTCGTCGCGTGCAGCACATCGAAGCCGCCGCCCGTGAGGTGCAGGCCGCGCCCACCGCACGACCAGGCGACGAGGTTGGTCGGGTTCGGGGCCACGGCGGACAGCTCGAAGCCGCTGTCGTGGGCCTCGTCGACGCGTACCGAGCGCATGGCGATCGCCGCGCTGTTGCACTCGAGGCCGGGCCAGAAGCCGGTGCCCGGATAGCGGACGACGACGTTCTCGACGAGCCCGGCCGGCGCGGTCGACGGGAACACGATGCCGTACCACGCGGCCGATGCGCCCGTGCTCGGCCCGTCGCTGTTGGTGTCACCACCGACCGAGTCGTCGGCGAGCGTGGTGAACACGATCGGCTCGTAGGCGGTGCCGCGCAGGTGGGTCGGGCCGTTGAAGGTCACCGTGCGCGTGCCCTCGAGCTTGAAGTTCACGCCCTGGAGCACCTCGAGCGCGCCGGCCGGATCGACGACGAGGTTCGCCTGCAGCACGATCGCGCCGGTGAGCATCGACTGCGGGCCGATCGTCAGCGGTGCAGTGACGTTCGCCGAGGTGACCCGGAAGTAGTCGCCGCCGTTGCCGCTGGCCGTATTGTAGGAGAAACCCGGCACCGCCTGGATCGACCCGCCCTCGATCGCGACCGAGGTGTTGGCGGTGAACACGCAGTTCGACACCGTCGGCCGTGCCGAGGCGTCGAAGCGCAGTCCGCGATCGCGGCCATCGCGGAAGGTGCAGTGATCGAACGCCGGCGCGCTGCCGAGGACCTCCGCCGCGGGCCAGAATCCCGTGCCGCAATAGCGCAGCTCGGTCCACGCGAGCGCGCTCGCGCCGGCGGTGCTCGCGAACCGCACGCCGTACCAGGCTGCGGACGTGCCGCTGCTCGCGCCGTCACCGTTCGTGTCGCCGCCGGCACTGTCGTCCGCGAGCGCGGTCAGGATCACCGGATCCGACACCGTGCCGTCGCTCGTCAGGGTGCCGTTGATCGTCACCGTGTGCTGCGAGCGGAACTTGAAGATCACGCCGGCGTCGAGGGTCAGCGAGCTGCTCGCCGGCACCACGAGATTGTCGGCGATCACGACCGCGCCGCTGAGCATCGAGCTCGGCGCGATCGTGACCGCACCGCCCGCGAGCGTGCCCGTGGCGACGTCGAGCGTGTTCTGGCCGTTGCCCACGGCGGTGTTGTCGGCGAAGCCGGGCACGGCGTCGATCGCGACGCCGAGCACGGCGGTGCCGCCGTTGGCCGTGAACGTGCAACCGTTCACGCTCGGCCGCGCCGCGGCGTTCAGGCGCATGCCGTGCTGGTAGAAGTCGCGGAACGTGCAGTCGGCGAACGAGGGGGCACACGAGACCACGTCCGCCGCCGGCCAGAAGCCCGTGCCGCCGAAGCGCAGCTCGGTCCACGCCAACGAGCTCGCGCCGGCCGTCGTGTCGAAGCGGATCCCGTACCACGAGGCCGGCGAACCGGTGCTCGCGCCGTCGCCGTTGGTGTCGCCGCCGGCGCTGTCGTCGGCGAGCGCGGTCAGGATCACCGGATCCGACATCGTGCCGTTGCTCGCGAGCGTGCCGTCGATCGCGACCGTGTGCGCCGAGCGGAACTTGAGGATCACACCCGCGTCGAGTGTCAGCGAGCTGCCCGCAGGCACGACGAGATTGGCATCGATCACGACCGCGCCGCTCAGCATCGAGTGCGACGCGATCGCGACCGCGCTGCCCGCGAGCGTGCCGGTGGCGACATCGAGCGTGTTCTGGCCGTTGCCCGCGGCGCTGTTGTCGACGAAGCCGGGCACGGCGTCGATCGCGACGCCGAGCACCGCGGTGCCGCCGTTGGCCGTGAAGGTGCAATCGGTAACGCTCGGCCGCGCCGCGGCGTTCAGCCGCATGCCGTGCTGGAAGAAGTCACGGAACGTGCAGTCGGCGAACGAGGGGGCACACGAGACCACGTCCGCCGCCGGCCAGAAGCCCGTGCCGCCGAAGCGCAGCTCGGTCCATGCCAGCGAGCTCGCGCCGGCCGTCGCGTCGAATCGGATCCCGTACCAGGAGGCCGGGGAACCCGTGCTCGGCCCGTTGTTGTTCGTATCGCCGCCGGCGCTGTCGTCCTCGTCATCGGTGAAGATCACCGGGTTGGCCGCCGTGCCGTTGGCGATCAGGGTTCCGGCGACCGTCACGGTCCGGGCACCGACGAACTTGATGATCACGCCGGGATCGAGGGTCAGGGTCTGGCCGGCGGGAACCAGCAGGTTGCCGTTGGCAAGGTAGACACCGGCGCTGAGCGTGCCGGACAGCGAACCGCTGATCGTGCCCTGGCCGGAGGCCGAGAGGCAGATGCCGAGGAATGCGAACGATGGCGCGATGCCGCGCAGCAGAAGATGTTTCATGTCGAGCGAACGGGTTTCACCGGCGATGCCGGCTTCGGCGGCTCTTGCGCGAACGATCCGCTGCGTGACCTGAATTCGACGGAATACCATTCCCTCGATGTTCGAACGCGAGCCACCCGACAGCGGTGCACCGGCAGCGTCGCTCGCCGACCGGGCAGCGCTCGCGTTCCTGTCGGAGCTGCTCGCCGACCGGGCCGGCGGGACGACGCGTTCGCTCGCGGACTACCAGGTCCGCTTTCCGGGGTTCGCGGACCGCATCGCGGCGGAATGGCAGCGACTGCATTCACGCGATCGGCCCGCCGGCGACACCGCCGTCGGGCCGGGCGGCTACCGCATCCAGCGCGAGCTCGGGCGCGGCGGACAAGGGACGGTCTATCTGGCCCGCGACGAGCGTCTCGGGCGGGACGTCGCGTTGAAGGTGATGGCAGGTGGCCGGCACGCGTTCTCGACCGCCGCCGAGCTGCGCTTCCGACGCGAAGCCGAGGCCATCGCGCGGCTCGACCATCCGGCGCTCTGCGCCGTGTTCGACGCCGGCAGCGACGACGATCACCACTGGATCGCGATGAAGTTCGTCGACGGCGAGAGCCTGGAGCAGCGCCTCGCGCAACGCCGCGTCGACGGTGACCCACCGCCGACCTCACGCGCCGACATCGACGCCGCCGTCGTCCTCGTCGAACGGCTCGCGCGCGGTCTGGCTCGCGCACACGCCGCCGGTGTGCTGCACCGCGACATCAAACCCGCCAACGTCCTGGTCGACCGGACCGGTGAGCCCGTGCTCGTCGACTTCGGGCTGGCCCGGGCGACGACCGGCGAGACCCCGACGATCACGCTGCCCGGAACGATCGTGGGCACGACGTCATACCTGGCGCCGGAGCTGTTGCGCGACCGGCCAGCCGACGCGAGGAGCGACCTCTGGGCGCTCGGTGCCTGCCTGTTCGAGCTGCTGACGCTGCACCGCCCGTATTCGGGCTCGACCCCCGAAGCCGAGCTGCGGGCGCGCGCGGTCGACGACGTGCCGGACGCAAGGCGGCTCAATCGCGCCGTGCCGGCCGACCTCGCGGTAGTCGTCGCGACGGCGCTCGCGCGCGAACCGGAACGCCGCTATGCCGACGTCGCCGCGTTCGCCGACGATCTATCGCACCACCTCCGGCGCGAGCCCGTGGCAGCGCGCCCGGCCGGACCATGGCTCGTGCTGCGGCGTTGGCAGCAGCGCAATCCCGCGCTCGCCGCCGCCCTCGCCGCTCTGTTCGTGGTGCTCGCCGTCGCGCTCGCCATCACGCTACGACTGCTCGGCGACACCCGCGCCGCGCTCGCCGACGTGCGGCGGCTGTCGGATCAGCGGCTCTGCCGCGAACTCGCCGCCCGCGCCGAGACCTTGTGGCCGCTCACCGAGCAGCGCGTTCAAGGGCCAGAGGGCATCGACGCGTGGCTCGCAGAAGCCGCCGTCCTGCTCGATCGCCGCGACCTGCACGAGCGTACGCTGGCCAGGCTCGAGGTCGCCGGTGACGGCGACGTGTTGGCGTGGCAGCGCGAGCTCCTGACGAACCTGATCGCCGACCTCGGTCTCCTCGAGCAGCGGCGGGATCGGGTCGCTGCCGACCGGCAGTTCGCGATGACGGTGCGGCGCCGCACGATCGACGAGCTCGCCGACGAGTGGCGAGCGACCGCTGCGGCCATCGCCGCCTCCCCGCACTACGGCGGTCTGCAGCTCACCCCGCAGCTGGGCCTGGTGCCGCTCGGTCCCGATCCGGCCAGCGGTCTGTTCGAGTTCGCGGTGCTGCAGACCGGCGCGGTGCCCCTGCGCGATCCGCAGACCGGAGCGCTCGCGCGCGCGACCGGATCGGCGGTGGTGCTCGTCCTGGTGCCGGGTCGGACCGCCACGCTCGGAGCCGTCGCCGAGGGCGAGGGTGACGACCGCAGCAACGTCGACCCCGATGCCGTCGCGACCGAGGGACCGTGCTACGCGGTGACGTTCACGCCGTTCTTCCTCTCGAAGTACGAGACCTCGCAGGCGCAGTGGCAACGTCACACCGGCGCGAACCCGAGCAACTACGGCAGCGCGTCCGACATGAAGCAGCCGCTGACGGACGACAATCCGGTCGAGACGATCAGCTGGAACGACGCCGATCGAGTCGCGCACGCGCTCGGCCTCGTCTTGCCGACCGAAGCGCAGTGGGAGTTCGCATATCGGGCCGGGTCGCGGACGCCCTATCCGGGCGGCACCGAGGTCGCCACGCTCCAGGGTCACGAGAACCTCGCCGACGCCGACGCGCACGCCGCGAACGATTCGGTCGACTGGGAATTCGAGCTCACGTTGCACGACGGCTGGCTGGTCCACGCACCGATCGGCTCGTACGCGCCGAACGCATTCGGCCTGCACGACATGGGCGGCAACGTCAAGGAATGGTGTCGCGACTCGTGGGAAGAGCTCGGCGAGGTCGAAGCCGGCACCGGCGACGGCTACCGCTTCGGCCGCTTCGCGAAGTATCGCGTCATCCGCGGCGGCTCGTTCACCTCGCCTGCGACGTTCGCGCGTGCGGCCTATCGCTCGGGAGTGCCGGTGGCGATCGGCGCCGCCGAGATCGGTGTGCGATTCGCCCGCACGGTCGCGCCCTAGGCAGCCCGCCCGAGGTCAGCCGGCCGCGAGCGCCGCGAGCACGGGATCGCGGCGCAGCCGGTCGCGCAGGCGCTGCCAACGCTTCCGCACGGTGTCCTCGGAAGCGCCGAGGAGGGCCGCGAGGTCGGCGTAGTCCATCTCCTCGAGGCCGCGGTACAGCAACAACGCGCGCTCTTCCTCGCCGAGCTCGTCGACGCGCTCGAGCAACAGCCGGGTGATCTCCTGACGCACGATCCGACGCGTGATCGTCGTCACCAGCGCGACCGCCTCGGTGACACCGCCGACGAGCGCGCGCGATCCACTGCGGAAGTCGCCACCGAGCTCGCGCAGCGCCTCGAGCAGGACGCGGTTGCCGAACCCGAACAGCCACTGCCGGAACGTGCCGCGGTCGCTGTCGAAGCGCCGGTAGTTGGCGAGCGCGCGGCAGCCGATCTCCTGCACGAGGTCCTCCGGTTCGATCAGGCTGCGCAGTTCGGGGCGGACCCGGAGCCGAGCCCAGGTCAGAAGCGCGGGGGCGGCCGCCGCGAACGCGCCGGCGAACCCTTCGGAACGACCGTCGGGATCATCCGCGGGTTCGGGTTCGGTGGACATGGCAGCCCAATGCTACTTCGCGAGACCGGTTCGCGGTCGGCGGGCGTCTCGGAGCGGGACGCTCAGCTCTCGCCGTCTTCGACCGCGTCATCCGCACCAGCGCCGTCATCGGCGCCAGCGTCGACCGCGGCCTCTTCTGCGACCTCGACCGCGAGCTCACGGCGCTGCCGCTCCTGCTCCTCGTCGGCCGTGATCCCGGCCATGATCTGATCGGCGGTCACGTCGGGTTCGCCGAGGAACACGAGCTGGATCTCGTCGAAGCATGCCGGCTGATGGGCGCGCAGGTAGCCCTGCTTCATCATCTCGAGGCAGGCCTGCAGCGAACCGATCAGGCCGTAGCGGCCGTGGGCCTTGTCGAAGACGTCGGAGAACGCGAGCTCGCGCCGGTCGCGGAACTTCACGATCATGCGGTCGATGTAGAACGCGACGTCGCGCTTCTCGACCTCGATCTGCATCGCCCCCTGCTGACCGATCTCCTCGAGCAGCCGCGCGAACGCCGACGTCAGGTCCCAGATCCCGACGTCGCCGAGCTCGAGCTGGTCCTCGTCGTCGGGTTCGGCGAGCTCGGGCGGCTTGGCCAGCACGAGCGGGGTCATCCGCGCCCGCCGGTCCGAGCGCACCTCGAGCTGCCGTGCCAGGTCGCGGTAGCGCTTGTACTCGAGCAGCCGCCGGATCAGGTCGTCGCGCGGGTCGAGCTCCTCCTCGATCTCGACGGTCTCGTTCGGCAGCAGTTCGCGCGACTTGATCTCCATCAGGGTGCTCGCCATCACGACGAAGTCGCCGATGTCGTGCAGATCGAGCTGCTGGAGGATCTTCAGGTGGGCCAGGTAGTCTTCCAGGATCCGCGCCAGCGACACCTCGTGGATGTCGACCTCCTGCTGGCGCACGAGGTGCAGCAGGAGGTCCATCGGACCCGAGAAGACCGGCAGCTGGACGCGGTAAGACACCGGCCGGGAGCATAACCTCTGCGGCGGTGTGCGCTAGCGACCGGTGTGCTACTCTCTCGCGCGATGGACCCCCGGATCGAACGCGCCCGCGAGATCGTGGAGCGCGAGGCGATGGCAGTGCGCCAGGTGGCAGAGCGGCTCGGGCCGCCATTCTGCACCGTGCTCGACATGATTCTGCAGCTGCGCGGCCGCGTCGTCACCAGCGGCATGGGCAAGGCCGGCTTCATCGCCCAGAAGGTCTCCGCGACGCTGGCTTCGACCGGCACGCCGTCGATCTTCCTGCACCCCGCCGAGGCGATCCACGGCGACCTCGGCCGGGTCGAAGAGGGCGATCTGCTGCTCGCGTTCAGCAAGTCCGGCGAGACCGCCGAGGTGCTCGAGATGCTGCCGCACGTGATGGCGGCCTCGGTGCCGGTAGTCGCGATCACGCAGGAGCAGAGTTCGACGCTCGGTCGGCACAGCTGCGTCGTGCTGGAGATCGGGCGGATCGACGAAGCCGGTCCGTACGGTCTCGCGCCGAGTGCGTCGACCGCGGCGATGCTGGCGCTCGGCGACGCGCTCGCGCTCGTCGTCCAGGAGGGCCGCAACTTCGGCCCCGAAGAGTTCGCGCGATTCCATCCCGGCGGTGATCTCGGTCGGCGGCTGATGCGGGTCGAGGAACTGATGCGTCGCGACGACCGCAATCCGACGATTGCGAGCGGCGCCACCGTGCTCGAGGCGATCGAGGTCATGACGCGCACGCCGGGGCGCCCGGGCGCGACCAGCGTCGTCGATCACGACGGCAAGCTGCTCGGCTTCTTCACCGACGGTGATCTGCGCCGGCTGATCGAGAAGGGCCTCGAGAACCCGCGCCAACGCCGCATCGAGGACGTCATGACGCGTGGACCGCGCTCGATCCGATCGGAGATGTTCGCGCTCGAGGCGCTCGCGCTGCTGCACCATCTCAAGATCGACCAGCTGCCGGTCGTCGACGGCGACAACCGGTTGCTGGGTCTGCTCGACGTCCAGGATCTGCTCAACCTCAAGATCGGATGACCAACTCCGGCCGGCCCCTTCCCGCCCGCGAGCAGCTCGCGGCGATCCGCATGCTGCTGCTCGATGTCGACGGCGTGCTGACCGACGGCCGCATCTGGACCGACCACGACGGGCGGGAATACAAGTCCTTCCACGTCCACGACGCCGCCGGCCTGCACTACTGGCGACGGTGCGGCGGGCTCACCGGCTTCCTTTCGGGGCGGGGCGGCCACGCCGTCGAACGGCGCGCCGCCGACCTGCACGTCGACGAAGTCGTGCTGCACCGCGTCGACAAGGGTGCGGCGTTCGCCGAGCTGCTGGCGCGTCGCGACCTCGCGCCCCACGAGATCGCCTACGTCGGCGACGACGTGCTCGATCTGCCGGTGCTGCGGCTCGCCGGCCTGGCGGCCACGGTGCCCGAGGCCCGACCCGAGGTGCTCGCCGAAGTGCACTACGTGAGCTCGCGGTCGGCCGGTTTCGGCGCCGCACGCGACGTCGTCGAACTGCTGCTGCGGGCACGCGGCGAGTGGGACGCGATCGTGCGCGACGGAGGTCTATCGTGATCCGGGGTCTTTCGTGATTCGGGATCTCTCGTGATCGGGCGCCGAAGATGAAGCGCATCTTCGCGTTCCTGCTGCTGCTCGCCGTCGGGTTCTACGTGCTGCACGAACTCGTCGGCGACGAGCTCGTCGCCACCGGCCGACCGACCGCGGTCGAACCCGGCGACGAGGGCAGCGACCCGCCGGAACAGCGTGGCCGTGCCGGCGTCGATCTGCGTCAGGGCTCGTTCGGGGCCACCGCCGAGCAACGTGGCGAGCTGCAACTGCCGCGGTTCCGCGAGGTGCGCCAGCCCGACGGCACGATCGTCAAGCAGATGGTCTTCGTCCTGCACGCGCAGGACAGCCGCCCGATTCGCGACGGCATGCAGCAGCTCGACGGCGTCGAGGCGACGCTGTTCGACGACGGCGAGGCCGGTGCCGTGATCCGCGCCGACCGCGCGTTCGTCGAGCTCGGCCGCGACAAGAACGGCGCGCCTTCGTTCGAGGCCAACAAGGAGATCTCGATGTCGCGGGTCACGTTCGAGGCGCTGCCCGGCAGCCGCCTCGACGGCCTGCGCATCACGCTCGAGGAGGCCAGGGCGCTCATCGACGAGACCGAGCTCCACATCTACACGCCGCGCGAGGACGTCCCGGTCGACGTCCGCTTCGCCGGCGAACGCGTGGCGCGGCTCACGGGCCTCGGGCTGCAGGCCCGGCTGCCGCGCGATCGCAACGGCGCCCTTCAGCGCATCGACGTCAACATCCTGCGCGAGCCCGAGCTGCGGACCGCCGGCGTGGTCGCGCGCGCCCGCGGCCTGCTGCATTACGCCGAGAACACCGCTCGCGCCGTTGCCGAGCTCACACTGATGGACGACGTCGTCGTCGAGCTCGATCGCGACGGTCACCGCAGCATGACGATCCGCGCCGATCAGATGCTCGGCTGGCTCGCACGCTCCGAGCGGATCGATGCGGACGGCGCGCGTCACTCCGAGATGAAATGGCGCATGCTGCAGCTGCACGGCTCACCGACCCGGGTCGAGCTGCCGTCCTTCCGGGTCAGCACGCCGAGGCTCACGGTCCTGCCCGGTCTCGACGGGGCGCCGTTCTGGATCACCGCCTCGGGCGGACTCTCGAGCATCGAGGAGCTGCCCGCCGCCGGCGACAGTGCGGCCACGAACGTGGCGCGCGCGCCGGTGCACGGCACCTCGCCGCGCCGCATCCACCTGCTGCGCGGCCGCGAGCACCTCGCACAGATCCACCGTGCCTACGGCTTCCCGCAGTGGTCGATCGCGCCGATGGATCAGCTCCATGTCGTGGCGTTCGAGAGCGAGTCCCACCTCGAGGACGATCAGCGCGAGATCGACGCCAGCAAAGGGCTGCGGGTCTTCCAGACCGACCCGGGTCACCGCGGGGTGATCGCGCAGGGTTTCGGCGACGTGACGATGCGGCAGCGGGCCACCGACCGCGGCGAGGAAGTCGTCGCGACCGGCAACGACGGCTTCTCGCTGGTGGCGTTGCGCGACCTGCGCGACGGCGAACGTCTGCAGCTCGAGCTCGGGCCATCGGACCGCGGCGCGGCATGGCACGACCACCGCTACGAGCTGCGGCTCGGTGAACTCGAAGCGCGCGGCAGCGGACTCTGTCAGATCGAACGCGAAGGCGAGTTCGCGGTGGTCACGCTGCGTTCGCCCGATCGCGACATTCACGCCGTCATGCAGGATCGCGACGCCGATCTCTCCGACGTGCGTTGGCTGCGCGCCGAGTTCGACGGCCGCGCGGTGCGGGCCTTCGATCTCGCCGGCCTGCCGGCGCGGGCATCGCTCGCCCGTAGCCGCGAGAAACTGATCGCGACCGCGCCCCGCATCGAACAGACCAGCCCGACGTCGCTGCGGATGCTGCCACCGGAGCCCGAAGCCGATGCGACGCTGTGGGCCGGCCTGCTGCCGGAGGACCGGCTGCCGCGCTTGACGCGCGAGATACCGCCGGACGGCAGCCATGGCCGCCAGACCGTCGTCGCGACCGCGCCCCGCATCGACGTGCACTACCTCGGCGACCAGAACGCCCTGATCGACGCGCGTGCCGACGCCGAGACGCCGGCACGGGCCGAGGCCGTCGTCGAGGATGCGAGCGGGACCGGGCCCCCGACGCGCATCACGTTCGCGGCCGAGCGGCTGCGCACGCTGCCGTTCGTGCTGCCGGCGGCCGTGCTGCGTCATCACACCGGCGGCGCGGTCGATCCGGTGGCGCTGCTGCCGTTCTGGTCCGAACGCGGCGCCTGGATCCTCGGCGACGGCGTGCAGCAGTTCCGACGCGAGGTGCCCGGCGACGGTCTGCTCGAGGGCAGCGCCGAACGCCTGGTGCTGTCGGCGGCCGCGGAAGCCGCACTCCTGATCGGCGATCCGACGACGATGACGCCGGCGATCGCGACCCGCACCACACCACAGCGGGTCGTGACCGCCCGCGGTGCCCGGGTGCGGATCTTCCGAGGCGAGAGCGTGCGGCTGCAGGCGTTCCGCGCGTTTCCGGGCCACTCGACCTTCCTGTTGCCGGAACTCGAACTCGAGGATCGCGAGTCGGACGGCATCTTCTCCCACGTCCTGGCGACCTGCCGCGGCGACATCGACCTGCTGCCGACCGAGGCGCGCTTCGGCGGTCCGGTGACGATGCGGAGCCTGCTGGACGATGGCTCGACTTCGCCGGACGGGCCCGGCATTGTGGCGCAGTCCCTCACGATGGAACTCAATCCCACCAGCGGCAAGGTGCAGCGCGTGCTCGGCCACGGCGTCGATCTGGCCTGGTCCCGCATCTCCGGCCGGGCAGCCGAGATCGAGCTCGACGCCCGCTGGGACACCCTGATCGCCCGCGATCCGGACGGGGTCACGGTGCGGCTCGCCGACGGCACGGTCGTGATGGGCAAGCGCGTGACCGTCAACTACCACACCCTGGCATTCGAGTACTTCCAGGGGCGCGTCGTTCGGTGAGGCGCACCGCCGTCCTCGTTCTGATCGCGTCGCTGGCGGTCGGGTCGGCGGCGCAATCGGGACCGCCGCCGGCGCAGACATCGCGACCGCAGGTGGCCGCGGGCGGCGTGCACTACACCTTCGATTCGAACAGCGGCGTGGCCCGGCCGAGCGGCGACTACAACGAGCATCGCGCATTCGGCGGCTTCGTCTTCAAGGTGCCGGAGCTCGCGCTCGAGATCCGCGGGCTCAACGCACTCCTGCTCACCGACATCGATGCGCGCGCGCTGCTCGAACGCGAAGGCGGTCAGGATCTGCCGCGGCGCGGGGTCGAGCCGCCGGCACCGCGGCGGCGGCTGTCGCCCGAACGCATCCGCGAACGTGTCGAGCAGACGCTCCGCACGTTCGGGCACGAGGGTGTCGTCGGCGACGCGGAGTCGGCCGACGGTGTGCTCGACACGGTCCGCTTCCTCTACTTCGAAGGCGGCGTCGTGGCGCTGCGCGGTGGTGTCGAGGTGCTGCGCTGCGATCGGCTGTGGATCGCGCCACTCGAGGACCGCATCGTCGCCGAGGCGGTCGAACTGCGTTACGCGGCCGACGCCGCCGGCCAGCCGACCACCGTGATCGTGCGCGGACCGCGGCTCACCAAGGAAGGGACGCGCTGGACGGGTCGCGATCTCACGGTGACGACCTGCACCGCCGGCGAGCCGCACGTCGCGTTCGCGATCGGCGAGGCCGAGATCCTCGAACGCGAACGCGAGCTCGAGATCTTCGGCCGCGGGCTCGCGTTGCAGTTCGGCGGCGTCGACGTGCTGCCGTTGCCCGATGCGCACTTCTTCACCGGCAGTCAGTCGCAGTTTCCGATCAAGCGGGCGAGCGCGTCCTATTCGCAGAAGCTCGGCATCCAGACCGAGATCGTGTTCGGGCTACCGTGGAACACCACCGGCGGCTACCTGCACGAGCTCATCACCGGGCGCCCGGCGAGCGAGTTCCGCGGTGACTGGGAGTTCGGCGTCGGCTGGATCGAGAAGCGTGGCATGCCGCTGTCACCGGCGCTGACCTACGAGGCGCCCGGGCTCTACCGCGGCCGCACCTGGGGCTTCGCGCTCGAGGACAATGGCCGCGATCTGCGTGAGATCCAGGCCAACTTCGACGGCAGTCCGATCACCAACGACGGTCGCACCGTCGTGCGCAGCGAGAACAGGGTCTTCCTCGGCGAGAACACCCACCTCGACCTGCAGGCATTCCGCGCCTCGGATCCGGCAGTGCTGGCAGAGTTCTTCAACGGCGAATACCGCGAGTCCGAGCTGCCGGAGACCAGTGGCTACCTCCACCACCAGACCGGCAACCACCTGATCACGTTCGGCGCGCGCACCAATCTCGACGACTTCAGCTACCGCGACAACCGCACGCTCGCGCCGCGCTTCGTCGAGGAGCTGCCGGTGCTGACGTGGAACTGGCTGGCGCAGCCGATCGGTCAGACGCCCTGGGAAACTCCGATCGTGCTCGATTCCGCGCTCGACCTCGGTCAGCGCCGCAGCAGCTTCGACAGCCACGTCGCGGTGCAGCCGGACGACGAGACCTTCCGCGCCGACGAGCTCGTCGAGATCTCGACACCGTTCCTGCTCGGTCCGGTCAGCGTGCGACCCTATGTCAGCGGCCGCGGCACCTTCTACGACGAGACCGTCGGCGGCGGCTCCGACACTCGCATCGCGTTCGAAGCCGGCGTTCAGCTCGGCACCAGACTGTCGCGAACCTTCGACTGGATCGGTGACGACGGTCCGCAGTCGATCCGTCACGTGATCGCGCCGCGCGTGTCGATCATGAACCGCTTCCACGTCGACGACGGTCCGGCGGAGTTCTGGCAGTTCGACACCACCGATGCGATCACCGAACAGAATCTGGTGCGCGTCGAGGTCCGGAACCTGCTGCAGCGGAACGACGAGCCCGGCGACTTCCTGCTGTTCGATCTGGCCCAGGATTTCTGGCCCGACGCGTCACGCGACAACGCCGGCGACGAGCTCGGCCTGCTGTACTACGACTTCCTGGTGCGCCCGACCGGTGGCGCGCTGTCGTTCCGCGACTTCTCGTTCGCGATCTACGGCGATCACGATTGGCGCAACGGCCTGCGAACCCTCGACACCGAACTGCGCTTCGGGCCGCTCGCCGGCGTAACCTGGACGCTCGAGTATCGCACCGATCGCGTCGTAGACGGTGCCGTCGGCATCAGCGCCAGCACGCGCGCCTTCGACCGTTGGGACCTGTTCGCCTCGAGCCTGTTCGATCTGCAGACCGACGAGTGGATCACCTACGGCTTCGGCATCCGCCGCAATGATCACGACTGGTCGATCGCGGTCTCGGGCGGGTACGACCCGTTCACCGACCAGACGTCGATCCGGCTCGAGTTCGTCCCGACGCTGCCCGGCATCGCGCAGCGCCAGGATCGCTTCGGCCACTCCTTCCTGCACGACGCGAACTTCGCGACGCAGTACTGACCCGCGCTCGAGCGGGCGATCGCTTTCAGAACGACCAGCCGAGCGACAGCATCACGCGGTGGTCGTCGCGGCGACGTGCCGGCGCCGGCGTGTTGTCGTAGTCCATGATCCACGTCAGCGACGCGATCATGTTGTCGGTCAGGTTGTTGACCAGCTCCGCACGCAGCTGCAGGTAGACGTCGTCCTTGTCCTCGAGCGACGGGAACGCCTCGACGCTGTGCTTGAACATCGTGCGCTCGCCGAGCTGGTGGGTGAGGCGGTAGGCGACGCGGGCGGCGACGTAGTTGGTCGAAGGCGTCGCCGAGCGGTAGTTCTCGTCGACGTAGGAGATACCGACTTCGGTCAGCAGCGAGGTCTCGTCCGTATCGATCACCGTGTAACCGATACCCAAGCCCGCGGTGTAGCGCAGGGAGAGGTCGGCGAACGTGTCACCGAGCACGCGGGTCGTCGCGAGCGCATACCAACGCTCGGACAGGAAGTAGTCGTACTTGAGGCCGGCGCCGGCGCGGCGCTGGGTCAGGTTCCAGCCGGTGCCGCTCTGGCGATCCTCCGAGTAGTCCCAGAAGGCATCGACCGAGATGCGATCCGCTTCGCTCTTGCGAACGGCTTCGCCCATCGCACCGACCGTGCGGCGACGCGTGTTACCGTCCATCCAGAGCGCGTTCAACGCGATGCTGCCCGTCCACTTCGGCGGTTCGACCGGCGGCGGATTGATCGCGACCAGGCTGTCGACCGGCAGCGAAGGCAGGTCGCCGTCGAGTCGCAGGCTGTCGTTCTCGATGCCCGCGATCCGCCGCTGCAGGGTGTCGCCATTGACGGTCTCGAGCGCAACCCGCTCCTTGGTGACGAGGTTCTTGATGTCCGCCAACGGGATCGTGATGTCGCCGACGATCGGCGAGGTGACGATCACCTTGCCGTCGGCCATCGTCTTGATCGTGCCTGTGATCGTGTCGCCGTTGTTCAGCGTCACGGTGTCCTGGGCGAAAGCCGCGGCGGCAAACAGCGCACAAGCGGCGAGTGTGCGGGACAAATGCATGGTTGCTCCTTGGATCCTGAGAGGGGTGGCAAACAGAACCGTGACACTGCCGGAGGCTCAAGCAGAAAAACCCCTGCATCGACTGGACCAGTGGCGCCACGATCCGACCCGCGGTTAGATCATCGGTGATGACCGAAGAATCCCCTCCGGAACCGCGCCGGGCGTCGCCGCCGCCGCGCAACTTCCGCCAGTGGGTCGGCGACATGCCGCGCTGGAAGAAGATCGCCGTGATCGTCGCCGGCGGCGTCCTTGCGACCGGTGCGGTTCTCATGGTCGTCGGACCGGGCGCCGGCGAGGCCGCAACACCCGCCGGCGGCGGCAGCGGTTCCGGTGGCCTGCTGCAATCGACGCTGCAGCCCGATCAGCCCGGCGGCGGCACCGGCACCGGGAACGCAACTGGCGGCGAACCGGCGGCGAAGGGCATCTTCCGGCTCGGATTCAGCTTCCTCGCCGGTTTCGCCCTCGGCAGTTTCGTGCGTGCGACGCTGCGCTTCGCCGCGATCGCGGTCGGCTTCTGGCTCGCGATGACGCTGGTGCTGTCCTACTACGGCCTCGTCGAGGTCAACTGGCAAGGCATCGACGACGCCTGGAACCACTTCATGACGAACCTCGAGTCGGAGTGGAGCAGCTTCCAGACGTTCGTGACCGGCAGTCTGCCGGCCGCAGCGCTCGTCGCGACCGGCTTCTTCGTCGGCGTCAAACGCCACTGACAGCAAGCGCAGCTACAGGCTGTCGAGGTACTTGCCGGGCTCGTAGTTGCCGAGATCGAGGATCTTGGTGCAGACGCGATCGAGGAAGTAGCGATCGTGGGACACGATCACCATGCAACCGGGGAACTCCTGGATGCCCTCCTCGAGCACGCGCAGGGTGTCGAGATCGAGGTCGTTGGTCGGCTCGTCGAGCAGGATGACGTTGCCGCCACGGCGCAGCATCTTGGCGAGCTGCACGCGATTGCGCTGACCACCGGACAGTGAACCGACCTTCTGCTGCTGGTCCTGGCCCGTGAAGTTGAACTTCGCGACGTAGCTGCGGCTGTTCACCTCGTGCTTGCCGAGCCGGATGATGTCCTGGCCCTCCGAGATCTCCTGCCACACGGACTTCTCGGGATCGAGCGTCTCGCGCTCCTGATCGACGTGGCACAGGTCGACGGTCTGACCGATCGTGACCTTGCCGTGGTCGGGCTTCAGCTTGCCGGTGATGAGCTTGAGGCAGGTCGTCTTGCCGGTGCCGTTCGGGCCGACGATGCCGAGGATGTCGCCGGGCTGCATGTCGAACGAGAAGTTGTCGAGCACCTTGCGCTCGCCGTCGTACGAGAAGTCGACCTTCTCGAAGCGGATGACGGTGTCGCCCAGGCGCTTGCCGGCCGGAATGTGCAGCTCGACGGTGTCGTCCTTCTCCTCGACCTCTTGCTCGAGCATCTTGTCGTAGTTCTTGAGGCGCGACTTGTTCTTCGTCGATCGCGCCTTCGGATTCATGCGGATCCACTCGAGCTCGCGCTCGAGGAACTTGCTGCGCTTCTGCTCCTGCTGCTCCTGCGCCTGCATGCGCTTTGCGCGCTGGATCAGGTACTCGGAGTAGTTGCCCTGGTACGGGATCGCGCGGCCGTGCCAGATCTCGAGCATCCAGCCGACGACGTTGTCGAGGAAGAAGCGATCGTGGGTGATCACGACGACCGTGCCCTTGTACTCGGCGAGGATGCCCTCGAGCCAGCTCACGGTCTCGACGTCGAGGTGGTTGGTCGGCTCGTCGAGCAGCAGCAGGTCGGGGTGCTCGAGCAGGGTGCGGCAGAGCGCGACGCGGCGCCGTTCACCGCCCGAGCACTCGCGCACCATCTTGTCGCCGGCCGGAAGATGCAGTTTGGTCATCGCGGTCTCGACGTGGCGATCGATCTCCCACGCGTCCTTCGCGTCGATCTCGTGCTGGAGGCGCTCGAACTCCTCCATGACCTTCGCCATCTCCTTGTCCGACATCTCTTCGCCGAGCTTCATGCTGACCTCCTCGTGGCGCTTCAGGAGGTTCCGGATCGGCGCGACGGCCTGCTCGACGTTCTCCCGCACCGACAGCTCCTCGAGCAGCTTCGGCTCCTGCGGGACGTAGCCGACAGTCTTGCCCTCGGCGAGCCGGGCGACGCCGTCGTACTCCTTGTCGGCGCCCGCCATGATGCGGAGCATCGTCGACTTGCCGGCGCCGTTCTGACCGATGACGCCGATCTTCGCGTTCTCGAGGAACACCAGGCTGATGTCGTTCAGAACGGGCTTCTTGCCCTGATAGCTCTTGGTGAGCCGTTCCAGCGCGAAGATTGGCTTGTCGGTCATGTGGGGCGAAGAGGGTAGAGAAGCGCCGCCGGCACGTCCAGGGCGGTTATGCTCGGGTCCGTGCTCGGCATCCTCCCCTCCCTCGGCTTCCAGGAGATGTTCGTCCTCCTGGTCATCGGACTGCTGCTCTACGGCCGCAATCTGCCGGAGGCGGGGCGCTCGCTCGGCCGGATCGTCGCGCAGCTGAAGCGCGGGTTCAACGAGTTCAAGGACCAACTCGATCGCGACGCCAACGTCAGCGAGATGAAGGAGACCTTCCGTTCGACGAAGGACGAGATCCGCCGCGTCTCGACCGTGCAGCGCACGTTGACCGATCCGGGATCGGCGCTGAAGCAGCTGACGCACGAATCGCTGTCGTCGCCGCTGCCGGACGACCCGGCCTCGACCAACGGCGAGGCCAAGCCGGACAAGAGCTGACGCTCAGTCGGGCTTCTTGGTCGCCTTGATCGCCTGGTCGCCGGCGTCGAAGATGCTCATCCAATCGCCGTCCTGACCGGTCGGCTGCACCGCGCGCTGCTTGGCCGCGACCTCGCGGCGCTGCTGCTCCTCCTCGAGCCACTTCGGGTAGTCCTTGTGCATCTCGGAGAGGATGCGCTTGTTCTCCGAGATCAACCCGACGTAGGGGAACAGCTCGCAGGAGTGCTTCTTCTGCACCTTCATGATCTGCTCGAACGGCATGATCACGGGCATCGACACGATGACGATGTCGTCGAACACGTCGAGCGGCACGATCATGTATTCGAACAGCGTCTCCTTCGGGAGGCGCTCCTTGGCGGTTTCCTCGAGCTGGTAGTTGCCCGCCATCATGAACGGCAGGTTGAAGCTCTCGGCGACGATCTTCGACAGATCCCACTCGGTGATGTGGCCGCCGTTGATGAGCACCTGGGCGAACGGTTCGCCCTGACGTTCCTGCGAGTACAGCGCGTCCGAGATCGCCTCACCCGGCACGATCGCGCGCTCGGTGAGGATCTCGGCGAGCCGGACCGACGTGAGCTTCTCGATGCCCTTCACCTCGGGTTCATCGGCGGTTCGGAGTCGGTTCTTGAGGACTCGAGGCTGCCCTGCCACCGGCCGCCCACGGACTCAGGTGTAGACCACGAACGTCAGGATCGCGTGGATCGCGAGCACGAGGCCCATGCCGATGACGATCGCGGCGTTCACCGCCTCGCCGACCTCGGCGCCCGAGCGCTTCGGCCCGGTGGCGAGGTGGTAGCAGCACAGCGCTGCTGCAAAACCCGACAACCCGGCCTTGGCGAGTACGACCGCGAGGTCCTGTGCGGTCACCGCGGCGAACCAGGCCGCGGCCCAGCCGGCCGGCGTGAAGCCCGAGACCAGCCAGCTGGCCACCGCCGCGGCGACGGCGGCGGCGACGACTCCGACGAACGTCACGACGCACATGGCGAGCGTCATGCCCCAGAGGATCGGCGTCAGCAGATAGTCGGCCGGGCGCACCCCCATCATCGTGAGCGCGGCGATCTGGTTGGTCCGCTTCATGGTCCCGAGCCGTGCCGCCGCCCCCGCGACGATACGCGCGGTGAAGAACAGCCCCGAGAACAGCGGCACCAGCACCGCGGTCGCGACCTTGCCCGTGCCGGTGAGCAGTGCACTCTCGAACGCACCCTCGACCGGGTTGTTGCGCAACGCGAAGAAGGTCGCGAGCCCGCCGAGGATCGCGCCGCATAGGGCGACGAACGCGGCTGGGTCGAGCACGAAGCGAGCCGTCGTGCGCAGCGTCTCGCGCAGCTCGACCGGCGGCAGGCTCCGCAACGCCTGGGTCAGGGTCTCGCCGATCGCCGCCGCGCGCAGCAGCAGGCGCCGGAGACCGTGCAGATCGATCGGTGGCGGCAGGCGTTCGGACGCCGCGCCGAGCTCGCCGACCACTGCGGCTTGCGGCACGTGATCCGGAGCCTCCAGCCGCAGCGTCCGGGTCCGTCCGTCGAGTACGAGCACGCCGTCGCACAGCCCGGCGAACGCCGACAGGTCGTGCGTGATGACGATCGTCGTCCGATCGGCACCGGCGTCGTGCGCTTCGCGCAGCACGACCGCGATCGCGCGGGCGGAGTCGGGGTCGAGACCGGCGGTCGGCTCGTCGCAGAGCAGTAGCTGCGGCGACGAAGCCATCGCGCGCGCGACCGCGACGCGCTTGCGCATGCCACCCGACAGCATCGCGGTCTGCGCCGGCGGCTCTTCGATGCCGGCCTGCGCCAACAACGCCGGCGCGAGCCGGACCGATCGGCCGGCGGCACGGAGCGCGAGCTCGACGTTCTCGCGCGGGCTCAGATCGTCGATCAGACCTTCGTCCTGCAGGATCGCCGTCGTGACCCGCCGCAGCGCCGCGGGATACTCGCCGCGCAGTGATTGACCGCGCACGCTGACGTCGCCGCGCATCACGGGCGCCGGTTCGCGGGCCTCGACCAGCCCGGCGAGCACCCGCAACAGCGACGACTTGCCACCGCCGCTGGTGCCGACCAACAGGTAGAAGCCGTGCTCCGCGAGTTCGAGGCTGGCACCTTCGAACAGCACTTCGTCGCCCTCGGTTCGCCGTTGGGCGAGACCGAAGTCGCGGAACTCGATCGCGGATGCGACGGCGGCCACGGCGATCTACTCCGGCCGCAGGTCGGTCGGCAGCAGGGCGAGCGGAACGGCGCGTGGTTCGGCCGACTGCGCCGTGACGTGGCCGTAGATCGCGAATACCTTGCCGCCCGCGATCACGGCCGCGCCGGCGAGTTCGGTCAGCGGCTGCGGCGATCCGGCATCGAAAGCCTCGGCCGGCACCGCGGCGCCGTCCGGACCCGCTCGCCGTAGCGAGACCGGCGGTTCGAGCGCGGCAGCGTCGCCGAAGAACAGATGGTCCGCCGGGGTCCCGGCGAGCTCGGGCGGCGTCTCGGTGAGCACGAGCGCGGCGAGATCGATGCCGTCGGGATCGACCCAGACCCGGCCGGCGTGCAACACGGTGCCGCTCGGCAGCATGACGTTGAGGTGCTCGTCGGCGATCTCCGGATCGCCGCCGAAGGCGTCGCGTTCGACGAACGAGCCGTCGACCAGGCTGCGCGCCGTCACGACCACCGGTCGTCCGCTGCGGTCGAGATAGAGCACGCCGCTGCCTTCGTAGTGCACCGGATCGTCGGCACTGAAGGTGTCCTTCTCGACCGCGGCGTAGACGATGCGCACGACCACCACGCCGTCCGACTCGATCGGACCGGACTGCTCGGGGCGGCGCAGCGCTTCGGCCGGGACGCCCGCGACCTCGACGTCGGGGCGGGTAGCGAGCGCGACGGTGCGGTGGCCGTCCACCACGGGCACGCCGTCGCCACGCAGGCTGTGGTAGCTCAGGAACGGCGCCAGCAGCGCATCGACGTCGTCGACGCGGAAGCCGGAGAACAGCGCACCCGAAAGCTGCGGCCTGGCGACCCAGAACACCGACTTGTCGGTGACCGTCTGGCGATACCGCCGCAGGATCCGCACCTCGGCGATCACGTGGGTGCCTTCGGGTGCGAGCTCGACGCCCCGGACCTCGCCCGTCGGCATGCCGCGGAACGTCACCGCCGAACCGGCGGCGAGGCCGTGATTCTCGGGCAGCAGCACGCGCATGAGCAGATCGCCGTGCTCGATCTCGCCGAGCCTGGCGCTGCCCTCGATCGCGGGCGGGCGCTCGCGCCCGGCGACGAGGCTGCCCGGAGCCAGCGGCGAGCCGGCCTCCTCGGGCGTCGCGAACGCCAGGTAGGAGTCGCGCACGAGGGTGTCGAGACCGGTCGCGCCGCCGGTGAGTCCCGCGAACCGCGGCGTCACGATCCAGAACGTGCTGTTGACTCGCGCATGGGCCGCGGCCTCGAGGTCGAGCAACGCCTGCACCACCGCGCGGTTGCCGGCCTCGGAGATCGCTACCTCGCGCACGATGCCCGCGCGCACGCCGCGGAAGCGCACGTCGGCGCCGGCACGCAAGCCGCGCGCGTCGTGGAACTCGATCTGGACGAGCACGCCGGGCCGCTCGTCGAGCTGCCGCAGCAGTCGAACGATCCACAGTGCCGCCACGACGGCGGCCACCAGGGTCAAGATCCCGACCAGGTAACGGACTCGATGCATGCGCTTGCGGACTCAAGGTAGCCGACGGCGCCGCCGATCCGTCGGCCCCGTCGGCCGCAGACCCAGGGACGGGACCCAGGACCGGACCCCAGGGATCGGGCCCGTGGCCGGACGGACCGGATGTCAGACTTCAGACATCGATGTTGGTCGCCTCGAGTGCGTGCTTCTCGATGAAATCACGCCGCGGCTCCACTTCCGGTCCCATCAGCACGGTGAAGATGCGGTCCGCCTCCTGCAGATCGCTGACGGCGACGCGGCGCAGGGTGCGGCGCGACGGGTCCATCGTCGACTCGAACAGCTGCGACGGGTTCATCTCGCCGAGACCCTTGTAACGGTAGGTCTCGACCGCGTTCTCGCAGGCCTTCTTGATCGTGGCCGTCGCCGCGCCGAGGTCGGCTTCGGTCTGTGCTTCCTTGCCGGTTTCGATTGTCCACGCGGCGGCGACGCCGTCACCAGAGTCGTGCTTGCCGCCGAGGGCATCCGGCATCACGCCCAGACCGACGAGCCGACGCAGCCGCGGCTGCAGCTCGCTGCCGATGTGCAGGGCGTAGACCTCGGCGTCGGCCTGCTCGCGCGCGATCTCGGATTCCGAACCCTCGTAGACCAGCAGGTCGGCTCCCTTCTCGGCGGCCCACTTCTGCAGTTCGGCGTCGAGCTGGGCCTCGGTGTCGAGGAATCGACCCTCACCGCGACGGATCACGTAGTACGCCGGCAGCTCGCAGTCGGGCACGGTCGCGAGCGCGACATATTCGAGGAAGGGTACCGCGCCCTCGGCCGGCATGCGCGCCTCCTCGGCCATCACACGGCTGACGCAATCGAGCAGATCGGTGAGTGCAGGGCCCGAGAACGCCTTGCCGTCCGGGCTCTTCAGCGTCGTCGTTCCGAGACCGAGCTCGGCCTGGATCGCCTCGCGCTCTTCCTCGGTCACCGCGTAGCGCTCGGTCTTGCCCTTGGTCAAACGGTAGAGCGGCGGCTGCGCGACGTAGACGAAGCCGCGCGTCACCAGCTCGGGCATCTTGCGATAGAACAGCGTCAGCAGCAGGGTCCGGATGTGCGAGCCGTCGACGTCGGCGTCGGTCATCACGATGATCTTGTGGTAGCGCAGCTTGGTCTCGTCGAACTCCTCGCCGACGAACCCGGTGCCGATCGCGCTGACGATGGTCTGGATCTCCTCGTGATCGAGGATGCTGTCGACCGACGCCTTCTCGACGTTCAGGATCTTGCCGCGCAGCGGCAGGATCGCCTGGTGCGCCATTCGGCCCTGCTTCGCGGTGCCGCCTGCGGAGTCACCCTCGACCAGGAAGATCTCGGCGTCCTCACGCGCGGTCCCCTTCTGACAGTCGGCGAGCTTCGCCGGCAGACCGCCGCTCTCGAGTGCCGACTTGCGCCGCACGAGGTCGCGGGCCTTGCGGGCGGCCTCGCGGGCCCGCAGTGCGTCCAGCGCCTTGCCGAAGATCACGCGCGCCGTCGCGGGCGTCTCCTCGAAGTGCGTCCGCAACCCCTCGCCGACCACGGTCTCGACGATCGACTGCACCTCGCGGTTGCCGAGCTTGATCTTGGTCTGACTCTCGAACTGCGGATCGGGGACCTTGACCGAGATCACGGCCGCGAGCCCTTCCTTGAAGTCCTCGCCGCCGGGTACCGGGTCCTTCTCCTTCAGCGCCTTCTCCTGACGAGCCCAGTTGTTGAGCGCGCGCGTCAGTGCCGTGCGGAAGCCGACGAGGTGGGTACCACCCTCGAGCGTGTTGATGTTGTTGACGAACGTGAAGACGTTCTCGTGGTAGGCGTCGCTGTACTGCAGCGCGATCTCGACCTCGTAGGTCTTGTCCGGATCCTCGGTCGAGTTGACCTCTCGGCGGATGTAGACGACGTCCTTGTGCAACGGCGTCTTGCTCCGGTTGAGATCCTTGACGAACTCGCGAATGCCCTCGGGGAACTGGAACTCCTCGCCCTTCTCGATGCGCTCGTCGAACAGCGTGATGTGCAACGCCGCCGTGCCCATCAGGTAGGCCAGCTCGCGCAGGCGCTTGCGCAGCACCTCGTAGCTGAACTCGGTCGCCTCCATGACCGTCGGATCGGCCTTGAAGCGGATCATCGTGCCGGTCTGCTCGGCCTTGCCGATGACCTTGAGCTCGCTCGCCTTCTCGCCGCGATGGTAGGTCTGTCGGTAGACCTTGCCGTCGCGGTAGACCTCGACGTCGAAGACGTCCGCGAGCGCGTTGACGCAGCTCACGCCCACCCCGTGCAGACCGCCCGACACCTTGTAGCTGTTCTTGTCGAACTTGCCGCCCGAGTGCAGCTTGGTCAGGATCACCTCGATCGCCGGCACGCCGCTCTCGTGCATGTCGACAGGAATGCCGCGGCCGTCGTCCTTGACCGACAGCGAACCGTCCTTGTGGACGCGGACGTCGATGCGCGACGCGTTGCCGGCGAGGGCCTCGTCGACCGAGTTGTCGACGACCTCCCACACCAGATGGTGCAGGCCCTTCACACCGGTGTCGCCGATGTACATCGCCGGCCGCTTGCGGACCGCGTCGAGGCCTTCGAGAACCTTGATCGAACTCGCGTCGTAGGTCTTGCTCTGCTCAGACATGTCCCGTCCCCCCGAGGCGGAACGTCAGCTGCGCGATCGGTTGCTCCGGCAGGCGCTCGTTCATCGAGAGGCGCAGCTCCTCACGACGAAAGCCCGAGAGCTCGGCGAACAACGGCGCGGAGTCGACTTCGACCACGAGCTTGCCGCCACGGAAAGACACGACCTGGCAGTGGCGCCGATGTGCTTCGGACAGCACGTCGTCCAGTGCCCGGTTGAAACGGTTGCGCCGCTTGCCCTGCCCGACCTCGGACAGGATGTCGCGCAGCAACTCACCAGCTCGCTGTGGATCGGTCAAGGTGTGCCAAGCTCCCAAGTAGCCAAACTCCTGCCGGACCTCCGGGTCCTGCTCAGGCTCCGCTGATCGGCATGACGACGTAGGTGAAGCTCTCGCCCAGTGTGAACTTCGCCGGCATCGAGTCGTCGGACATGTCGAGCCGAACCTGCTCGAGCTCGGATACGCGCAGCGCCTCGAGGATGTAGTCCGGGTTGAAGTTGATGCTGCCGCCAGCGCCCTTGACGACCGCATCGATGCGCACGTCGGCTCGTCCACGCGCCGAACTCTCGGCGGTGAGCAGCAGACTGTTCTCGCTGACCTCGAAGCGCACCATCCGCATCTCCGAGGCCGCCAGGATCGATGCCCGTCGCAACGCACCCTCGAGTGTGGAGAGGTCGATCTCGATCGTCGTGTCCGCCGACTTCGGGACCACCCCTTCGTAGTCGGGGAAGCGGGTCTCGAGCAGCTGGCTGACGAGCTGGATCCTGCCGTTGGTGAACGAGATCTGCTTGTCGCCGACCTCGATCGCGAGCGGCGTCTTGTCCCCCTCCGGCAGGGCCCGCGCCAAGGTGTGCAGCGCGCGGAGCGGAACGACGACCTTGAAGGACTCCTTGCCCTCGATGTGCTGGTAGCTGATCGACAGCCGGCGGCCGTCGGTGGCGACCAGCCGCAGGCACGAATCCGCGCAGTCGAACATCACGCCGTTGATGGCGTAGCGGGTCTCCTCGCGCGCCGCGGCGAAGACGGTCTCCTGGATCATCCGGAGCATGCCGCCGCAGGACACCTCGATGCGCTTGCCCGACTTGAGCTCGAACTCCTCCGGGTACTGGTCGACATCCTCACCGAGCAGCACGAACGAACCGCCCTGGCTCTCGATCTTGCAGCGCTGCTCGCTGCTCGCCAACGTGACACTGGCATCGCCGATCTCGCGCAACAGGGCGCTCAGTTCCCGGCCGGGCAACAGCGCCGCGCCGGGCTTGTTGACCTTGACCGATTCGATCTGCACCCGGGCCGCCATCTCGAGGTCGGTCGCGAACAACGTGATGCCGTCGTCGTCCGTACGCAGCAGCAGGTTCTGCAGGATCGGCTTCGTGGTCTTCGCCGGCAGCACGGAGGACACGACGTTGACTCCTTCGAGCAGAACGGTTCGGTCGCAGAGGATCTTCATCGCGGAGGCAGCAGATGCGGTTGCGGCAGCAGGTGGATGTCGTGCTGACTGAGGTCGTGAAGTGCGTTCGAGGGGTCTCTTAGAGATAGAAGAGATCAGATCGTCTCTCTCTCGTAGACCGTCGCGTCACGAGTGTTGGAAGGTACCGCGTCGAGGCCGCCGGATCGACTCGGAAAGGCCGGTTTCGAGGCTCTTGCGGGGCGTATTGGCTTCCCCGCAACACCTGGGAAACAGCTCCGATCTGGCCACCGGTTCTCCCTTCGTCAACAGCTCGCGGGGTGCTCGCTCGCCGTCCGCGACGGGGCGTCGAAAACACCCCAGAGAAGCTCGCGATGCTTCCAGCCGAGACTCAGCGGGTCCTCACAGCTCTCGTGACGGCTCGCGCCACAGGCGCTGCTACCGGCACGCCGAGAAGTCGCCAAGCCGTCAAAAGATCGCGCGGGCACGCCGAACATCGCCTGGCGTCGCCAGCAGAGTTGTCAGCAGAACACCTGCCGACAAGGACCGCTCGACTAGCGCAGACCGCGCGTCAACAGCCGATTGCTCAGCGACTCGATCAGGTCCTTGAAGGTGCGATCGCGCTGCAGCCGCTCTTTGATCTTGTTGACTGCGTAGAGCACGGTGGTGTGGTCGCGACCGCCGAAGATGCGACCGACGTCCTCGAGCGAGTTCTCGGTGTGTTCGCGGATCAGGTACATCGCGACCTGACGCGGCAGACTGACCATCTGCGTACGACTCTTGCCGGTGAGTTCGCGTGCCGAGATCGCGAATTCGGAGGTGATGAGGTTCATCACGTCGTCGGCCGAGACCTGGCCGTTGCGCACCGGCAACCCGCGCATGCAGGTCTCGGCGAGGCCCAGCGTGATCGGTTGGCCGGTGATCGCGGCGATACCGACGACCTTGATCACCGCGCCCTCGAGCTCGCGGATGTTGGTCGCCACGCGTTCGGCGAGGAACGAGGCGACCTCGTCGGGCAGCTCCGTGCCGCGCCCCATGGCCTTGCGCTGGACGATCGCCTTGCGGGTGTCGAAGCACGGTGCCTCGACCTCCGCGACCAGGCCCCACTTGAAGCGCGACACCAGCCGTTCTTCGATCGTCGGGATCTCCACCGGCGGCCGGTCGGACGACAGCACGATCTGCTTCTGGTTGTCGTAGAGCGAGTTGAACGTGTGGAAGAACTCGTCCTGGGTCTTCTCCTTGTGGGCCAGGAACTGCACGTCGTCGATCACGAGCACGTCGGCGTCGCGGTAGTGCTGTCGGAAGCTCTCGACTTCCTTGTCCTGGATCGCCTGGATGAATGCGTTCGTGAAGTCCTCGCAGCTCATGTAGATGACGCGGGCTTCCGGCGAGTGTCGGACGATCGTGTGGCAGATCGCCTGCAGCAGATGCGACTTGCCGAGGCCGACGTTGCCGTGGACGAACAGCGGGTTGTAGGCGAAGCCGGGATTCTCGGCGATCGCGATGGCCGAAGCGTGTGCGAGGCGGTTGCACGAACCGACGACGAACTTGTCGAAGGTGTAGTTGGGATTGAGCCGAGGTCCGGCAGCGACGGGGCCCCTACCAGCGCGTGAACTGCCGTCGGGAGAGCCGACATCGGGAGAACTCCGGCGGAGTCGTGCCGGCACTGCCGGCTCGCGGCGGTACTCGTGTTCCGACTCGGCAGGTCCGTGAGCAGCGCGCAGGCTCCCGTCGGCGTTCGATCCATCCGGACCGGCACCGAAGCTCTCGTGACCAGAATCCGAGCGGATCGGATGCGAGCGGCCCGACCCGCCGGCTCCGGTCGCCACCGAGCCGCTCGGCATCGCGCCCGCGGCCAGCGATGCGGTGGACGAACCACCGGGCCCGTCGAGCCCGGCGAAGCGCAGGCTGTCCCAACCATCCTCTTCGCGATAGCTGAGCACGACGCGCTGGCTCGCACCGCCCGCAGCCGCGACCACGGCCTGCTGCAACGGCGCCAGGAAGTTGCGCTGCAGCCAGTCGCGCACGAATTGGCTCGTCACCGAGAACTCCACCTCGCCGGAGTCGAGGCGAACCACGTCGAGCGATCGGAACCAGGTCTCGAGCTGCTCGCGACGCACGTTGCCGGCGAGGTTGTGCAGCACGTTGCCGAGGTATGCCCGCTCCGGGCGCACGGCCTCACCGCGTGACGCGCCCTCCCGATCCGCCCGCTCGCGCGGGTCCGAATCGCGCGAATCCCGACCACCCGAGTCTACGATCCGACCGCCGGCCGCAAGCTCACGCTCGAGCTGGCCCCCCGCTTCGGTGTTCTCGTGCCGGCGACTCGCTTCGGGAGGAAAGGCATCGACCATCGTTCGGGCACTCCTCGTTCTTGCCGCACCGAGGCGCGGCATCGAACTTGACTCTGTCTTGGCTGGGATTTGTTGCACCGGGTTACGCTCTGCTTCCGACGCTCCACGCGCTCGGCCTTCGCCCCCGCAAAGCGGCGCCGTCCCATCGAGGCCGTCGATGTACGCACCTCTCCCGCAGACGCGAAAGGGCACATGATCGACAGGCTCCGGCGGGCGACCTGACCTGGACGAGTGACTGAGCTGTGGCTGGCTGGACTGACGCAGGTCGCGGCGTGCCCATCGCCGCCATGTCCTCCCCGGGTTCGATCGTGTCCCTCGCAGGCTCGCGCCTCGAAAAGACATGCCCGCAGACAGACTCGCGGGTGACAGAACGCAGGGACTCGTGGCGGTTCGTGGCTTGCCTTGAACCTCTCTCGGACCGGTGACATCGGCTAGGCACTCGATGACACCGGCTCCTCGACTGACAAGATTCTGTTTACCTCGGGCGCGTGGACGTGCAAGAGCACGCGGCCAACTTTGCCAGCCGTCGGACGCGCGGGAACACGACGCGAATCGCCGGACGGTGCCGCTCTTCATCGAAGAGCAAGGACTTGGAATCGAGTGTGTGCGCTTCGCGCCGATCGCTTTGCGCCTCAGTTTTTTTTGTGTCGGCGATGCACGGTCTCGCCGACGGTGCGACCACACTGCGCGAGCTCGTCCGCGGCGTCGCGCCAGCCGAAACTGAACCGCACCGCTGCACGCTGCAGCGACTCGGGCATGCCGATCGCGCGCAGAACGGCCGGGGGTTCGGGCGAGCCAGACGCGCACGCGCTACCATGTGAGGCGCGAACACCCGCGAGATCGAGCAGCGGTAGCAGGCTGCGCCCATCGACGTCTTCGAACGCGATCATCAACGTGTTCGGCAGGCTGGTCGGCAGCGGCGTCAAGATGTGGTGCTCGACACGCGACGCACGCAGACCGGCGAGGAACGCCGCGCGCGCTTCGGCCATGCGTCGTCCGCGTCGCTCGGTCTCCTCGAGTGCACGGGTGATCGCGAGCGCGTTGGCGGCGCAGAGTGCCGGGCTCTGCGTGCCAGGTCGCATGCCCTGCTCCTGACCGCCACCGCGCAGCAGCGGCCGGCGCAGCGCGCTCGCACCGCCGCGGATCACCAGCACCGCGTGGCCGCGCAGGCCACCACACTTGTGCGGCGACAAAGCCAAGGCGTCGGCGGACTCGAGGACGTCGGCGAGCGGCACCCGACCCAGGGACTGCGCCGCGTCGACGAACAGCGGCGCCCCGGCGGCGCGCGCGACCGCCGCGGCGGCAGCGACCGGCTGTAGTGTGCCGAGTTCGCTCTGCGCGTGCACGAGGCACACGAGTCCGACCGCAGCGTCAGTACTTTCCACTACCGCGGCGCCGCTTCGGTCGACCCGCCAGGTTACGCAACCGCGCGCCGACGCCGGCTCGAGCACGCACGGATGCTCGACCGGCGCGAGCAGCACCGGCAGGTCCGGGTCGCCGAGCCCGAGGACCGCGAGGTTGGCAGCCTCGGTGCCGCCGCTCGTGAACAGCACGTCATCGGCTGCGACGCCGAGCGCCTCGGCGACATCGCCGCGCGCGGCCTCGAGCACGGCGCGAGAGCGCCGACCGGCGGCATGGAGGCTCGCCGGGTTGCCGGGACAGTCACGTTCCACCGCAACGAATCGCTCGAGCACCTCCGGCTCCACCGGGGCCCCGGCGTTCCAGTCGCAGTGCCACGACGGGCCCTGGCTCACTGCAGCACGCGCTCGTAGATCTCGAGGTAGCGTCCGATGACCTTGTCGGTCGCGAACAGCTCGACGGCGCGCTCGCGGCTCACGCGCGACTGCTCGGCATGCACGATCGGATCGGTCAGCAGGGCGAGGGCGGCCTCGGCCAGCGCATTCGGATCGGCGAATGGCGTCAGGGCGCCGGTCGGCCCCAGCACCTCCGCGACACCGCCGACGGCCGTGCTGACACACGGCACACCGCAACTCATGGCCTCGAGCATCGACAGACCGAAACTCTCGGTCTCCGACGCCGACAGGAAGAGGTCGGCCCGAGGCAGCATCTTCTCGAGGTGATCGACGACGCCGAAGTGCTCGACCCGGTTGCGGCAGCCGAGGTCGGCCGCGACCGCCAGCGCGTGCTCCCGATCGGGGCCGTCGCCGATCAGCCAGAGCCGCGCCGGCAGCTGCGCCTGCACCTTGGCGAACGCGCGCACGACGTCGGCGACCCGCTTGACCGGCCGGAAGTTCGAGACGTGCACCAGCACGCGCTCCTCGTTGCTCCGGTCGTAGAAACGCTCGGCGCCGGCCGGGCTCCAGGTCTCGACGTCGACGAAGTTCGGCACGACCTCGACGGGCTGCTTGACGCCGAACACCAGCTGGGTCTCCTCGGCGAGATAGCGGCTCACCGCGGTCACGGCGTTGGACTGCTCGAGCGCGAAACGGGTCGGCCGCAGGTAGGCGCGATCGCTGCCGACGACCGTGATGTCGGTGCCGTGCAGCGTCGTGACAAAGTTCAGGCAGCCGGTGTCCGCGCACATGCTGCGCGCCAGGAAGGCGCTGACCGCGTGCGGAATCGCGTAGTGGACGTGGAACAGATCGACCCGGGCCTCCTCGCGGACCTCGAGCATCCGCGTCGCGAGAGCGAGGTCGTAGGGCGGGAAGCGGAACAACGGGTAGGCCGTCACCGCGACCTCGTGGAAGCGCAGGCCGGCGATTCCGCGACGCAGCCGTGCCGGGCGATCGTAGCTCAGCAGGTGGACGTCGTGGCCGCGGACCGCCAGCGCGTTGGCGACCTCGGTCGCGACGACGCCCGAGCCGCCGACGGTCGGGTAGCAGACGATGCCGATTCGCATTCGCGCTGCAGTCTAGCCCGTCGGCCGCACCGGCCCCAATGCCCCCGCCGGCGGCGGACGCTATTCGTCGGCGACCAGCGCCATCGGCAGCTCGATCGCGATCAGGCAGGCCGAACGCCCGTCCCCGGCAACGCTGCAGGTGCCGCCGAGGTCGACGACGAACTCGGTCAGGGTCGCGGCGCGTTCGTCGATATGGGGCTCGCCGTGCACCGGCGCCTCGATCTCGAACACCACGTTGTCACGCTCGCGGCGGGACACCACGACGACCTCGTCACCGGCGCGGGCGCCGCCGAGCGCGAGCATCAGCGCGCGCTGGACCGAGAACGCGAGCTGGCTCGGGGTGCAGGCGACCTTGGGCAGGTCACCCGCGAGCCGCTGCCGGATCACGATCGGAACGTCGAGTTCGGACATCACTCCGCGCAGCGCGTGTTCGACGACGCGGTCGAGGTCGGCGTGCTCGCTCTGCCCGGCCTGAGCGATCGCGCAGGCGATCAGCTCCTGCAGCAGCGCGGCTTCGCGCTCGAGCGCGTCCCCGGCTTCGAAGTCGTCGTCGTAGTCGGAGCGCTGCTGCAGCCGATAGGCCTGCTCGTCGATGCGCCCGAGGCACTGCCCGAGCAGCGTGGTGATGCGGTCGAGCTCGGACTCGCGGCGGGTCATACGCCGCTGCTATCGGCCGTCAGCGGCGACCGACCTGAGCCGAGACCTCAGGCTTCGGCCTGCCGTTCGGCCGCGGTCTCGGTCGGCGCGGGGTTCTCGGCCGGTTCGGGGTTCTCGGCCAGTTCCGGGTCCACCGGCGTCGCCGTGGGCTCGGCGGCCTCCGGAGCCTCGGCGGCGGCCTGGGCCATGCCGAGCGCGGTGAGGAACTCGCCCGCGAACGCCTCGTAGTCGGCGGCGCCGTTGCTGTCCGGCGCGTGGTCGAAGATCGTCAGCCCGAAGCTCGGGGCTTCCGCCAGCTTGACGTTGTTGCGGATCCGGGTGGTCGCCAGCAGCGATCCGAAGTGCTCGCCGATCTCGCGCAGCACCTCGGCGCTGAGATTGGTGCGGGCGTCCACCATGCACGGCAGCACGCAGGCGATCCCGAGGTCGGGATTGAGCCGCTTCTGCACCAGCTGGATCACCTCGAGCAGCTTCGCCATGCCCTGCAGCGACAGGAACTCGGCCTGCATCGGAATCACGACCTGATCGGCCGCGACCAGCACGTTCGCGCTCAGCACGCCGAGCGACGGCGGGCAATCGAACAGCACGAAGTCGAGTTCGCCGGCGCCGGAGTAGCCATCGAGCGCCTCGCGCAGGATGGTCTCGCGGCCGATGCGGTTGGCCAGCACCTGCTCGACGCCGGCGAGCGACGAGTCGCTCGGCACCACCGCGAGCCCCGGCGTCGCGGTCGGCTGCACGAGATCCTCGAGTCTGGCGTCCTCGAGCAGCAGGTTGGTCATCGTGTTGCTCTCGAGATCCGGGCGCTTGTCGACGTGCACCGTCAGGTTGGCCTGGGGATCGAGATCGAGCAGCAGGACGCGGTAGCCACGACGGGCGAGCGCTGCGCCGAGATTCACGGTGGTCGTGGTCTTGCCGACGCCACCCTTCTGGTTGATGACCGCGATGCGCTTCATGCGAGAACCTCCCGCAGGATGGTGCGATCTCGCGGAAGCGTTCGCGAGCGCTTTTTCCGGCGTTCTCTTCAGCTGCCGAGCAGCAGCTCGACCGCCTGCAGCGGCAGCGGTCCGTCGTGCCAGAACGGCTCGGCAGCCGCCACTCCGATCCGGGCGCCGTAGAAGCGGTCGCGCACCAGCGTGCGCTCGAGCAGGTCGAGCCCCTGGATCAGGTGGCTGCGATCCGGCGGCGCGAGCTGGCTTTCGTAGCAGCGCACCACCGCCGCCTTGTCGTCGGCGAACGCGCTGATGTCGACCGCGATCGTCGGCTCGATCGGTTGGTTGCCCGGATAGCGCAGCAGCAGGCGCGGCCGGTGCGCCGGTCCGAGGTGCGGGGCGTGGCGCCGCAGCCCGGCGAGGAAGAACGCCCGCCCGACCGCCTGCGCCGCGGCGACGTGGTCGGGGTGGACGTCCTTGTCGAGCGGCGCGAGCAGCAGGCGTGGCCGCGCGGTGCGCAGCGCCCGCACGATCCGGTCGGTGGTGCCCTCGTCGGCGGTGATGCCGGTGTCGGGCAGCCCGAGGTTGACGCGCTCGCGCAGACCGAGGCGGGCGGTGGCGGCGCGGGCCTCGGCGTCGCGTTCGGTCGCGCTGCCGTGCGAACCCTTCTCGCCGCGCGTGAAGTCGACGACCGAGGCCGAGTAGCCGCGCCGCGCCAGCATCAGCAGCGTGCCGGCGGCGCCGATCTCGACGTCGTCCGGATGCGGCCCGAACGCGAGCACGTCGCACGACTGCAGCTCCGGTAGGTTGGACATGGATCAGAGCTCCAGCACGCCGTGCTCGATGCGGAACGGGTCGGCGGCTTCGACCAGCGTCTCGGCGAGCGCGCTGCCGTGCGAGACGAGATACGTCAGCGGTCCGAGCACCCGTTCCTGCATGCGACCTCGTGGCCGCAGCACGCTGCAGAGCCGGCGGATCTGGCGCATGCCGGTGCCCTGGCGGTTCTGCTGCACGGTCTTGATCTTGCCGTCGAGGCGCTTGAGCTCGTCGATCATCTTGCCGCGCGCGCGCTCGAGCGCGGCGGTGAGCGAGCTGTCGACCTTGGCGAGCCGCTGGCCGATGCGGTCGAGATCGCCGCCGAGACGCGACTGCAGATCGGCGAGTGCATCGCCGAGCTCGTCACCCTGTTCGTCGTGCAGCTGCTCGGCCAGGCGCTCGGGGCCCTGTTCGAGCTCGGGGATGTCGAGCGAGAAGCGTTGCAGCAGCCGCTGCAGCGACGGTTCGACCAGCGTCAGCGACGCGCGCGGCACGAACACCGGCTGCGGCACGCCGAGCAGGCGGTAGAGCGGCGCGACCGCAGCGAGGTAGCTGAACTCGCCGGGGCCGACGACGAACGCGATCGTCGGCAGCACCGCGTCCTGCCAGAGCGGTCGCAGCAGCACGCCGGGACTGAGATCTTGTGGTCGGCCCGCCGGTTCACCATCGGCGAGCGGTTCGCGTCGCCCACCGGTGAGTTCGAACATCATCGTCGCGGTCGGATCGAGGGTGATGTCGATGCCGAGATCGCCGAGCTCCTCGCAGGCGTTGCGCACCCGATCGCGGACGTCGTGCGCCTTGCTCCACCAGCGCGGCAGCGGCTCGAACGCCTCGGGCGGCAGGTCGCGCGGCTCGATCACGAGCAGCCCGTGCTGGCCGAAGAGCTCGAACATCAGCCGCGCCTGCAGGTCGCCGAAGGTCTCGTTCGGGTGCCGCGGCCGGAAGATCGACATCGCCCAGTCGCGGAACTCGGTCTGCGGCAGCAGCGCGTCGACCTCCTCGAGGATCTTCTCGACGTCGCGGCCGACCGGGATCGAGCGCAGTGGCTCGCCGACGCGGTCGCGTTCGATCCGGAAGCGCTGTACGTCTTGCGACTGGTTGACGAGGAACAGCCGGTTGGCCTCGTCGAAGTCGTGGTCGTCGCTGTGATTCCAGAACACCGGCACGACCCGGCGTCCGCCGGCGCCGGCCTCGGCGTTGATCTTCTGGCAGAGGCGGATCGCGGTCGCGGCCTTGTGCAGGGTGTAGAGCGGACCGCCGCACAACCCGGGCTGCTGGCCGGTGATGACGATCTGCACGTTGGAGTCGCGCAGCGCCTCGGCGTTCTGCAGCACGGCTTCGGGCGCGCCGTGCTTGTTGGCGTAGGCCACCAGCGCGTTGGCCAGCGCGTCGCGGCGGACCAGACGTTCGGCGCCGGTCGGGGCCTGCCGCAGCAGCTCGGCGACGGTGCGCGCACGCTGGCCGAGGAACTGCGCCAGCTCGCGGTCGTCCTCGAGGAAGCGCTGCTGCACCGCCGAGGCGCCGAGTCGCCGGAACGAGATGTGTCGCAGGGTGCCGCTCACGTCCGCTCTCCCGTCGCGACGCGGCGACAGTCGGCGGCGAACGTGCGTGCCGCGTCCTCGACCCGGGCGAGCCAGTCGCCGTCGTCGCGTGCAAAGCACTGCATCACGCCGCGGCTCTGGTTGACCAGCGCGCCGAGACCGCGGGAGTCGAACGCCGGCGCGAGATCCTCGACCGTGCCGCCCTGGGCGCCGACACCGGGCAGCAGCAGCCAGGCGTGCGGTAGCAGCGCGCGCAGCCGCTCGAGCTCGCTCGGCCAGGTCGCGCCGACGACGGCGCCGACCGGCGAGTAGCCTTCGGCGAACGGCAGCTCGCGACCCCAGCGCGTCACCGCCTCGGCCACCACGTCGCAGAGCGTGCGGCCGCTGCCGAGCTCGAGATCCTGGAAGTCGCGCGCGCCGGGATTGCTGGTGCGCACCAACACGAACACCGCTTTGCCGCCGGCGCCGCTCTTGCCCTGCACGCCACAGGCATCGAGGAACGGCGCGACCGAGTCCTCGCCGAGGTACGGGTGCAACGTCAGCGCGTCGGCGAGCGCGAAATGGCCGTCGGCGTAGGCGCTCGCGGTGCTGCCGATGTCGCCGCGTTTGACGTCGCCGATCACCAGGAGGCCGCGTTCGCGCGCGGCGCGGCAGGTCCACTCGTAGGCGGCGAAGCCGGCGGCACCGTAGCGCTCGAAGAACGCGATGTTCGGTTTGACGCACGGTACGTGCTGCGCGAGCGCCGGCAGCGTGCGGCGATAGAACTCGACGATCCTCTCGGACGGATCGCCGTCCGGCAGCAGATCCGCCGGCAGCGCGTCGAGCCGCGGATCGAGGCCGATCACGGCGGGCGCGCTGCCGGCCAGCAGGCGATCGGCGATTTCGGCGACGAAACTCGGCATCAGGGCGGCCAAGAGTAGCCGCGATTCTCGGTGGCGCGAGCGACCCCGGTCTGTTTCTCTTCTCGTCCCCCATCACGATCGGAAAGCAACCATGGCAGTGACCTTCGTGCCCAGAGAGACGGCGGCGGGCGAGACGCGCGTGAGCGCGGTTCCCGAGACCGTCAAAGGCATGCTCAAGCTCGGCCTCACGGTCGAGGTCGAACGCGGCGCCGGCGAAGCTGCGGGCTTCGCGGATGCGGAATACGAGAGCGCCGGCGCCCGGCTCGTCGGCGGCGAGGCGCGCGGCAGCGCCGACATCGTGCTCGGCATCCAGCCGCCGCCGCCGGCCGACGCCAAGGCGCAGAAGGCCGGCTCGCTGTTGATCTGCACGCTCGTGCCGGGGGTCGCGCTCGACACCACCAAGGCGCTGTGCGACGCCAAGGTCACCGCCATGGGGCTCGAGTTCATGCCGCGTATCACGCGCGCGCAGAAGATGGACATCCTGAGCTCGCAGGCGACCTGCGGCGGCTACCAGGCCGTGCTGCTGGCGGCGGTGCACCTGCCGAAGATGTTCCCGCTGATGATGACGGCGGCCGGTACGCTGACGCCGGCGCGCGTGCTCGTGCTCGGCGCCGGTGTCGCCGGCCTGCAGGCGATCTCGACCGCGCGCAAGCTCGGTGCGGTCGTCGAGGCCAACGACATCCGGCCGGTCGTCAAGGAGCAGGTCGAATCGCTCGGCGCCAAGTTCGTCGACACCGGCACGCCGCCGGATGCCGAGACCAAGGGCGGTTACGCCACCGAGACGACGCAGGAGTTCCTCAAGAAGCAGCGCGACATCCTCACCGAGCACATCACCCAGGCCGACGTGCTGATCACGACCGCACTGGTGCCGGGCAAGAAGGCGCCGCGGCTGGTCACCTCCGACATGCGCCGCGGCATGAAGCCGGGCTCGGTGATCGTCGACATGGCGGCCGCCGCCGGCGGCAACGTCGAGGGCACGGTCGCCGGCGAACGCGTCGTCGTCGACGGTGTCACGATCATCGGCGACACCAACCTGCCGGCGCAGGTCGCGGCCGACGCGTCGCGCACCTATGCCCGCAACGTGCTCGCCTTCCTCGGCGAGTTCGTGAAGGACGGCACGCCGAACGTCGACATGGAGAACGAGATCCTCGGCGCCGTGACGATCGTGCACGCCGGCGCCGTCCGACACGAACCCACGGCGCAGGCCCTGGCCGCGAAGGGGAACTGAGCGATGGAAGCCTACTTTCTGTTCATCTTCATCTTCGCGATCGCGGCGCTGCTCGGCTTCGAGCTGATCACGAAGGTGCCCCCGACGCTGCACACCCCGCTGATGTCGGGCTCGAACGCGATCTCCGGTATCACGATCGTCGGCGCGATCGCCTGTGCCCAGACCGGGCAGGGCTTCCTGTCGCAGGCACTCGCCTTCCTGGCGATCGCGTTCGCGAGCATCAACGTGGTCGGCGGCTACATGGTCACCGATCGCATGCTCGGTTCCTTCAAGAAGAAGAAGGAGAAGTAGCGTGATCTACCTCTATCTCCTCGCCACGCTGCTGTTCGTCTTCGGCATCAAGCGACTGACGCACGTCAAGACCTGTCAGCAGGGCAACCGGCTGTCCGAGGTCGGCATGCTGGTCGCGGTCATCACCGTGCTGCTGCTAGGCACGCACGTGAATTGGGGCGTGGTCGTCGCCGGCATCCTCGTCGGCGGTGGGGTCGGCCTGGTGATCGCGAAGCGCACGCCGACGACCCAGATGCCCGAGATGGTCGCGGCGCTCAACGGCTTCGGCGGCGTCGCCTCGGCGCTGGTCGCGATGGCCGAGCTGCTGATCAGCCCGCGACTCAAGGAAGACGGCGTCGCGCTCGGCGACCTCGGCGTGGTCGAGGCCGTGGCCTTCCCGGCGACGATCATCGTC
>JAGQRB010000311.1 GCA_020425925.1 Planctomycetota bacterium
CCGGCGACCGCGGCGGCCGCGCGTCGGCGAATACGTTGCGGTAGAGCCACGGTCCGGCCGCCCAGCCGACCGCCGATAGCGTCACGCCGAGCGACAGCGCGGCGGCCGCGAGCAGCCGGCGGCGGGTGCGGCGCTGCTGGCGCCGCTCGCCGGCCTCGCGCTCGAGATCGGTCGCGCACTGCTCCTGCAGCGTCCGCCAGTGTTCGAGTACGCGCACGAGTCGGCCCGGCGGCTCGCCGGCGAACTCGGCGGTGCCGAGCGACGACTCGAGGCGTTCGAGCGTCTCCGCTGCCAGCCGGTGGCGCGCCGGCAGATCGTCGCGGCGGCGGTCGAACTCGGCTTCGGCGATACCGGCACGTTCGAGCGCGACGAAGACCTCGACCTCGCGCAGGTCGCGGGCGTAGAGCTGCGCGCGTTCGGCTGGCAGGTTGTCGGCGAGGAAGCGCAGGCAGCCGCGACGTTCGTCGAGCGTTTCCAGCCGCGCCTCGAACGTGCTGTCGGGATCGTCCTGCAGCGTGCCGTAGCGGTTGCCGAGCTCGACGTTGCGGCGGACGTTGTCCTCGAGTTCGCGCTTCTTGCGCCGCGCCTCGTCGAGCCGGTTCTCGAGGCGGTGCGACTCGCCGCCGTCGTCATCACCGGCGCCGCTCAGGCTCGCGACCGCCCGCTCCATGTCGAACAGCCCGGTCGTCCAGTGGCCGCGCGCGATCGCCTCCTCGGCCCCTTCGGCGAGCCGGTCGCGCGCCGCGCGCGCCTGCTCGAACTTGAGTCGCAGCGACTCGATCGCATCGAGCAGCTCGCTGCGCGGGCGGTCGGGACGGTCGACCAGGGCCTCGAGGATGCGGAACGAGTCGAGCCGGCCGAGCGTGATCTGCAGCGGGCGAACCGGCACCGGGACCGACGCGAGCTGTCCGCGCGCCTGTTCGACGAGCGCCGCGGCGAGCTCCGAGATGTGCTCGAGTGCACCGGCGAGAGCCTCGAGCGCGGGGCCGGAGCGCACGTAGAGATGGGGGAATTCCTCGGCGAGGTTGACGAGGGTGACCTGCAGGCTGCGCAGGCCGAGCGGGCTCGCGGTCTCGGTCGCGGCCGGATCGATCGCGCGGGCGCAGCCGGCGACGAACCCGACCAGCGGCTCGAGCGCGTTGCGGTCCCAGGTGCGGCCGAGACGTTCGACGTTCGGCAGTGCGCTCGCGATCCGATCGAGGCAGAACCTCAGGCGGTGCAGCTGGTCGCGGCGGCGCGCGGCGGTCGGGGAGCTACCGCCGTAGCGCGCCGCCATCGCGTCGATCGCCGATTCGGCGGCCGCCAGATCGAGCTGCTGCTCGGCGCTGTCGATCGCCGCGACGGCGCTGGCGAGTTCGGCGCGCGCCTCGGCGAGCTGGGCTGCGAGGCGCTCGAGGAACGCGATCGGGTCGCGCTGCAGCAGGCCCGCGGAGCGCGGGTCGGGGGCCCCGGGGATCGGCTGGCGTCCGGGCAGCAGCAGCAGCGCGCGCGCGAGTCGCACGGCGTCGTCGAGCCAGCGCGCGGCCTCGTCGTGGAGCTCCTGGCGCTGCAGCTCGCTGACGCGGCTCGCGGTCGCGCCGAGCAGGTCGCGGGCGGCGTCGCAGAGCCGCCGACGCCACGTCAGCGACGCGCGGTGGCAGGGGAAGTGGCGCAGCACGCGCTGGCAGTGATGCAGTGCACGCAGCAGCTCGGCGGGCGTCGACGGCGGCGCCGGCGGTGGCGTCAGCAGCTCCGGGAAGCGCGCGAGCAACCGACGCTGACGCAGCGCCAGGCGCTGCAATGGCGCGTGCCGCGGAGTGGCGCCGACGAACTCGATGCGTTCGCCGGCGGCGAGGCGGGCGAGGATGCGTTCGTCGGAGTCGTCGGCGAGCCGGTGCGCGAGTCCCGCGAGCGCGGTCGCGACGTCGGCCATCGCCGGGCGGCGCGTCGGATCGGCAGCGGTGCACTGTCGCACCAGCGCGAGCAGCTCGTCGTCCTGTGGCAGGCGCGCGAGTCCGCCGCCGGTCAGCAGCCAGCGCAGCGTCGCGCCGAGGCCGTAGACATCGAGAGCTGCGCTCGCCGGCGCGCCGGCGCGCGCCTCGGGCGCTGCGAAGCCGACGGTGCCGGTGACCTCGGCGAGGCCGTTGCCGGTCGCGATCGCGCGGGTGTGTTCGAGGTCGAGGACCAGCGACGTGCTGTCGGTCACCAGCAGATTCGCCGGCTTGACGTCGCCGTGGCAGATGCCCGCGGGCGCGTTCGGCGTGTGCAGCGCGTGCATCGCCGCGAGCGTGCGGGCGACCGGCGCGAGCAGGCTCGCCGCGCGGGCGCCCGGGATGGCGCCGGCGTGGCTGACCGTGAGGTCGAGGTCGGCGCCTTCGTGCCAGTCGAGGATCACCGCCGGCCGATTCGTCACCGGATCGACGTGCGCCTCGCGGTAGCGCGCGACGCCGAGCGACGCGAGCTCGCGGCCGAGCCTCACCTCGCGTTCGGCATCGGCGAGCGCACCGCGCACGAACAGCTTGCAGACGACCCGGCCGCCCGGTGCGTTGGTCACGAACAGCGTGCGATCCGGCGAGCAGGCGAGCAGCCGGTCCGCACCCGCGCCCGCGACGGCGGGCGTTCTCGACGGGTCGGCGGCGGCAGGGCGGGACATTCGGCAGAACTCGGGAACGCGGCCCGAAACGGCGCGCCGCACCGGACCGACCGGCAGCGGCGGGCCACGAAACGCGGGTGGGGCGCGACCGCGGCTGTCGAATCGTAGCTCGGTTTCGCCCCGCCGACCACGCGGCCGGCGACGGTTTTCCGACGCCGGTCCTGCCCGTCGGTGGCCACGTGGCGATAATCCGACACATGGCCGTGAGTCTCGAAATCACCGATCGTTCGGGCTCGCGCGAGATCCAGCTCGACGCCGACTCGTTCTGGATCGGCGGTCCGAAGTCGGGTGCCGCCGTAGTTCTGGATCTGCCCGGCGTGTTCGGACGCGTGCTCGAGGTCGCGCGCGACGAACGCGGCCGACTGCGGGTTCGCGCCGAGCCCGGGCTGCCGTTCCCGGTGCGCTGCGCGACCGGCAACGTCGGCAGCCGCTTCGAGAGTTTCCTCGACGGCGACGTGCTCAACGTCGGACCGGCGTTGGTCAAGCTGCGGCACGTGGCGGAGGCCAACGGTGAAGCGATCCAGGAACTCGACCCGGCCGCGTTGACACCCGGGCCCGGCTCGCCGATCGGCGCCTGGTACCAGACCTTCATGGAGATGGCGGACCATCTCGAGGGTCTCAAGAGCCCGGATCAGATGGTGCCGGCCGCGATGGCGGCGATCCTCCGCGCCACCGGCGCCGACCGCGTGCACGTCGTGCTCGACGCCGATGAAGGCGCGCAGTCGTTCTTTCTGAGTCGTCCCGAGGACAAGCGGCCGTTCCGTCCGAGTCGATCGCTGCTCGACCAGGTCCGCGAGACCGGCCGCGTCGTGCACGTGCCGATCGCGGCGTCGGACCCGATCGCGAGCACGTTCCACAGCGTGCGCAGCGAAGGCATCTCGGCGGCCGTCGCGCTGCCGGTGCAGGCGCTCGGCGACACCCTCGGGGTGCTCTACGCCGATTGCACCCGCGACGGCGCCGTGCTGTCCGCCGAGGACCTGCAGCGCATGGCGTTCTGCAGCCGCATGCTGGCGACCGCGCTCGGCAACCGCGTGCTGGTGCGCAGCCTGCTGCGGCGCGACGGCACCGCGACCGCCGCCGCGCACTGGGCGCTGGAGACCGCGAGCCCGACCTGCAACGAGCTCGTCGAGCGCGTCAAGCTCTATGCACCCGCCGACTACACCGTGCTGCTGCGCGGCGAGACCGGGGTCGGCAAGGAGGTCATCGCGCGCGCGCTGCACGACCTGTCGCGCCGTCGCAAGGGGCCGTTCGTGCCGGTGAACTGTGCCGCGATCCCGGAGCAGCTGATGGAGAGCATGCTCTTCGGTCACGAGAAGGGCTCGTTCACCGGCGCGGTGCAGAACCGGCGCGGCCACTTCGAAGAGGCGCACGGCGGCACGATCTTCCTCGACGAGATCGGTGACATGGCGCTCGAGCTGCAGGCCAAGATCCTGCGCGTGCTGCAGGATCGTGTCGTGATGCCGATCGGGGGGCAGCGCCAGATCCGGGTCGACGTGCGCATCGTCGCGGCGACGCACCAGGATCTGGTGCGGATGGTGCGCGAGGGCCGCTTCCGGCAGGACCTCTACTTCCGGCTGCGCGAGCTCGAGATCCAGCTGCCGCCGCTGCGCGAGCGGATCGAGGATCTCGAGCTCTTGTGCAGTCGCTTCCTCGCCGAAGCCGCCGAAGAGCTCGGCTACCGCGACGTGCCCGGGCTCACGTCGGAGGCCCTGTTCGAGCTCCGGCAGCAGCCGTGGCCGGGCAACATCCGCGAGCTGCGCCACGTCATGAAGGGTGCCGCGCTGCGTGCCGGCGGCGGACCGATCGACTGCGCGCACCTCGATCTCGGCCGTGACGCGCTGCTGGTCGAGTCGGCGGGCGAGTCGTCCGATCTGCGCGGCGGTGCCGACGGCGGCGACGCGGCCGTGACCTGGAAGGAGCGGCTCGAGCGTCAGGAGAAGGAGGCGTTGCAGCGCACGCTCGCCGCCGCCAGCGGCAACCTGACGCGCGCGGCCGAGCTGTTCGGGGTGCCGCGCACGACGTACCGCGAGAAGCTGCAGCGCCACGGCCTGCTGGAGGGCTGAGCCGCGCGCTACGCTCGCGCGGCATGTCGACTCCGTGTCCTGCGCCGGTCTACCGGGCCGTCACCTACGTGCACGTCGCGAGCGTCGAGGTCGCGCTCGAGTTCTACGCGCTGCTCGGCTTCACGCCCGGCTTCGTGCTGCGCCCCGACGGCAAGCGAGCGGTCTGGGCCAAGGCCTGCTCGCGCGCGAGCGGCGTGCCCGGGTCGGCGGAGATGTTCTTCGCCCGTGCGTCCGGACCGATCGCCGCGGATCAGCAGGCGGTGCTGTTCTACATGTACTCGCAGGACGTCGCCGACCTGCGCGCACATCTGCTCGCGAGCGGGTTGTTCGACGGCGGCGTGTATCGCGGCCAGGCCGGTCCGAACGGTGGGCGGCGCGTCGTGTTCGAGATCTACCACCCGCCGCACATGGAGCGCGGCGAACTGCGGGTCGTCGATCCGGACGGCTACGTGATCCTGGTCGGCCAGCTCGAGTGAAGGAGTGTGGCGTGAAGTTGAAACGGAGCTTTCTGTGATCCGACCGCGGTCACGAAGCGTCCGTGCTACCGAACCCGAATCTCGAGTTCCCGGTCAGGCAGAATGGTCGGGCAGAATGTTCCGGCAGTGCGAGACATCCCCGAAATCGACCCCGACATCCATCGCGCGCGCACGCTGCCCGGCGCGTTCTACGGCGACGCCGATTGGTTCGGCCGGCAGCGCGAGCTGCTGGCGCGCTCGTGGCACATGGCGCCGCTCGATCGTGGTGCACCCGCGGTCGGCCATGCCGTGCCCTGGGCGCTGCTGCCCGGCGCGCTCGACGAACCGCTGGTCTGGACCCGCGATCGCGACGGCATCCGCCGTTGCCTGTCGAACGTCTGCACCCACCGCGGTCGGGTCGTCGTCGACCGCGCCGGTCCGAGCGATGTGCTCGCGTGCGGCTACCACGGTCGTTGCTTCGGCCTCGACGGCGCGCTCCGCGCCGCGCCCGGCTTCGAGAACGCGCCCGACTTTCCCGCCGCCGCCGACGACCTGCCTGCAGTCGCGACCGGCGACTGGGCGGGGTTCGCGTTCGCCGCGCTCGATCCGGCGGTCACGTTCGCCGAGTGGATCGCGCCGCTGCTCGCCTGGGCACCCGAGCTCGCGCTGCCGGACCAGCCGTCGTGGCTGCACGACTACGAGTTCGACGCGCACTGGGCGCTGTACGTCGACAACTATCTCGAGGGCTTCCACATCCCGTTCGTGCACCCGGCGCTGCAGCGCACGCTGACGAACGACTACGACATCCACCTGCTGGACGGCGGAGCGTCGGTGCAGGTGGCGTTCTCGCGGCCCGGCGAACCCGCGCTCGAGCTGGGGGCAGCGCACCCCGGGGACTACGGCGATCGGCCCGTGGCGGCGCTCTACGTCTTCCTGTTCCCTGGCACGCTGATGAACTTCTACCCGTGGGGCCTGTCGATCAATCGGGTCGAACCGCTCGCGCCGCGGCGCACGCGGGTGCGCTACGTGCAATACGTCGCGCGCCCCGAGCTCCGGCAGCGCGGCGCGGGTGGCGACCTCGAGACCGTCGAGGCGGAGGACCAGGCCGTCGTGCTCGCGACCCAGCACGGTGTGCGGGCGCGGCTCTATGACCGCGGCCGCTATGCGCCGGTGGCCGAGCGCGCGGTGCACCACTTCCACCGCGCGGTCGCGCACGCACTCGTCGCCGGTCGCGTGCTCGAGCGCGGGCGATGAGTCGCACCGTCGATCCCGCCCGGCTGCGCGCGTTGCTCGGTGCGGTCGACCAGCTGCTGGCTGCGGCGGCGTCCGGCGAGGACAACCACGCCGCCGAGATCGCGCGCGCCGATCCGAGCTGTCGCGCCAGCGCCCGCAATCTCGCGAACTACCTCGCCGTCCGCACCCACGACCTGCGCCTGCTGCAACGCAGTCTCGCGGCGCTCTCGATCTCGTCGCTCGGGCGCATGGAGGGGCACGTCGGCGACACCCTGCTGGGCGTACGGCACCTGCTGCATGCGTTGCTCGGCGACGTCGAACGCGACGGCCCGGTCGCGGCTGTCGACCTCGAGCAGGCCGGCGCACTGCTCGAGGACAACACCGTGCGGCTGCTCGGCCCGCGCCCGTTGCACCGACAGACCCGCATCATGGTCACGCTGCCGGCGGCCGCGGCCACCGACCGTGCGTTCCTGCGCGAGCTCATCGACGCCGGCACGGACCTCGTGCGCGTCAACCTGGCGCACGACGATCCGGTCGCATGGACAGCGATGGTGGAGAACGCGCGCGCGGTCGCGGCGGAGCTCGAGCGCGAGTGCCGCGTGCTCGTCGATCTGCCCGGGCCGAAGTTGCGCACCGGGCCGCTCGAGGACGGTGTCCGGGTGCTGCGGGTGCGCCCCGCGAAGGACGAGTTCGGCGTGGTCACGGCACCCGCGCGGGTGCGGTTCGTCGACCCCGAGCACCCGGATCCGTGCGACCCCGCCGGCTCGGCCTCGCCTACGGTGCCGTTCGCGACACCGCTCGCGGCCGAGGCGCGCGTCGGCGACGATCTCGTGCTCGTCGACACTCGCGATCGCAAACGCGAATTCGCGGTCGAGGTCAGCGCCGGTGGCGCGATCGAGGCCACGACGCGACGCACCGCCTACGTCGGCACCGGCTGTCGCGTCGAGCTGCGACGCGACGGCGAACGGATCGCGACGGGTCGGATCGGTGACGTGCCACCGCGGCCACTGGCGTTGGCGCTCGAGGTCGGCGAGACGCTGATCGTCACCCGCGATCAGACGCCGGGTCGGCCGGCGGCGGACGGCAGGCCGGCGACGGTACCGTGCACGTTGCCCGAGGTGTTCGACGCCGCGCAGACCGGTCACCGCATCCTGTTCGACGACGGCGAGATCGCGGGTGAGATCGTCGAACACGGCGCCGACGAGCTGCGGGTGCGGATCACGCGCACGCCGCCGGGTGGCGGCAGGCTCAAGAGCGAGAAGGGCATCAACCTGCCCGACACCGATCTGCACGCGAGCGCGTTGACCGCGACCGATGTCGCGAACCTCGACTGGGTCGCGGCCCATGCCGATCTCGTCGGCATGTCGTTCGTGCAGCGTGCTGCGGACGTCGAACGGCTGCACGCGGAGCTGCTCGCGCGCGGTCGTCCCGACCTCGGTGTCGTGCTGAAGATCGAAACACTGAAGGCGTTCGAGCGCCTGCCCGGGCTCTTGTTCGCGGCGCTGCAGAGCCCGCCGTTCGGCGTCATGGTGGCGCGCGGCGATCTCGCGGTCGAGGTCGGCTTCGGGCGTCTCGCCGAGGTGCAGGAGGAGATCCTCTGGCTCTGTGAGGCGGCGCACGTGCCGGTGGTCTGGGCGACGCAGGTGCTCGACTCGATGGCGCACACCGGCATCCCGTCTCGCGCCGAGGTCACCGATGCCGGGATGGGGGTGCGCGCGGAGAGCGTCATGCTCAACAAGGGGCCGCACATCGCCGCCACCGTGCGCTTCCTCGGCAACGTGCTGGAGCGCATGCAGGAACATCAGGAGAAGAAGCGGTCGATGTTGCGGCGGCTGCGCGTCGCCGGCGGGTAGCCCGATGCGGGCTGGCGGCGGGAATCCTTGTTTCTGGCCGCGTTTGCCGTAGCTAGACCGATGTGCCACCGCCCTGGAACACGCAGAACGCGAGTCTCGTCGTCGTCGGCGACGTCCACCGCTGGTGGCGTCCGGCCGATGTCGCGTTCCTCGAGCGCGCGCGCCCCGATCTGACGCTGTTCGTCGGTGATCTCGGCGACGAAGACGTCGAGATGGTCGAACTGATCGCCGATCTGGCGGTGCCGAAGGCCGTGATCCTCGGCAACCACGACGCCTGGCAGAGCTTCGGTCGGAAGACCTGCACGCCGAAGCTGCGGGCTTCGCTCGAGCGTCTCGGCGAGGATCACATCGCCTACGCCGTGCGCGAGGTGCCGGCGGCCGGTGTCTCGGTGATCGGCGCGCGACCGTTCTCGTGGGGTGGCCAGAGCCTGCGCAGCCCCGAGATCTACGACGAGATCTACGGCATCCACACCATGCGGCAGTCGGCCGCCGCGATCGTCGATGCGGCCCGCAACGCGCAGCATCGCGATCTCGTCATCCTGGCGCACAACGGACCGACCGGCCTCGGCGATCGCACCCACGACATCTTCGGCAAGGATTTCGGCAAGCCCGGTGGCGACTGGGGCGATCGCGATCTCGCGCTCGCGCTACAGCGCATCGAGGGCATGGGACTGAACGTGCGCGCCGTGATCGCCGGCCACATGCATCATCGCCTCGGTCATCCGCGCGGCAGCGAGCGCACGCGATTCGTTCGGCGCGACGGCGTGCTGTTCCTCAACAGCGCCCGGGTGCCCCGGATCGAGCCCGATCAGGCCGGCAGCGACGTGTCGTATTTCCTGCGCACGACGTGGCGCGCCGGCGAGTGCCTCGGCGTCGAGGAGGTCTGGGTCGATCTGCACGGCGACGAGCTGAGCGCCGCGTCGCCCGAGATCGTCGAGCTCGACGCCGGCGCGCCCGTGATCGACGAGATGGAGGAGTAGCCCGGCGCGGGGGCTCCGTGCCGCGACGGATTTCCCGCCCCCGCCGCGCCTGCGCTGGGTATTTCACTCCGTGCTGACCCAGCTCTCCACCGAACCCGAACCCGTCGACCTCGCGTCGCCGCACGTTCGCCTGCGGCGCTACCTGCGGTTCCTCGGTGCCGACCGCGAGGTGGCCGCCGATGTCGCGCAGGAGTCGCTGCTGGCCGCACTCGGGCGCTGGCCCGACGGCTCCGCGCCGCTCGCCTGGTTGCTCGCTACCGCGCGCAACCTCTTCCGGCGGCAGCTGCGGGCCAGTGGGCGGCGGCGTGAGATCGTCGATGCCGACCGGCTCCACGAGATGTGGCAGCGCCACGTCGTCGACACCGGGGAAGCCGAACGGCTGGCGCTGCGGGAGTGCCTCGAGGCGCTGCCGCCGCGATCGCGCGAGGCACTGCAACTGCGCTACGGCGAGAGTCTGCCGCGCGAGCAGATCGCAGCGCGCCTCGGGCTCGGTGTCGAAGGGGTCAAGAGTCTGCTGACGCGGTTGCGCGCGGCATTGTCCGAATGTGTCCGGAGGCGGCTGTGACGATGACGTTCGATGAAGACCGGGCGGCGGTGCGCGAGCGGTTGCTCGAGCTGTTGCTCGAGGAGGAGTTCACGGCGTCGACCGATGTCGCCCCCGCGCGACTCGCGGAGCTCGCGCCGCCGGTTTCGGCGCCGCGGCCGCGGAGCCAGCGGCTGCTCGTCGCCGCGGCGGCGCTGCTCGGTTGTTCGGCGGTCGTCGCGACGGCGTGGTTCGCGCGCGGTGGCGTGGCGGACGCACCGAGGCGCGAGGGAGCGCAGGACCCGGCGCCGAGCGCTGCCGTCGTCGTCCGCGACGCCGAGCACCTGCGCACCCTGCTCGGTTCCGCGACCGGATTCCGCTTCGTGCGTCGGGAGGTGATCGGCGTGAACCGCACGGTGACGGCGAACGGCTTCTCGGACCAGCTCCGGACCGTGGCCTGGTCCGACGATCCCCGCCCGATCGATGGCGGTGTGTCGCGCGAGATCCTCCGGCAGGAGTTCGGTCGGAGTGTAGGAGACGCCGTGGCGAAGAACGGGGTCTCGCACATCCTCGATCTGGTCGTCGACCTGCCCGGCGGGCGTCGCCTCGGCCTGTTCGTCAACGTCGGGCCGAACGGGTCGTGGTTCGGGGCCGACGAAGTCGGGCCGTTCGTGGCGAGCACCACGCTGGACGAGGTGTTGCGGGAGATCGATCGCAGCCTCGAGCGACGGCACGAGCGCGCGCGCGGCATCGCCGGCTCGCTCGCGGCGGTCGACGAGCTGCCGCCGACGGCGGAGCGCATCGAGGTCTCGGTTGCCGGCGAGAAGGACGGTGCGGCCGTCGATCGCCTGCTGCGTTTCGCGAACCTGCGCTCGGTCTGCCTGCGCGGCGAGGTGCCGGCCGAGCTGCTCTCGCGCCTGCGCGAACTGCCGGCGTTGCGCGAGCTCGAGCTCGCCGACGCGATCCTCGACGGCGCGCGCCTCGCGGTTCTCGGCACGCTGTCGGGCCTGCGCGGGCTCACACTGCGGCGCTGCGGCAGCCTCGACGCGGTGGCTCTGCGATCGCTGAGCACGCTGACGAAGCTCGAGCGCCTGTGGTGCATCGACACCCGCCTCGGCGGCGAGGGCGAGGAGCTGGTGGGCCTCGTCGCCTTGCCGGCGCTGACCGAGTTCGGGCTGCGCGACGCCGGAACCGTGTTGCCGGCGGCGAGCCTCGAGCCACTGACTTCGACCCGGCTGCAGCGGCTGCTGCTGGTCGACGTGCGCGTTGTCGGTACGGATCTCGCGACGCTCGCCGATCTGCCGACGCTGCGCGACCTGACGCTGGTGGGGCGCTTCGATGACGCCGATCTCGAGGCGCTCGCCGATCTGTCCTTGCTGCGGCGACTGGTGCTGTGGAACTGCCAGGTAACGGAGCGGGGCGCCGAGGTGTTCGCGGTGCAGCGGCCCGAGTGTGAGCTCGAGTGGGTCCTCGGCGGGCGCTACTTCGACACCGCTCGAGTGTTCGGCGAGTCGCAGTAGGCCGCTCGCCGCGCTCAGCGGTGCTCGGCCGCGTACTTCTCTACCTGCTCCCAGACCCGCAGCAGGTTGCCGCTCCAGATCTTCTCGATCTGTGCCCGGCTGTAGCCGCGGCGCACGAGTTCGATCGTCACGTTCGGGGTTTCGGTCGCGTCGTTCCAGCCGTCGACGCCGCCGCCGCCGTCGAAGTCCGAGGCGAGCCCGACGTGGTCGATGCCGGCTACCTGCACGGCGTGGTCGATGTGGTCGACGTAGTCGCGGACGTTGCCGCGCGGCAGCTCGGCGTCGATCGCCTTCATGCCGCGTTCGAGCGCCGCCATCCGCGCCTCCAGCGGCAGCTCCGGCTCGGCCTCGTCGGCCTTGCGATCGAAGCCGAGTGCCGCGCGCAACGCATCCTGGGCCGCGCGGCGCGCCGTGTCGTCTTTCAGGAAGCCGGCCAGCCCGACGACCTGGATCACGCCGCCGTTCTTGCGCAGCGCGCGCAGCTGCTCGTCGTCGAGGTTGCGGCTGTGATCGCGCAGCGCGCGGCAACCCGAGTGCGACGCGATCACCGGTGCCTTGCTGAGCGCGACGGCCTCGAGCATCGTGGCCTTGCTGGCGTGCGAGACGTCGACCATGATGCCGACCCGGTTGAGCTCCGCGATCGCCTTCTTGCCGAGCTCGCTGAGGCCGCCGTGCAGCGGCTCGAGCGGGGTGTGCGAGTCGCCGAGCTGCGAATGGCGGTTGTGCGCGATGCTCATGTAGCGAGCGCCGCGCTGCTGGAACCGCTCGATCAGGCCGAGGTCCTCGCCCATCGGATAGCCGTTCTCGATGCCGATGCAGGCGATCAGCTTGCCGGCGGCATGCAGCTCACGGACCTTGGCCGGCGAGGTCGCGAGGCCGATCGTGTCGGGGAACAGTCGCGCCATGCGGTCGATCGCGTCGAACTTGTCGTTCGCGGCCCGCAGCGCGCTGGCGTAGCCGGCCGGCGTCAGCGCCCCCTGGCCGACGTAGACGATGAAGAACGCGCAGTCGTAGCCGCCCTCGCGCATCTTCGGGAAGTCGACCTGCTGGCTGCCGCGCACCGACGGGTCGTACTCGTTGCGGAACCGCTCGCGCGTCGTCGGATCGTCGGGCAGCGACTCGGGCGCGAGCTGCGGCTTGATGTCCTTGTGGGTGTCGAGCGTGAGGATCTCGGCGTGCAGGCGCCGGGCGTTCGCGGCCAGCGTGCGCTCGGCGTCCGGCAGCAGCTTGTCGAGCAGGAACTCGCGCTCGTTGTGGTAACGCTCCGACTTGGACGTACCGGGGATCAGCAGGTGGCACTCGTGCCCGACCGCGATCGACTTCTGCTGCAGCTCGATTCCGAGTTGCGGGTGGTGGATGCCGTGACCGGCGTCCTTCGACGGCAACGACGTGTCGGAGCCGTAGCGCATGAAGAGCGGTGGATCGTCGGCCGAGACATGGGTGATCGGCGAGAACTCGGCGTAGAGCGCGCGATGCCGCTCGTAGTTCGCGAGCGCGGTGGCCATGTCGGGCTCGCCGACCGCGCGCCAGATCATCGCGTGGTCGAGGATCTTCGGGCCGACCCAGCGCTCGACCAGCGGCGGGTCGATCGCGGTCTGTCCGCTCCAGACCGCCGCGGCACGCACCCGCGTCGACTCGCGCAGCACGGGATCGGCGGCGTTCGGATCGGCGAGGTCGTCGTGCAGCAGCAGCCACATCGAGGTACAGGCACCGGCGCTGCCGCCGCAGAGGCCGATGCGGTCGGTGTCGATCTGCCATTCGGCCGCCTGTGTGCGCAGGTACTGGATCGCGCGGGCGGCGTCGTGCACCGGCGCCGGCAACGCGTTCTTGTCGGTGCGCCGGTAGTTGATCGCGGCGAAGTGGACGCCGTTCTCGAGATAGGGCGCTGCCGACCTGCCGGCGCCGGCCTTGTCGCCGCGGATCCAGCCGCCGCCGTGGATGTAGACCACGAGCGGTCGTGGGCCGTCACCCTCGGCGCGCCAGAAGTCGATGCGGTTGCGTTCGTCGGGCCCGTAGGCGACGTCGGCGCGGTCGGGGGCGCGTTGCGCGAGGAGCGCCGGCGTTGCCGTGGCGCAGAACGCGGCGATGAGAAGGGCGCGATTCGGCATCGCCCCAGTGTCGGCAGAGTCCGGTCCCGAGACAACGAATCCGCGTTGGCAACGGCGACTCGTGTGCGGCCCTACGGAATCTCATGGAGGGTGCCGGCGAGAGCCGAAAGCGAAGAGGCCGGGGTTTCCGGCGACGCGCGATCCCGTGGCTCTTTCCGATACGTTCGCCTGCCTGCCCGAGCTGCCGGCACCGGTGCAGCTGGCGCTGTGCCGCGCCGCGTTGAGCGAACCGAATGCCGAGCTCCAGATCGCCGCGATGGGGCCATTGATCGATCCCGAGCGGCTGGCGCGACCGGACCTCGTGGTCGGTCAGTTCGGCGCGCTGTTGCCCGGCGCGGTCGAAGCGGCGAAGGCCTGGCGCGAGCCCTTGCTCGCGATCGCAGGCGCGCGCATCCGAGGCGACGGCGGCGCCGAGCGCGGCGGCGAACGGTCGGATGCGGTGGCCGGTCGCTTGCCGGCGTTCCGCGCCGTCGCGGCGCTCGCCGGGCTCGACGGTGTCGACATCCTGCTGCTCGGACTGCAGGACGGCATGCGCGAGATCCGCGCGGTCGCGTTCACCGGCATCGAGCAGCGGGTGCGCCTGCTCGCGACCGAGTTGCGCAGAGCCGGCCAGAACCCGACGCTGCGCGACGACATCGATCGTGCGGTCTGGTCGACGTTCCAGCGTTGCGTCGGCGACTACCCCGATCATCAGAGGATCGCGTTCCTCGAGCTGTTGCCCGAGTTCGGTGAACGCTCGGTCGCGATCGTCGCCAAGGTGCTCAAGGGACCGGATGCGAAGGCGTTCGTCGAACCGCTGATCGGCGCCCTGTTGCATTCGCGCGCGCCGCTCTGCGTCGACCTCGTGCTCGCGCTCGCGGCGCACCGATCGGCGGCGGTGTCGCGGGTCGGCAAGCAGGTGCTGCAGGGTCGCGGCGACGAGTCGTTTCGGGCGACGCTCGCCGAACGCATGGTCGGGCTCGCGGAGCGTCGGGTGATGGCGATGGAGGACGACATGTTCGCGGAGACCCTGATCGACGCCGTGCCGCGACTCGACCCCGACGCGGCGGCCAGCTTGCTCGACTCCGCGGTTGCGCAAGCGGTCGACGGCGGTGAGGGGCAGAGTCGCGCCGAGGCGTTCCTCGGTCATCCCGCGAGCGTCGTGCAGCTGCGCGCGATCGCCGCACTGCGCCAGCTGGGTTGTCCGAACGGCTGCGACGCGCTCGGTCCGGTGATCGCCGGTGCCGCAGACGACGTGCGACTGGCGGCGGCGCAGCTCGTCGTCGAGCTGCAGCCGGAGAACAGCGCGGCGCTGCTGACGCCGTTGCTCGGCTCCTCCGACCCAGAGGCGCGACGGCTCGCCATCCGCGAGGTGTCGCAGGTCAGCCTGGCGCGCTTCCTCGACCGCTTCGACGGCATGGATCAGCGCGCGCGCGAGCTCGCGGCGTCGGCGCTGAGCAAGATCGACGGTCGGTTGATCGAGCGCCTCGCCGGCGAGTTCGGTTCGTTCGACGCCCGCCGGCGGGTGAAGGCGCTGCAGGTCGTCGGCCTGCTCGACGCCGGCGCCGAGCTGCGCGCGCCGCTGCTCGAGCTGCTCGAGGATGCCGACGTGCGGGTGCGCGCGACCGCGGTCCGTCTGGTGCAGGTCACCGGCTCGGTCGATGGTCTCAAGGTGCTGATCGACGCGCTGTCGGATCCCGATCGCCGTGTGCGAGCCAACGCGATCGAGGCCTTCGAGCAGCTCGACGATCCGCGCCATACCGAACTGCTCACGCCGTTCCTGCGTGACCGCGACAACCGCGTCCGTGCCAACGCCGCGAAGGCGCTCTGGAACCTGGGTTGGCCCGAGGCGCGCGACGTGCTCGTCGGCATGCTCAAGGACGACGATGCGCGCATGCGGTTGTCGGCGATCTGGGCGATCCAGGAGGTCCGCTTCCACGGCGCCCGCGAGCTGCTGCAGAGTCGCGACGCCGCCGAACGCGATCCGGCAGTGCGGGCGCGGTTGCGCGAGGCGATCGCCGCCATCGAGAACACCGCGACGGTGCACAACCCCGAGGAGGTGCGGTGATGGACGCCGCGCTGCGGTTCGTCGGCCTGGTCACGGTCGCCGCGATCGGCGCGCTGCTCGCGTGCTGGCCGTGGCTGCGGGCGCGTCGCGACGCCTGGCGGACGCACTGTCGGCTCGCGGCCGCGAGCGGCCTGACCGATCGCGAGCGGCGCTGGCTGTGGCGAGTGGCGCGCGAGACCTGCCCCGACCAGCCGGCACTGGTGTTCGTGCGGCCGAGTCTGCTCGAGGTCGGGCTGGGGGCGGCGAGCCCGGACCTGGCCCGCGCGGTCGGCGGCAAGCTCTACGCCTGACCGCGGCGCCGCCCCACCGTCGCAGGGCGAAATTGGCGCGGCGTTCGGCCGTTCCCGCGCCATAGTTCCCGCCCTCATGTCTCCCGACGTCGTTGTCGTCGGCGGCGGCATCATCGGCTGCGCCGTGCTGCACGCGCTGGCGCGGGTGCTGCCCCGCTCCACCCGGTTGCTGCTGCTCGAGCGCGACGCCATCGCCGGCGCCACGTCGGGTTCGAGCATGGGGCACCTCATGGTCACGCCGGACACGCCCGAGGCCTACTCGTTCACCCGGACGAGCGTGCGGCTGTGGGCCGAGCTCGCCGAGCGCACCGACGGCGAACGTGCGTTCTACTATCGTCCGACCGGCGCGCTCTACCTCGCCGACAGCGCCGAGGACCTCGATCTGCTGCCGGTCCTCAACCGCCAGTTCCTCGACCGCGGTGACAGCTGCGAGGTGGTCGACGAACGCCGGCTGCGCGAGATCGAGCCCGGGCTCGCCGACGACGTTCCGGGCGCGCTCTACTACCCGGGTGACGGCGTCGTGCTGCCGATGCTGGCCTGCAGCGCGATGCTGCGTGAGGCGATGCAGCTCAACCCGAACGTCGAGGTGCGCGCCGAGTGTCCGGTGACCGGTTTCGATGTCGGCGGCGGGCGCGTCACGGCGGTCCGGACCGCGCGTGGCGTCGTGCCGACCGCGCACGTGGTCAACGCGACCGGCGTCTGGGCGCCCGAGCTCGCCGAGATGCTCGGTCAGCCGCGCCTGCCGATCTGGCCGCGCGCCGGCAACCTCGCGATCACCGCGCACCATGTCTCGCCGATCCGGACGCAGCTGCTCGAGATCGCCTACCTGCGCTTCGCGCACGGGGCCGCGGAGGTCGATCCGAGCGGCGCCGGCAGTGACCTCGGCGGGCACGCGGTCAACATGCAGCCGCAGAGCCACGGCGGCTGCCTGATCGGCAGCACGCGCCAGTTCCGCGGCATGGACCGGACGCTCAACCGCGAGCTGCTCCACCGGTCGCTGCTGCGCGCCCAGCGCTACGCGCCGTCGCTCGCCGCCGCGCCGATCGTGCGCACCTGGGTCGGGCTGCGGCCGTACGCCGAGGACGGCGTGCCGCTGATCGGACCCTGGCCACACGTCGAGGGCCTCTGGATCGCGGCCGGTCACGAGGGACTCGGCATCTCGCTCGCGCCGATCACCGGCCTGCTGCTGGCGCAGCAGATCGCCGGGGTCGCGCCTGCGATCGATCCGACGCCGTACCTGCCGGCGAGGTTCGCGGCGTGAGCGGGCGGGTCTCGGACGACGCGCGCGCTGCCGTCAGGTTCACGTTCGCGGGCCAGGAGATCACCGGCCGCGCCGGCGACACCGTCGCGATGGCGCTTTGGGCTGCGGGTGAGCAGGTGCTGCGGCAGAGCAGCCGGAACGGCGCGCCGCGCGCCGTGCTCTGCAACATGGGCATCTGCTACGAGTGTCTGGTCAGCGTCGACGGCGAGTCGCTGCGCGCCTGCACGACGCCGGTGCGCGACGGCATGGTGATCGAGCGCGGCGGTCGACCGGAGGCGCAGGCATGAGTGCCGACGTGCTCAGGAGTGAGGTCGGCATCGTCGGCGCCGGACCCGGCGGGTTGGCGGCGGCGAACCTGCTCGCGAGCCGCGGTCGCTCGGTGACGGTGCTCGACGAAGGCCAGCGCGCCGGCGGGCAGATCTTCCGTCAGCTGCCGCCCGGTGCGGCGGCAGGGGTGGGTGCCGCGGCGAAGATCGGCGAGCCGCCGAGCCACCGGCACGGCCACGACCTGCTGCACGGGTTCGAGCGCACGCACGTCGACCTGCAGCACGGCGCCGTGGTGTGGGACGCGCGACCCGGCCGACTCTGGTTCGAACAGGACGGCCGTTCGCGGCTGCTCGAATGCGATCGCATCCTGCTCGCGCCGGGCGCGATCGACCGCTGCATCCCGTTCCCGGGCTGGACGCTGCCCGGCGTGACGACGGCGGGGGCGCTGCAGGTCATGGTGCGCGGCTTCGGCGTCGTGCCCGGTCGCCGCGCGCTCGTCGTCGGCTCCGGCCCGCTGCTGCTGCCGACCGTGACCGCGCTGCTGTCGGCCGGCGTCGAGATCGTCGCCGCGCTCGAGGCGAGCTCGCGCTGGAACGCGCTGCGGGCGCTGCCGGGTGTGCTCGGCAACGGCGCGCGGCGGCGCGAGGCGCTCTGGTACGCCCGCAAGCTGCTCGACGCCGGCGTGCGGTTGCGCTGGGGCTGGACCGTGTTCGAGTGCCTCGGCGACGGCGCGGTGCAGCGCGCGGTGATCGGTCGCGTCGATCGCCACGGCCGGCCGCGGCGCGAGACCGCACGGACCATCGAGGTCGACATCGTCGGCGCCGGCTTCGGCCTGGTGCCGTCGGTCGAGCTCGCGCTGCGGCTCGGCTGCGCCAGCCGGTTCGATGCCGCGCGCGGCGGCCACTGCGCGGTCGTCGACGAACGCCAGCAGACGTCGGTCGACGGCGTGTTCGCGGCCGGCGAGATCTGCGGCATCGGCGGCGCCGAGGTCGCGATCGCCGAGGGCGAGCTCGCCGCCGCGGCGATCGACGCGGCGCTCGGTGGTGCCGCCGTGCCGCCCGCGCTGGGTCGGAACGCGCGTGCCGA
>JAGQRB010000033.1 GCA_020425925.1 Planctomycetota bacterium
CCGGGTCGAGGCCGCCGACGAGCGCGCCGCCGGCCTGCGCTCCGAGCTCGACATCGCGGTGCGCAGCGTCTCGGCACTCGAGGCCGAGCTCGCGGCGGCGAGGAAGGAGACCGAGGCGGTACGCGCCGAGGTCGCAGCGGCACAGGCGGCGGCTGAGAATGCCGCACGGGCGCCGCAGCCGATGGCGAGCAACGAGCTGCTGATGTCGCTGTTCCAGGAGATGGCGACGATGAAGGCCAACATGCAGACCGCCCAGGCGCAGGCGCCGGCGGCCAGCGGTGGCGGCGACCTCAGCGCCGCCCTCGACAAACTCACGAGCTCGCTCAACGACCGGCTGGAGTCCTTCGGCAAGAAGATGGGCATCAGCTCGGCGGTCGAAAGCGACGTTCCGACCGACTTCAGCGGGCTGTTCAAGGGCGTCGAGCAGAACCTCGAGTCCAACATGGACAACGTCAAGATCAAACAGAAGGCGGGCGGCGGTATCGCGGCCAACCTCGCGCGACTCAAGAAGCTGAAGGGCGGCGGCGAATAGACGGGACCGCCTCGGGGACAACGAACTTCACGGGTAGGACTGACACATGACGGAGCAAAACGACAACTACGATCCGGCGACGGATAATGGTGCCGAAGCCACGGTGGCGCTCGGCAAGGGCCTCGACGTCGGCACGGCCAACCTCGCGGCGGCCGTCCAGAACGACGAAGGCGGCATCACGGTCAACGTCGAGCGCAACGCGTTCCTCGACATCCCGAGCGACGTCTACAGCAAGAACATGCTGACGAAGCTGAAGGTGCCGTACGTGGTGCACAACAACAAGCTCGTCGTGATCGGCGAAGCCGCGTTCGAGCTCGCCAACGTGTTCGGCCGCGAGACGCGTCGTCCGATGATGGACGGCCTGATCAGCCCGCAGGAGCAGGACGCGCTGCCGATGATGAAGATGATCATCAGCAAGATCCTGGGCCAGCCGCAGGCGGCGGGCGAGAACTGCTACTTCTGCGTGCCCGCGGAGTCGCTCGACGTCGACAACAACATCGTCTACCACCAGGGCCTGTTCGAGTCGATGATCAACAGCATGGGCTACACCGCCCACGCGATCAACGAGGCGCACGCGGTGGTGTTCTCCGAGCTCGCCGAGAACGACTTCACCGGCATCGGTCTGTCGTTCGGCGGTGGCATGGCGAACGCCTGCATCGCCTACAAGTCGATCCCGTGCCTGTCGTTCTCGGTGGCGCGCGGTGGCGACTGGATCGACAAGAACGTCGCGAGCGTCCTCGGCTGCCCGCGCAGCAAGGCGACCCACATCAAGGAGCGCGGCATCGACATCCGCGACCCGAAGAGCCGCGAGGAGGAGGCGGTGGCGATCTACTACCGCAGCCTCATCAACTACGTGCTGACCAACATCAAGGCGCGGTTCGAGTCGGGCCAGAACATGCCGACCTTCAACGATCCGGTCGACATCGCCTGCGCCGGCGGCACGTCGATGATCGGCGGCTTCATCGAGGTCTTCCGCGACGAGTTCGCGAAGATCGACTTCCCGATCCCGGTCGGTCGCATCTTCCGCAGCGAAGAAGCGCTCACCGCGGTCGCGAAGGGCTGCCTGGTCGCCGCCGCGATCGGCGAGTGAGCCGGCTGCGGCCGCGCCGCCTGCCCGGCGCGGCCCGCCAGTGCTCCGCTCGGCCCGTCACGGGCCGAGCACGACCCGCACCCAGTTCGTGACCTCGCGGTCGACGAGCGTGCTGCCGTCGGCCGTGAACGCCGCGAACCAGACCTCGAAACCGTTCAGGAACGAGAGGTTCGGCACGTCGACCCAGGCCTGCGCGCGGCCGCTGCCGTCGAGCACGCTGAGGAAGTTGCCGAACAGCGGGTTGGCCGGGTTCACGCTGCTGCCGATCAGGAACCCCGGTCGCAGCGGCAGCAGGTTGCCGCCCGGCAGCGCGATGCCGACGTCGTTGGCCTCGCTGGCGAGCAGCTGGCAGAGCTGACCGGCTTCGCTCGGCAGGTCGAGCAGGAGGTCCAGCCGCTGGCCGAGCGGGGCGCGCGCCGCCGCCGCCAACGGCAGCTCCTCGAGCAGGAACGCGAGGCTCTGCCGCAGCAGCAGCGCTCGCGCGCCGGGATCGGTCATGGTATCGAGCGGGAAGCCGAAGTTGACGACGCGCGCGCCCGTGGTGCCGTCGACCTTCTGGATGCCCGCGACCGAGCCGTTGCCATAGCGCAGACAGACGATGCCGCCGCTGCCCGCGGTCGGCGTGATCACGTCCGGGTAGTCGACGTCGTAGGTGCCGAAGTTGCCGTTGTCGAACGACGTGAACGGCAGCCCGGCGCTGACCGTGCCGGTCAGGCCGGCCTGCAGCGTGTAGACGCCGGCATCGTCGGCGACGTAGGTCGCACCGAGCTGGTTGCGATAGAACGCACGGTCGGCCGCCGAGCCGAGGTGGTCGAGGTCCCAGCCGATCTCGGCGCCGGTCACCAGCAGGCGGCCGCCGCCGGCGAGGTAGTTGGCGACGAGGTTCTGCTCGTTGGCGGCGAACGTGTCGTCGCCACTGCTCTCTTCGCCCAGGGACCAGACCGCGGCGCGGTAGCTGCCGAGAGTGACCCGGCCGAGCTGCACCGCCTCGTTGCTGGCGGCGTCGAAGCCGAGCGAGAACGTCGCATCGCGCCGGGCCGCGTCGCCGACCAGCCGCAGGTAGTCGCGGGTGTTCTCCGGTCCCTTGACGTTGCGGTCGAGGCGGTCGAAGGCCTGCACCAGCAGCACCTGGGCCGCGGCGGTGTGGTCGGTGCCGGCGGTGAGCACCTCGGTGGGTATCGAGCAGCCGCTGGCATTGGTCGCGCGCACCCGGAACGAGCGCAGCGCGCCGTACGGCAGCGGTCCGGTCGACCAGTTCGTCGCCGTCGTGGTTGCGATCGCCACGAAACCCTTGCCGGCGGCCGACGACTCGATCGTGTAGCCGGTGGCGCCGGCCGCGGGGTCCCAGGCGACGCGCAGCCCGCGGCTGCCATCCTGGGTGACGCGGAACGCCGGCGGCGGTTCGGGCGGGAACGCGGCGCTCGGCGCGAAGTAGCGCAGCACGCCGCGCGCGATCGCCCGCGCGCCGAGGTAGCGGAACTCGGGATCGTGCAGCGAGGTGTGGTCGAGCGAGCCGGCGGTGTCGTGGAACGCGAGCTCGATCAGGATGCCTGGCATCGTGCTCAGCAGGCGGACCTCGCCGAAGTTCGCGCTCGGCTGGCCGCGGTCGGTCCAGCCGGCGTTCCACTCGGCACGCAGGTCGTTGATCACCTGGGTGTGGACCCGGCTCTGCAGCGTCGAGGACCCTGCGGTCGCGCCGCCGGAGTAGATGTAGGTGCTGGTGCCGGCGCCGCCGCCGGCGTTGGTGTGCAGGCTGACGTAGGCATCGGCGCCGCGCCACTCGGCGAAGCGCGGCCGGGTGGTGACGTCGTCGTCGTTGTCCTGGCCGCCGCTGATCGGATCCCACACCGACGCCGGCGCGCCCGCGAACTGCGCCCAGTAGCGCGCGCACTCGCGCCAGCGTGCCTGGTTGCTGGTGCCGCTGCCGCGCGCGATCGAGCCGACGCCGCCGCCGAGCCGCACCGCGTCGGCGATCACGACGCCGCCGGTCGAGGACTCGTTGCTCAGCGTCACGATCGCGCCGTCGGCGGCGTCGAACCAGAAGTCCCCGAGATGGACCCAGGTGAGGTTGTCGACGGTCTGATCGATCTCGACCTCCGAGGTGCCACCGGCGTGCGTTACGCGGTACTTCGCGGTCGGCGTGCGGTTGCTGCTGGCGCGGAACCAGGCGTAGATCGGGTAGAGACCGTCCCTGACGACCGGGATCGTCCAGGTCGCGGTGGCGCTCTCGACCGCGGCGCTGCCGGCGAACTTGTAGGAGCCGCCCTGGTAGCCCGACGACGCCGAGGTCGTCCAGGCGCCGGTCTCGACGTAGGCCGGCGCGCCGCCGTCGTTGTCGATCACGGCATCGAGCGGCACCTCGCCGTGCTCGCGGCAGAACACCACCTCGGCGCCCATGTTCGTCAGCAGCGGGATCAGGTAGCGGTTGCAGATCTCCGCGGTGTGCACGTCCTCGACCAGGCCGTCGATCACCGGCCGTTGCGTCGTCCAGCCGAGCGAGCTGTGCCAGTAGTAGCCGTGTCCCGGCGAGATCGCGATGCGCTTGCCGCTGAGCGCGCCCGGGCCGGCGGCGAACGACGGCGGCGGGTTGACCACCGCGCCGGTGCCGCGCGCGCTCGGCGGCAGCTGCTGGCGCCGGCGCAGCAGCGTCCCGAGGTCGCTCTCGCTGCCGTCGGCGTTGCGGATGACGACCTCGACGTGGCTCACGGTCGGATCGTCGAGCGCGGTCTTCTGCACCTGCTCGAGCGCGTCCTCGAGGCGATCGGCCGCGAGCAGTGCGGCGTCGAACACCAGCACGGCGCGGTCGCCGCGCTGGCGGAAGTCGACG
>JAGQRB010000312.1 GCA_020425925.1 Planctomycetota bacterium
CCGACGACCAGTCCGGGTGGCACGACTACGACGTCTCGGCCGACGGGTCGCTGGCGATCCACACCTGGTCGTCGTTCGACGTGCCGCCGGTGATCGAGCTCGTGCGGTTGCCGTCGCACGAGCGCGTGCGCGTGCTGGTCGACAACGTCGAGCTGCGGACGAAGTACGCGGCGGTCGACAAGGGTGAGAACGAGTTCTTCCGGGTCGAGATGGACGGCGGCTACGTGCTCGACGGTTGGGCGATGTATCCGCCGGACTTCGACGACAGCAGGCGCTGGCCCGTGTTGTTCCACGTCTACGGCGAGCCGTGGTCACAGACGGTGCGCGACACCTGGATGCTCGGGCACCACCTGTTCCACCGCTGGCTGACCGAGGAGGGCTACGTCGTGATCTCGCTCGATGCCCGCGGCACGCCGGCGCCGAAGGGCCGCGACTGGCGCAAGGCGCTCTACCAGAAGATCGGGATCGTCAGCTCGGGCGACTGGAACGAGGCCGTGACCCGGCTCTACGCCGATCGGCCCTGGATCGATCGCGAACGTACCGCGATCTGGGGGTGGTCCGGCGGCGGCGCGATGACCCTCAACATGCTGTTCCGCTATCCCGACCTGTTCGCGGCCGGCATGTCGGTCGCGCCGGTGACCGACATCGCGCTCTACGACACGATCTACCAGGAGCGCTACTGCGGCGATCCGCGTCAGGTGCCGGAGGTCTACCGCGAGTGCTCGCCGATCACGTTCGCCGCCAACCTCGAGGCCGAGCTGCTGCTGGTGCACGGCACCGGCGACGACAACGTGCACTTCCAGAACAGCGAGCGGCTGTTCGACGCGCTGGTCGCCGAGGGCAAGCTGTTCGAGTATCTGGCCTATCCGAACCGCACGCACGCGATCCGGGAGCGCCCGGGCACGCGCCGGCACCTCTACGGCTCGCTCGCCGACTTCCTGATGCGCCGCGTGCCGCCGGGGGCGCGCGCGATCCGGTGAGCGGGTTCTACGAACCGAGCCTGTTCGGGTTCGTGCCGGCGCTCGAGGCCGCCTGCGAGGAGATCCGCGGCGAGCTCGCGGCGCTCGGGGACGACGTGTTCGCCGCGGCACCGGACTCGCTGACGACGGTCGCCGACGGCTACGACGAGCGCGGCTGGCTGTGGTTCGACCTGGTCCAGAACGCCGCCCGCTGCCCGCGCACGACCGCCGCACTGGCGCGGGTGCCCGGCGTCAGGAACGCCGGGTTTTCGTGCTTCCGGGTCGGCACCCGGCTCTATCCGCACCGCGGTGAGCTGCCGAACGTGCTGCGTTGCCACCTGCCGCTGGTCGTGCCGACGGGTGACCTCGGGATCCGGATCGCCGGCGAGACCAGGGTGTGGCAGCGCGGCCGCTGCCTGATCTTCGACGACAGCCTCGAACACGATGCCTGGAACCGCGGCGACGGCGATCGCATCGTGCTGCTGGTGACGTTCGCGCGGCCGGCTACTGCGTGAACAGGTTCACGAACGGATTGCTCGCGACGATCGCCGCCGAGGCATCGATCGTCAGCACGTGGCCGTACCAGACGGTGCCGAGCAGCGGCACGCCGCTCGGCGCCGTGATCGGTCGGGTGTAGCTGCCGGTGGCGTCGGTGTAGTCGAAGAAGCTCACCAGCGCGCCGCCGGCGAAGATGTCGGGCACGCCGGCGATCTGGGTCGGGCCGGGCGTGTCGCCGAGGATCCACAGGAACGGCTGCGACGCCGGCGTGCGGATGTCGAGCTGCAACGCGGTGCCCTGCTGCGCCATCTCGGGCCGCAGCGCCAGTGTGGTGGTCAGCGGCAGGGTCGAGGCCGTGGTGTAGATCTCGACGTCGTCGATCGCCCAGCCGCCGAACTCGATCGCGGCGTCGCTGTCGAGCCGGAACTCGAGCACGACCGCCGGGTTGTTGGTCGCACTCGGGAGGCTGACGTCGTAGGTCTGCCAGCTGGTGTCGAACAGCGGCGTCTGCGGGCTGAACCAGAGCGGTTGGCCGTTGACGTAGATCGACAGCTGGTCGAGGAAGCCGACGTCGCAGCTCGCGAAGCGCCGCAGCCGCAGCCGCAGGCTGCCGTAGCCGGTGCAGTCGATCGGCGGCGATCGCAGCCAGGACGAGGTCGACGGCGGGTACGCCCCGCCGGTGAGGTTGTTGCCGGCGCAGCGCGAGCCGCTGTAGGCCGCCGGCGGGTCGCTCCACCAGGTCGTGCCGACGCCTGTCGGCGCGGCGATCTGCCAGTCGTCGGTGCCGCTGGTGGCGCCGTGCGTCCAGCCGATGGCGCCGCTCTCGAAGTCCTCGAACCAGACGCGTTCGTCCTGCAGCGTGATGTAGCCGTACTCGCCGCTGGTCGGCAGCCGGTAGGTCGTGCCGCCGCTGTGCACCGCCTCGAAGTGGTAGGTCATCAGCTGGGGCGAGGTCAGGCCGGGCAGCAGCGCGCGGTAGGTATCGGGCGCACCGGCCGCGACCATGACGCGCTGGCGCGGCTGACCGTCGTCGTAGTGCACGCGGACCTGCGTGAAGTTGCCGAAGCTCGGCACCGCCCGGCACTCGACGAAGCGCGGCTGCAGCGGCACGTGGCTGGCGGCGAGCGGAGCGTCGTGCGCAAGGAAGCCCGGCAGGATCGGCGGGTAGGGCAGGCTGTGGGAGTTGCAGGCGGCCGAGAGTTCGGCGTAGTGCGGCGTGCCGTTGACGATGTTGCCGTCGTCGTCGTCGGCGAGGAACGCCTGCAGCACCGCGTTCGGCTGGTCGATCGCATTCGCGACGATCGACGCGATCACGATGTCGTTGCTGACCGCGATCGCCTGTTGCGTGCCGAGCGCCGTGCGCAGGTTCTGGCGCAGCTTCCAGGCGAACCCCATCCAGGTCTGGCCCTGGGTGTGCACGCCGCCGCCGGTCGGGAACTGACGGGTGTTGTTGCCGTTGCGGATGCCGTTGCCGTTGGTGTAGAAGCCCGGCCCGATGATCGGGTCGTCGAGCAGATACATGCTGCAGATGTCACCCCAGCCTTCGCTGAGGCCGTCGACCTGCGAGATGCCGCCGTAGCGATCGTCGAGACCGTGGCCCCATTCGTGCGCGATCACCGAGGCGCCGGCGGTGTTGTTGCAGCTGCCGGCAGCGTGGTAGAAGTTGATCGAGTTGCCGACGTAGTAGGCGTTGCACGAGGCCACGATGTTGACCGTCGGCTGCACGGCGTCGGCGAGGTCGAGCTGCGGCGTGTCACCGAGGACCGCGCGCATGTACTCGTTGATCCGGTCGACCCAGTAGAAGGTCGTGGTGTGGGCGAGTTCGTTCGCGCTGCTGTTCTGGGCGCCGAGCTGGATCGTCTGGCTGACGCCGGGTTGCAGCGTCGCGTTCGCGACCAGCGCGTTCGAGCCCTGGATCTTGCGGGTGTGCACGCCGTCGAGGTCGAACGTCACGAGCGCCGGATTCGTCAGGTTGACCGTGAACTGACCGTTCTGGTCGGTGACGAACGTGCCCTGGCCCGGAATGACGACCTCGAGGCCGACCAGTGGTTCGTTGGTCGGCGTCGTCGCCGGCGAGTGCTGGGTGTGCACGTAGCCCATGACGGTGCACGTCGTCGGCGGCAGCGCCGGCCGTGGCGCGCCGGAGTGGTCGGACGCGCCGCGGCAACCCGGCACGCCGCATTCGTGCTTGTCGCTGGTCCAGTGCAGCACGCCGCCGTTCCTGGCATCGACATAGAGCCGGCCGATCGGACCGTTGCCGGCGGCGTCGACGGCCGCGATCGGAACCTCCCAGGCCAGCGCGATCGGCGCCAGTGCGGCGGCGCCGTGGTCGATCCAGATCACCAGCCGGGGCGCGTTCGCGGTGCCGGGCTGACGGGCACCGGTCGGCAGCACGCCGCGGTCGGCCCAGGCGATCGCGATCGCGGTGGCTTCGGCAATGGCCGGCGTGGTGTCGAAGTCCGCGGGCACGGGCACCGCGGTGCTGCCGAGGTAGCACAGGCGACCGGCCATATGGATGCGCACGTCGGCGCGACCACCGATCACCGGCACGCCGGCGAACGACTGTTCGAACGTGAACGACCAGGTGCGGCCCATGCGGGCGCCGATGCGCTCGACGAAGTCGCTGTCGCCGAGCCCGAGCAGGTCGCGGTAGCGCACCAGCGCGGTGTCGGCGTGACGGCGGGCCTCCGCGAGCGTGTTCTCGCGCCACTCCGGCAGCGCCAGGCCCTGGCCGTAGATCTCGAGCGGCGTGCCGGTGGCGGCGTGCCAGCGCACCAGCCACTGGCCGGGAGCCGCGGCCTGGAACCCGTTCCAGGCTCGTGCGACGGCGGCGGACGGCTGGCCCGCGGCGCTTTGGCCGATGGGGCGCTGGCCGATGGAAGTCTGTGCGGCCGCGGCGGCGGCGACGGCGGCCAGCAGGCCGGGGAGACACGAGCGGAGGACGGTCGGCATGGGAAGGCTGCCATGATGCCCCTCGCCCGGGTGGTTGTCACCTGGCCGAGGGGCCCGCGGCAGCGGTAGCGCCGACCGGCGCTCGCGGCTACTGCGTGAACAGGTTGACGTGCTGGTTGCTGGTGACGAACTGACCGCCCGGCGTCAGCGTCAGGACCTGGCTGTACCAGACCGTGCCGGTGAGCGGCGCGTTGCTCGGCGCGCTGAACGGCAGTGCGAAACTGCCAGTCGCGTCGGTGTAGGCGAACAGCGCCGTCGTGTTGCCGCCGACCAGGAGCGGCGGCAGGCCGGCGATCGCGGTCGGGCCACCGTCGGTACCGAGGATCCAGAGGAAGGGCTGCGACGCCGGGGTCTGCACCGTCAGCATCATCGGGCCACCCTGCTGCTGTTGCGCCGGCAGCACGCGCAGAGCGTTGGCGGGCGGAATCGTCGCGGTCGGCGTGAAGATCTCGATGTCATCGACGTTCCAGCCACCGAACTCCTCGGTGCCGTCGCTGATCGAGCGGAACTCGAGTTCGACCGACGGGTTGTTGGTCGCCATCCAGAGCTGGGTCTCCCAGCTCACCCAGCCGGTCTCGACCAGCGGCGCGTACGGCGTCGCCCAGATCAGGAAGCCCTCGCAGTAGAGCTCGAGGCGGTCACCGAACGTGTTTGGCGAGCTGACGAACCGCTTCAGGCGGATGCGCAGGTTGGTCTGGCCCGAGCAGTCGATCGACGGCGAGCGTAGCCAGCAGTCGCTCGACGGCGAGTAGGCGCCGTCGCCGGTGAGGTCGGTGCCGGCGCAGCGGGCGCCGCTGTAGGCCGTGGTCGGATCGCTCCATTGCGTGGTGCCGAAGCCGCCCGGCGCCGCGATCTCCCAGTCGTCGTTGCCGATCGTGGCGCCGTGCGTCCAGCCGACGCCGCCGTTCTCGAAGTCCTCACGCCAGATCACCGCGCTGGTGTAGGTCGCGTAGCTGTGTTCGCCCACGACCGGCGAGCGGAACACCGCGTTGCTGCTGTGGGTCGCGACGATGTGGTAGGTCAGCACCTGCGGCGAGAACATGCCGGGGACGAGCGCGCGGTAGCGGTTCGGCGTCGCGGTCGGGATCATCGCGACCTGACGGGGCTGGCCGTCGTTGTAGAACAGCTCGACGCTGGCGAACGAGCCGAAGGTCGGGATCGCGTCGCACTCGACGAAGCGCGGCACCAGCGGGTCGTTCGACTGGCCGAGCGGCAGGTGGACCAGGTCGCCGGCGAGGATCGGCGGGTAGGGCAGATTGTGCGCGGTGCAGGCCGCCGCGAGCTCGGGATGGTGCGGCGTGCCGTTGTTGAGGTTGGCGTCGTTGTCGTCGGCGATGAAGACCTCGAGGACCGCATCCATCTGGTTCTTGGCGTCCGCCACCAGGGTGCCGAGCACGGTGGCGTTGCTGATCGCCAGCGCCTGCTGGGTGCCGTAGTTGGTGCGCAGGTTCTCGCGGTACTTCCACGCGAATCCCATCCAGGACTCACCCTGGGCGTGCGGCCCGCTGCCACCCGGATACTGCCGCGTGTTGGTGCCGGTGCGGATGGGGGTCCCGTTGGTGTAGAAGTCGTGGCCGATCGTCGGGTCGTCGAGCAGGTAGATCGAGCAGATGTCACCCCAGCCCTCGCTGAGACCGTTGGTCTGCGAGATCCCGCCGAAGCGGTCGTCGATGCCGTGGCCCCACTCGTGTGCGACCACCGACGCCGCCGACGTGTTGTTGCACTGCGTCGTCTGGAAGTAGAAGTTGATCGAGTTGTTGGTGTAGTAGGCGTTGCACGAGCTCGTGATGTTGACCGTCGGTTGCACCATGTCGGCGATGCTCAACTCCGGCAGGTTGCCGACGATGCCGCGCACGAACTCGTTGATCTCGTGCGTCCAGTAGTAGGTGGTGGTGTGCGCCATCTGGTCCTGGGTCGCGGTCTGCGAGCACAGCTGGAAGGTCTGGTTGACACCCGGCTGCAGCGTCAGCGTCGCGGTCTGCGGCTGCGTGCCGGCGATCAGCTGCATGTGGATGCCGTCGAGCTGCACGGTGACGCTGGTCGGGGTGCTGAGATTGGCGGTGAATTGGCCGTTCTGGTCGGTCACCAGCGTGCCGATACCCGGCACCGTCACCTCGACGCCGACCAGCGGCTCGTTGGTGGGCGCGGAGATCGGTGAGTACCCGGTGCGCAGCCACCCCATGACGGTGTAGGTCGCGGGCGGCGGCGTCACCGGAGCCGACGCCACAGCCGACGCCACCGGCTCGCTGGCGGAGCCGGTGCAGCCCGGGATGCCGCACTCGTGCTTGTCGTTGCGGTACTGCAGCGGTCGACCGGTCTGGGCGTCGACGTAGACGCGACCGACCGGGCCGCTGCCGTCGGCCTGGACCGCAGCGATCGGGATCTCCCAGGCCAGCGCCGGCGCGGCGAGCGCGTCGGCCGCGCCGTCGGACCAGATCACCAACCGGCTGTCCGGCCGGCGTCCCGGCTGCGGTACGGCGTTCGGTTCGAGACCCTGGCTGTTCCACGCGATCGCGGTCGCGGTCGCCTCGGCGATTGCCGGCACCGTGACGAAGTCGGCCGGGATCGGCACCGCGGTGCTGCCGAGCGCGCTGATACGGCCGCGCATGTGCACGCGCACGTCGGCGCGGCCGTCGAGCACCGGGATGCCGCGGTACTGCTGGTCGAACGTGAACGACCAGACCTGACCCATGCGGGCACCGATCCGCTCGACGAACGTCGAGTCGCCGAGGCCGAGCAGGTCGGGCCAGCGCTGCAGCGCCGCGTCGGCCTGCCGCCGCGCCTCGTCGAGGGAGTTGCCGCGCCAGTCGGGGAGGTCGATGCCGCTGCCGTAGATCATGCGGGGTGTGCCGGTCGGCGCGTGCCAGCGCGCGACCCACTGACCGCCGGTCTGGTTCTGGAAACTCTGCCAGGCGGCGGCGACGGCTGGGCGGACGGTGCCGCTCCCAGCATCGGGTGCCTGCGCTGGCAGGAAGGACGTGAGCAGAACTGCGACCGCGAGAGTGCCCGTGCGGGAATGAGTGGTCATGTCGTGACGAGATGATGAACCGTTGGCAGCGAGCTGTCACTCCCCTCCGCGCCTCCGACCGCCGACCGCTCGCGGCCCGGAGCGGGCGACCGCGACGCGACCGCTCCTCGCACTTCTTCTCGCCGGCCGGCCGCGTTACCTTCCGCGCATGGGTGGCTACTGGCGATGGGTCCGATCGTGGACCTGAGCGGTTTCGTACGACGGCTGCGCGAGAATCGCGCCGACGGTCCGGGGGGCATCGATGCCTGGCACCGGACCGAGCCGCGCGTCGCGGAGTTCGCCGCGTTGCCCGCGTGGCTCCACCCGGCGCTCGCGCGCGCGCTCGCATCGCGTGGCATCCTCGAGCTCTACCGCCACCAGCGCGAGTGTGCCGACTTCCTGCACGCCGGTCGGCACGCGGTGATCGCGACCTCGACCGCGTCCGGCAAATCGCTCGCCTACCAGCTGCCGGTGCTCGACGCGTTGTTGCGCGACGGCGCCGATGCGCGTGCCCTGTTCCTCTATCCGACCAAGGCGTTGGCGCGCGACCAGATGGCGGATCTCGAACGGCTGCTGGCGGCGGCCGAGCTCACCGGCGAGTCGGCGGCCGAGCTGCCGATCGCGGTCTACGATGGCGACACGCCGCCGGCGGTGCGGCAGGTCATGCGCGACAAGGGCGTCTGCGTGCTGACCAATCCGCACATGCTGCACCAGGGCATCCTGCCGAACCACACCAAGTGGCACGGGCTGTTCAGCGGCCTGCGATTCGTCGTGCTCGACGAGCTGCACACGCTGTCGGGCATCTACGGTTCGCACGTCGCCAACGTGCTGCGAAGGCTGCGCCGGATCTGTCGGCACTACGGCAGCGACCCGGTGTTCTGCGGCGCGTCGGCGACGATCGCGAACGCCGGCGAACACGGCCGCCGGTTGTTCGAGCGACCGGTCGAAGTCGTCGACCGCGACGGCAGCCCGGCCGGTGGCAAGCACTACCTGTTCCTGAATCCGCACCTGGTGTCGGCCGCGTCCGGCATGCGGGTGCCGGCGAGCGAGGCGGCCCGGCAGCTCGGTGGCGAGCTGCTGCAGAGCGACCTGCAGACGATCTTCTTCGCGCGCTCGCGGACGCAGACCGAGGTGCTGCTCAAGTACCTGCGCGACGAGGCGAGGGCACACCACGTCGATCAGGGGCGGATCGCGGGCTACCGCGGCGGCTACCTGCCGAACCTGCGGCGCGCGATCGAGCGCGGGCTGCGCGACGGCGCGATCCGCACCGTGGTCTCCACCAACGCGCTCGAGCTCGGCGTCGACATCGGCAGCCTCGACGTCTGCGTGCTGGTCGGCTATCCGGGTACGGTCGCGAGCACGTTCCAGCGCGCCGGGCGGGTCGGTCGCCGCACCCAGGAGAGCGCCGTGATCCTGATCGCGCGCAGTGCCGCGATGGACCAGTTCCTGGTGCAGCACCCCGAGTACCTGTTCGGCGTGCGGCGCGACGCGGTCAGCATCGATCCCGACAATCCGATCATCCTGACCAACCACGTGCGCTGCGCGGCGTTCGAGCTGCCGTTCGACCGCGACGAGGGCTTCGGCGAGGCCGCCGGCGTCGACGAGGTGCTCGAGTTCCTCGCCGCCGACCTCGGCGTGCTGATCGAGCAGGGTGGGCGCTACCACTACGCCGATCGGACCTACCCGGCCGAAGGCGTCAGCCTGACGGCCGCCGACATGGACAACGTCACGATCCAGGACGTCGACAGCGGCAAGATCCTCGCCGAGATCGACCGGCCGTCGGCGATCACCGAGGTGCACGAGGGCGCGATCTACGGTCACCAGGGTGACACCTGGCTGGTCGAGCGCTTCGACTACGACGACCGCCGCGCGTTCGTCAAGCTGGTCGATGCCGACTACTACACCGAGGCCGACGTCGAGACCGAGGTCAAGATCCTGCACCTCGACGAGCGCCAGGTGTTCGGCGGCGATGCGGCGGTGGGTGACAGCGCGTGTTCCGATACCGCCTACAGCTACGTCGCCCATAGGGGCGAGGTGCACGTCAGCACGGTCGCGAAGGCGTTCAAGAAGATCAAGTTCTACAGCCGCGAGAACGTCGGCATCGGTCCGATCGAGCTGCCGCCCGAGGAGTTCGAGACCGAGGCCTGCGCGCTGGTGCTGTCGCCGGCGTTGATCGCGGGTCACGCCGGCGGCGCCGGCAAGGGCAGGCGCGGCGCCGAGGCGAGTTGTCTGCAGGGGGTCGGCGAGCTGGTGCAGGGGCTGGTGCCGTTGTTCGTGCGCGTCGATCCCGGCGACGTGCGCGTGCTCGCCGAGGTGCTGCACCCGCACTTCGAGGCGCCGACACTGATCCTCTACGATCGGGTGCCGAACGGCGTCGGCCTCGCCGAACGGGTCTATCGCGTGCATCGCGACATCCTCGCGGCCGCGCTCGAGCTCGCGACCCGGTGCGCCTGCCGCTTCGGCTGCCCGTCGTGTGTCGGACCGAGCAGCGCGCTCGGCGCGCGCAGCAAGGCGGTCGCGGTCGCTATCCTGGCCGGCATGCTCGGCCATGGTCCGACCGCGCTGCCGCACGGTGGCGCGGCGGCCGGCAACACGTCGGCCGGCCGTGCAGGGGGGCAGGGGTGGTAGCGCCGAAGCGGGATCGTCTGCGCCGCGCCTTCAAGCTGCCGGCCGAGACCGCGGCCGCACCGCCGCGCGCCGACCGCGGTGACGTGCGCGCGTTCCTGCG
>JAGQRB010000313.1 GCA_020425925.1 Planctomycetota bacterium
AGTGCGGCGACCGCGCGCGCGATCGCAGAGCCGTCGCCGACCCGGCCGTCGAGGATGCCGTCGAACCTGACCCAACGCGGCGCTCCCGCCGGTGGCCGCGCGCCTTCGGCCGTGCTCACGCTTCCCCCCCGAGCGCTTCGCCGACCTCGCCGATCGGCCGCCAGCCCGCCATGCCGTCGGTCCAGACCAGCGCCCGGTCGGGCACCCGGGCGTCGAGCCACAGGTCTCGCAGCTCGCCACCGGCAACCGGACCGTGGCGGGCGCCGTCGACCGCGTAGTACCACTGCCGGCTCGAGGCCGGCGGCGGCAGGGTTCCGGGCGGCGGCGGCGCAGCGCGGTCGTGCGGCAGCTCCGCGGCAGCGGTGTCGAGCCCGAGCGCGCGGTCGTGCGCGGTCAGCCGTTCGCCGTGGACGCGGTGTCGCGAATCGGCGACCTGCCGTTCCTTCCGGAGCATCTCCCGCAGCACGCGGTTCTCCTCGCGGTAGCGCCGCTCCTTCTCCTGCTCGACCCGGAGATCCGGCATCAGCAGCAAGACGATCAGGCCGAAGCAGCCGAGCACGAAGCCGATGAAGAACCAGCCGACCGCGCTGCGGCCGCGATTCGGCGCGATCACCGCGCAGATCACGCCGAAGACCAGACTGCCGATGCCCTGACCGATCCAGATCGCGCTGTCGTTCATGTCCCTCCGGTGTCGAGTTCGCCGGCATCCGTGATCGCGACCCAGTCCGGCATGCCCTCGCGCCACACCAGTGTGCGGTCGTCGACGCGGCCGCTGCGCCGGAGCTCGCGCAACCGCGCCGCCGAGGTCGGGCCGTGACGGACCCCGCCGACGGCGTAGTACCACTCGGCGGCCGGCAGCGCCGGCGGCGCCGCACCGGCGCTGTCCCCGTCGCTCGGCAGCAGCTCGGGCGGTCGGGTGTCGAGCCCGAGCGCGCGATCGTGCGCTGCCAGCCGGTCGTCGTGCGCTGCACTGCGCTGGTCGGCGACCTGACGCTCCTTGCGCAGCAGCTCGCGCAGCTTGCGATTCTCCTCCTCGCGACGACGCTCCCGCTCGGCCTCCACCTTCAGATTCGGTAGCAGCAGCAGCAGGATCACGCCGAGGCAGTTGCCGATCACGCCGATGAAGAACCACGCCAGCGCACTGCGACCGCGTCCCGGCGCCAGCACGGCGCAGACCAGCCCGAAGACGGCGTAGATCGCGGCCGCGATCGCGAAGATCACGCCGTCGGGCGGTTCGTCGATGCCCTGTGGCCAGAGCAGCACGTCAGCACCACCCCGCCGCCCGCAGCAGCCACGCCGACAGGATCCCGCTCACGAAGACGACGCGTCCATACCTCGAGAGCGCGGTGTGCACCCCGAGTACGCGGCCGCGTCGCACGACGTCGAGCTGCAGCAGCAACGCGGCGGCACAGAGCCCGGCGACGACGAAACCCGCCGGGTTGGTCGCGAGCGCGTCGTGGAACCGGCCCTGGACCACCATCGCGGTCGCGCGCGTCAGGCCGCAGCCGGGGCAGACGCATTCTCCGAACAGATGGCCGAGCGGACACACCGGACCGCGCAGACCGAACCATGTCGCCGCCTCGCGCGAGACTTCGGCACTGGCGGCGAGCGCGAGCACTGCGGCCGGCGGCAACAGCGCCCACGCGGCGCCGCGGCGGGCCGTTCGAGTTCGTGGCGGTGGTTCTGATCGCATCCCGAGAATGGCGCGCCGCGGATCCCGCGACGGGCGCCCGGACTGATAGCAGCCGGCGGGCCGGGTGCCAACCGCCGCCCCGCATCTGCGCCGGGGAACGGCGATATTCGCGAATCGTCGGCGCGGCTGGTGCCGCCGGGCGCGTTCAGCCGCCGAGCGCCGCGGCGTGGGCCGGCAGATTCTGCGCAATCCCCTGGTAGGTCGCGGCAAGCTCGAGCGCGGTCTCCAGATCGACGTTCCAGCTGCGGTAGGCGGCGCGCTTGGTGAGCTGTACGGCGTCGGGCGGCAAGGCGGCGATCGCCGCGGCGCGCGCAGTGGCGGTCGCGAGCAGCTCGTCCGGCGCGACGACCTCGTGCACCAGTCCGAGGCGCAGCGCCTCTTCGGCATCGACGAGGCGACCGGTCAGCACGAGCTCGAGCGCGCGCGGGAAGCCGATCGTCCGCGCCAGGAAGTAGGCGCCGCCGTCGCCGGGCACCAGCCCGACCTTCACGAACGTCGAGCCGAACCTGGCGTCGCGCGACGCAATCCGCAGATCGCACATGCAGGCGAGGTCGAGACCG
>JAGQRB010000314.1 GCA_020425925.1 Planctomycetota bacterium
CGTGGCCAGGTCCCCAGCGCCGCCGCGGGGCTAGCGGCTTCGGGTGCGCCCATCGGCGTTCCCCGCGTTGCGGCGCTGCAACAAATCGAATGGAGCGGGGTGGCGACGGCCGCCATGCGGCCGTCGCCGCCCCGCTCGATCGGCTCCGCCGCTCAGCTCAGTTTCGATCGCAGCCCATCCACCCGGTTCAACCGCTCCCACGGGAACTCGGAGCGGCCGAAGTGGCCGTAGGCGGCGGTGCGGCGGAAGTTCGGCGACTTCAGCTCGAGGTCGCGCACGATCGCGGCCGGCCGCAGGTCGAAGACCTCGCGGACCGCGGCGACGAGCTTGTCCTCGTCGACCTTCGAGGTGCCGAACGTCTCGCACAGGATGCTGACCGGCTCGGCGATGCCGATCGCGTAGGCGACCTGGATCTCGCAGCGGTCGGCGAAGCCGGCGCCGACGACGTTCTTCGCGACCCAGCGCGCGGCGTAGGCGGCCGAACGATCGACCTTGCTCGGGTCCTTGCCCGAGAACGCGCCGCCGCCGTGACGGCCCATGCCGCCGTAGGTGTCGACGATGATCTTGCGGCCGGTCAGACCGCAGTCGGCCTTCGGCCCGCCCTCGACGAAGCGACCGGTCGGGTTGAGGAACCACTTCGTGCGGTCGTCGATCATCGCCGGCGGCAGCACCTCGGTGGCGACCGTCTTGAGCGCGGCGTGGACCTCTTCGGTGCTCGCCGAGCCCTTGTGCTGGTGCGACACCACGACGGTGTGGATCCGGGTCGGCTTGCCCTCGGCGTCGTACTCGACGGTGAGCTGGCTCTTGCTGTCGGGGCGCAGGAAGCCGAAGCGGCCGCTCTTGCGCGCCGCGGCCAGCGCCTCGAGGATGCGGTGGCTGTAGTGGATCGGGAACGGCATCAGCGCGTCGGTCTCGCGGCACGCGTAGCCGAACATCATGCCCTGGTCGCCGGCACCCTGCTCCTGGCTCGCCGAGGTCGTCGCGTCGACGCCGAGCGCGATGTCGGCCGACTGCCGCTGGATCGACGTCAGCACGGCGCAGGAATTGTGGTCGAAGCCGACCTCGGGGTCGTCGTAGCCGATGTCGCGAATCACCTCGCGCACGACGCTCTGGAAGTCGACCACCGCCTTGGTCGTGATCTCGCCGGCGACCACCGCGAACCCGCGCGAGGTCATCGTCTCGCAGGCCACGCGGGACTCCGGATCGACCGCCAGGTGGGCGTCGAGAATCGCGTCCGAGATCTGGTCGCAGACCTTGTCGGGGTGGCCTTCGCTCACCGACTCGCTGGTGAAGAGTCGCAGTTCCTTGCTCATGATTCGATCGTCGGCTAACCTGATACGCCTTGGCGAAACCCGGTCGGCGACCTGCTCCGCATTCCACGCGGGCAGGACGCCGATCCGGCGGGGCGAGAACTCTACCGATCGAATGGCCAAAAGCACTGCGAAACCGAGGCCCGCACGATTCTCGGGGCACCCCCGCCCCGGGGCCGCAGCGGCGTCGACGCGGGATTTGCTGCAACCGAAACGGTCCCCCGCACTACTAAACCCGTTGAGTCGGGTCACCACCCCGGCTTTCCCCACCACCACGACCCCCTGACCCCATGCGCGCAGCCACCACCACCACCACGCTGAATCGCACGTCGGTCGCTCTCACCATCACGGCGATCTGCCTCCTCCTGCTGCTGTTTCTGATCCGCTAGCCGTCGCCACCGCGGCGGCCGTGCGCCGGCAGCGGTACCGTCGACGACGTTCCCACCCCCGATCGGGCAAGACGCGCCGGGCAAACGACCCGCCCGGTGCTGGCTCGGGTCGTCGCCATCGGGCAGGATCCCAGGCGTGAGTTCCTCGCTGTGGCTCCGGGAATCCGAGCCGCTCGCGCTACCCGCGGAGAAGGGGTTGCCGGCGGCCGTCGATGTCGCAGTCGTCGGCGGCGGCATC
>JAGQRB010000315.1 GCA_020425925.1 Planctomycetota bacterium
CACTGTCGGCATGGGCGCAGCTCGGTCGTATCGACCGGCTGCGGCGGAGCGTGCGATGAAGTACGTCGCGCGATTCGACGGCGACGAGCGCGAGTTCGTCTTCGAGCAGACCGCGGCCGGTCTGATCGCGCGCTGCGGCGAACGCACCTACGCGCTCGACCTGTCGCTTGTCGGCGACGGCTCGGTGTTTTCGGCGCTGATCGACGGCCAGAGCCACGACGTCGTCGCCGACATCGACGGCAGCTCGGTGACGCTGCAGATGGACGGTGAGCGTTTCGTCGTGGCGGTCGAGGACGAGCGCGAGCGCGCCGCCCACGCGGTCGCCGGCAACAAGGCGCACGGCAAGCGGGAGCTGCGGGCGTCGATGCCGGGTATCGTCGTCGACGTCAAGGTCGAGGCCGGCAGCGAGGTTCAGGAGGGCGATGCGCTGGTCGTGCTCGAGGCCATGAAGATGCAGAACCCGCTGGTTGCCGAGGCTCCGGGTGTGGTCACCAAGGTGCACTGCAAGCGCGGCGAGGCGGTCGCGGCGGGCGCGCTGCTCGTGGAACTGGAGTGAGGGAGCTCGAATGACGGCCGGTCGGCGGATGCTGGCAGCATGGGGCGCTGCGGCCGCGGTCGCCGGTGTGGCCGCTCAGGCCCCGTTCGCGACCCAGGTCGTCGGCTTCCAGACCAACGGCAACGCCGGCGGCGGGATCTTCAACCCGCCGAACGCGCTCGGCGCGCCGCAGGGTGCTCTCGACGTGCACTCGCTCGGCATCGGCGGCGAGCTCACTCTGGGCTTGCAGACCGCGATCACCGACGGGCCCGGTGCCGACTTCCTCGTCGGCGAGAACCCGTTCCGCCTCGCCGGCGCGGCCGACCTGGTGTTCGCCGAGGTCATGTTCGTCGAGGTCAGCAGCAACGGCGTCGACTTCGCCCGCTTCCCGGCGAGCTACTACGGTCCCGCGACGCAGCCCGGGCCGTTCGGCGCGGTGGTCGTCGGCTCGTACTCCGGGCTCGCGGGGCAGACGCCCGTGCTGCTGCCGTCGAACCCGGGCGCCGATCCGCAGGACGTCGTCGAGGCCGGCGGCGATGCGTTCGACCTCCGGGACCTCGCCCAGCATCCGCTGGTGCTGCAGCAGCTCGTCGATCTCACGAACATCACGCAGGTGCGGCTGGTCGACGTCGTCAGCGGACAATCGCTCGATCACCGCAGCCGACCGATCTTCGATCCGGGCAGCGGCAGCGCCGACGTCGACGCGATCACGGTCGTGCACCAGCGCGGCAGCGTCAGTCAGAACGGCCCGAGTGTCGAGCTCGAGATCCACATGGACGGCACCGCGCGACTGCGGCTCGAGGACCCGGACGGCTGGAGCGATCTCGACCCGGGCTCGTTCCGCGCGGCGCTCTACGGCATTCCGGTGCCCGCGGCCGCGCTGTTCGGCTCGCTGCAGCTGGTGCAGGCCGACGCCAACGGCTTCACGCTGGTGCAGCCGGTGCCGCTGCCGTCGAACCTGCTGTTCACGGTCGCGTTCGCGCTCAAGGATCAGGCCGGGCATCGCAGCGGTCAGAGCCGGGCGCGGCCGGCGAACTGAGACCGCGCGCGCAGTCGGCGCAGAGGCACGCGACGCCGATCGCTGCCGCAGGCAGCCTGGCGAGCGCTGCGGGATCGATCGTGGTCCGACTGCACCAGCAGTCGGCGCAGGTCGCCCCGGCCGCGAGCGCACAGGCGTTCGGGCGGGCGCAGAGCGGACAGCGGTCGGGCGGGAAGTCGGTCACGCCCGCAGC
>JAGQRB010000316.1 GCA_020425925.1 Planctomycetota bacterium
CCGATTTCCTTCGCGCCCGTGCGCGCGAGCCACGGGACCCGCAGGGCGCGTGCGGAATGCGTGCATCGGGCTGCTCGATATCCGGACGCCGAACGCGGCTCACCGAGCCCACGCCCGGCATCGCGCGCGAGCGCCGCTCACAGGGCGGGGCGGTACGTGATGCGCAGCCTCGGCCGATCGGCGGCCGTCGCGTTCTGCAGGGATCCGAACACCTTCGCCGAACGCACGCCGCTCACCTCCGAGCCGCGCAGGATCCAGCCGTGGTTGTTCGCCGGCGTCAGCCACGACTGCACGTCGGCACGCAGACTCGAAGAAACCCAGGTGTAGACGCCCACGCCACCGACCGTCGCGCTCGCGCTCGCGCCACCGAAGTCGCCGCCCGCGGAGGTCCAGGTCTGCACGCCGACGATCGCGCTCGCCCAGGTCGCATCGCCCGCGACCGCCGGCGTGCCGCCGCCGATGCCACCGTTGGAGCCGGGATCGGGCGCTTCGCCCCATTCGCGCGTCACGGGTGACACCGTGACGTTGACGTTGCCGATCGGGTTGAGCGGCGCGTAGGTGTTGGTCAGCTGCAGGTTGGCAGCGAGCACCGTGGCGCCCGCGGACACCGTGCCGGCGACGTCGAACTCGACGAGCGCGCGGCGGATGCCGACCTGGGTCGCGGTCAGTGTCGCGGCGTTGCCGCAGACCAGCTGCGGGTTCCTGCCGTTGCTGTTGCCGGTGTTCTCCTGGTAGATGCTGGTGTCCTTCGCGGGCTCGAGGTCGACGACCACGATGTGATTGCGCTTGAACTCGACGTCCGATCCACCGGCGCCGCTCGCGGTCATCCGCACCGAATAGGTGCCCGGCCCGGGATAGATGTGCGTCGGGTTCTGCAGCGTCGAGTCGACGTTGCCGTCGTCGTCGAAGTCCCACTGCCAGCTCGAGACGGTTCCCGTCGTCGCATCGGTGAACTGCACCGCGAGCGCCGCGGTCGCAGAGCTCGTGAAGTCGGCGACCACCGGACCGCCGACGGCGACGTAGGTCGCGCGCGTGCGGACGTCGGTACCGGCCGGCCCGGTCGCGCTGAGCACGACCGTGTAGTTGCCGGGCTCGGTGTAGGTGTGCATCGGGTTCTGCTCGGTCGAGTCGACGACACCGTCATTCTCGAAGTCCCAGGCCCAGGCCGACGGGCTGCCGGTGGTCGCGTCGGTGAACGTCACCGCGTGCGGCGCCGTGCCCGCGAGCGGAGTGCCGGTGAACTCGGCGTTGACCGGCGGGAAGACCTGCACCGCCGCCGGCCGCACGATCTCGTTCGGACCGAGCTCGTTGGTCGCGACCAGGCGCACGGCGTAGCTGCCGAGCGCCGAGTAGGTGTGCGACGGGTTCTGCGCGGTCGAGTCGACCGTGCCGTCGTTCTCGAAGTCCCACTCCCAGGCGAACGGCTGCTCGGTCGAGGTGTCGGTGAACGTGACCACGAGCGGCTGCCCGCCGACCGCCGGCGTCGCGGTGAAATCGGCGGCCACCGGCCCGATCGCACGCAGCACGTCGGCCGCGATCTTGGTGCCCTCGGAGAGCGCGCTGCGGGCCACGAGCTTGACGGTGTAGGTCCCGGGCGTCGCGAACACGTGCGTCGGGTTCTGCACCCGCGAATCGACCGTGCCGTCGTTGTCGAAGTCCCATTCCCACGCGGTCGGATTGCCCGACGACTCGTCGGTGAACGTGACCGTCAGCGGCGCCGGCGCGAGGGTCGCCGACACCGAGAAGTCGGCGATCACACCCGAGGTCTCGCCGACGAACGACAGCATCACGTCGGTGGTGTCCGAGGTGCCGAGGTTGGTCGCCGCGGTGCGGTAGACGGCGAACCCGGTGGCGTAGTCGACGCTGCCGGCAAACACGCCGAACGCCGGCGCGGTCGACGCGGCGTTGCCCTCGGCGCCCTCGGTGCCGGAGACGCTGGCACGGAACGGCAGCACGAGGCCGTTGTCGACCTGACTGGTCTCGACCAGGAAGACGTCGGCGGCGCGGTTGCGGTCGTCGCGCAGCACGTCGAGATTGGTCGCATCCGACTCGAACGCGACGATCGAGCCATCGCCGGCGATCACCGGCGCTCGCGCCGGACCGTCGCCGAGGGCCGCGGCGTTCGAACCCGGCGTCGCCGCCTGGTTCAGCAGGGTCGTGCCGCCGGTCGCGCTGTCGAACAGGAACACGTTGGTGGCCGCCGCCACGGTCGCGAGATCGGTCTTGTCGGACTGGAACGCGACCCGGATCCTGCCGTTGCCGTCCTCGTGCACGCTGGCGGCCGTGCAGGCGCCGGCGCTGCCGGGATCGCCGGCCGCGGTCACGCTCGAACGCACGCGCTGGTACGGCGGCACCTGGTCGATGCGGGCGTGGAACACGTCGCGCACACCGTTGGTGTCGCTCGCGATCAGGTCGGTCGCGTCCGACTCGAACGCGACCGCGCGGCCGTTGCTCGCGATCGCCGGCCGCTCCGAGGCGCCGTCGCCGCCGGTCGCCTGGTTCGAGACCGAGTGGCTCAGAAGGCGCGTGGTGTTGGCGTCGACGTCGCGGACGTAGACATCGGGCGCCGAGGCACCGTTGCCGTCGGTGAAGCCCGCGACCAGGCTGCTGCCGTCGGCCAGCGACTCGAACACGACCTGCTCGCCGTTGGCACCACCGATCGCCGGCCGCGTCGACGCGCCGTTGCCGGCCGCAGTGCCGCCGTTCACCGCGCTCGCGAGCACCGTCGCGCCGGTCGCGAAGTGCAGATTGAGACCGCCGACCGCGGCGCCGCCGTTCTGGTCCTCGTCGGCGCGCACCTCGACCGCGGCGCGGAACACGTCGGTGGTGCCGTTGGTGTCGGTCGTGGCGACCAGATCGGTGGCGTCGCTCTCGAACGCGACGTAGAGCGTGCCGATCGGGTTGGTCGCCGCGGCGTTGGCCGGGTCGAACGTCGGGTTGTCGACCCAGAACAGCCGCGGCGCACGCGACGCGCCGTTGCCGGCCGCGGTGCCGCCGGTGTCGCGACTGACCAACGTGAGGTCAGCGACCGCGGCGGCGTTGCTGGTCTGCATGCCGCCGTCGCGCCACGCCATGATGTCGCGCAGGAAGCCGGCCGAGCCGCCCGGCACGGTGCGGATCACGCCGTCGGTGTCCTCGGGCTCGAGCACGCCGTCGTGATCGTCGTCGGCGACCGCGTTGCGGCCGCCGACCCCGGGCAACACGCCGGAGTCGAGCGCCCAGAGCACACGCCGATCGCTGACGAAGTGCTCGAGCTCGTCGACCGGCACGTTCTGCGCCGCGGCCGCGAGCTCGGCGACGGTCTTGTGGCGGAAGTCGAACGACGCCGCCGGCGCCTGCCAGCCCGGCACCGGGAAGTTCGTGCTGGTGACGTGACAGTCCTGGCAGGTCGCCGGATCGTTGTTCGGGAACGTCGGCCCCGGCAGCGGCCCGGCGTGCGGCAGCGGCGACGAGACGAACGCGAGCGTGTCGGCCGCCTGCATGCTGTGACAAGTCGTGCAGCGCGGATGCCGGAACTTGCCGGCCAGCGACTGGCTGAACGCGCTGGTGTCGACGTCCTGGGCCGCGATCACGGCGACGAACACGTCGCTGGCGCCGTTGCCGTCGGTCGTCGTGTCGCGCGCCAGCGGCGTGCCGCTGCCGTCGCCATCGTCCGAACGCGCCGCGGTCGAGAAGCCGAGGAAGACGAGCTCGCGCGGGCCGGTGGCGCCGATCGCCGGCAGCCGGACGCCGGCGGCGGTGACGTCGGCGAGCGCGGCGGTCGGTGCGAAACCGAGGTCGAAACCGACCGGCAGGTTCGAATTGCCGGTCACGGCGGCGGTCGGCTTGGCCGGGAGGTTGTTGCCGACGCCGTGGGAGCAGCCGGCGATCGCGAACGTGAGCGCGAGCGCGGCGCGGACGCGGCGCGGCCCGGGCGGGGACGAGGACGGTCGACTCTGGTTCATGGAATGACGCACGCGAGGCCGAGGCAGTCTATCGAGCCGTGGCCCCGTGACCGCCGCCCTATCGGCAGTTGGTGGCACGGCGACCCCCGCCGGCCGATACTGGTTCCGTAGCATGAGAGCGATCCTCCGCAACGCAATGATCCTCGGTCTGGCCGCGGCCACCGCGGTCTCCTGCAAGTTCCTCGCGAAGCAGATCGCGACGATGTACCGCGACGCCTGGGACAACGGTCTGACCAAGCGCGAAGGACCGGTCGAGGACGGCCTGCAGACCGGCGAGTGGACGTATTACTACGAGTCCGGCCAACGGCGCTCGCGCGGGCGCTACGACGACGATCGTCGCGTCGGACCGTGGACCACCTGGTACGAGAGCGGCATCGTCGAATGGCGGGGCGAGTTCGACGCCAACGGCCGCCGCACCGGCGAGTGGAGCATGAACTATCCCGACGAGACGCTGCGCGCACGCGGCAGCTACGTCGACGACGCCGAGGACGGCGGCTGGGAGTTCTTCTGGCCCGACGGCACGATCCAGCGCCGCGGCTGGTTCGACCACGGCCGGCTCTCCGGGCTGTGGCGCTACTACCGCGAGGACGGTTCACTCAAGGCCGAGGGCGTCTGCCACCGCGGCCAGCGCATCGGCAACTGGAAGGTGGTCGACGACAGCGGCCGCGCCGGCACCAAGGACTTCGGCAGCAAGCCGGGGGTCGCGGTGCTGGACGAACGCTGGCCCGCCGACGCCGGCGCCGAGCCCGGTAGCCGTCGGCGCGTCGGCGTGCTGCAGAACGACGTGCCGGTCGGCGCCTGGCACACGTTCCACGAGAACGGCCAGCCGCGGCTGTCGTGTGTGTTCGACGCCGGCAAACCGCGAGGGCGGTTCGCCGTGCACGACACCGACGGCAATCAGGTCGCGCTCGGCACGATCGCGGACGGCACGTTCGCGGCCGGCAGCGTCGCACTCACCGGCGGCAGCGCCAGTCCGCTGGACGGCCCGCTGCCGGCGCCTGCGCCGCGCGAGGAGTGGCTGCCGGAGAACGAGGTGACCGCGACCGACGCGCCGGTGGTGGTCGCCGCGCTGCTCGGCGAGTCGCTCGCGCCGCCGCGCGCCGACGCGCCGCCCCCGCCGGCCGACGATCCGGCCGAGCCGGAGCTGCCCGCGAGCACCGCCGCCGCCGTGGTCGCCGAGATCGAGGCCGCGCCCGCGCGCGTGCCGGCACCGCGCCAGCCGTGGACCGTCACCGAGCAGGAAGAGCTCGACAGCTACGTCACGCGCTACCTCGAAGGCGTCAGCAAAGCGCGACCGTCGCGTCGCAACTACGGCCCGTCGAGCGGCGGCAGCGCGAGCAAGGGGACCGGCAGGCGCCGCGAGCTCGAAGGCAAGGAGCTGCCGCAGCAGGTCTTCGAGGCCGCTGACGGCACGATCGACCTGCGCGAGCTGCGCGGCAAGAAGCGCGTCTTGGTGGTGATCCTGCGCGGCTTCGTCGGCGAGGTATGCGTCTACTGCGTCGCCCAGACCGAGGCGCTGGCACAGTGCCGGGACCAGCTCGCGCAGCTCGACATCGAGGTCGTCGTGGTCTACCCGGGCAAGCGCGAGAACCAGGAGTCGTTCCTGCAGGCCTACGAGCTCACGTTCGGCAAGGGGGCGCCGCCGTACCGGATCTACTACGACGAGGACCTCGAGTTCGTGAAGCGGCTCGGCATCGAGGGCGACCTCGCCTCGCCGTCGACGCTGATCGTCGATCGCGACGGCCTCGTCGAATACGCCTTCGTCGGCGCTCACAAGGCCGACCGGCCGGCGGCGAAGGAGCTCATCAAGCTCATCGAGGGCATGAAGCAGTGAGCCGACCGGACGACGACGGACCGCCGCCCGCGGACCGCACGATTCCGCACCGTACCGGCGGCAGCGTGCCCGCTGCCGGGCCTGCTGCCGGCCCGCTGCCTAGCGTGCCGGGCGTGACGTTGCAGCGCGAGCTCGCGCGCGGCGGCATGGGCGTGGTCTACGTCGGCCGCCAGGAGTTCCTCGACCGCACGGTCGCGGTCAAGCTGCTGTCGATGGAGCTGCAGAACGAGCAGTTCACGGCGCGCTTCCAGCGCGAGGCCAAGCTGCTGGCCGGCATCAAGCACCCGAACATCGTCGCGTGCCACGACGCGGGCGTCACCGACGACGGCCTCTACTACCTCGTCATGGAGTTCGTCGACGGGCCGAACCTGAAGAACTGGGTCGCGAACAACGGACCGTTCCCGGTCCCGGCGGCGCTCGAGATGACGAAGGCCGTCGCGAAGGCGCTGGCGCACGCCCACGAGCTCGGCGTGATCCACCGCGACGTCAAGCCCGAGAACATCCTGCTCGAGACCGCGACGTCGACCCGCATCGGCATGGAGTCGCCGTTCCTGCCGAAGCTCGTCGACCTCGGTCTCGCGCGCATGCAGTCCGAGCGTGCCGGCCTCGGGCTGACGTCGCCCGGAGCGGTGATGGGCACGCCGACGACGATGTCGCCGGAGCAGTTCGACGACCCCGACTCGGTCGACTTCCGTACCGACGTCTACGGCCTCGGCTGCGCGTTCTACGAGATGCTGACCGGCAGCCAGGCCTTCCGCTCGACGAAGCTGACCGACCTCGTGGTCACGAAGCGCGCGCCGACCGGTCCGAACCCGTGCGACGAGCTCGAGTGGCTGTCGCCGCGCGTCGGCGAGCTGGTCGCGCGCATGCTCGCGGCCGACCGCGAAGATCGCCCGGCGAGCTACGAGCAGCTCTGCCGCGAGATCGACGAGCTGATCCAGGACTGGTCGTCCGCCGGCACTCCGCTGCCGACCGGGCCGGAGCCCGTGCGTGCGCCGACGCCGCCGCGCAATCCGCTGAGCTTCGACACCATGCCGCCACGCGAGCCGGAGCCGGCGAGCACCGCGAACGCGACACAGGGCATCCTGCGCTCGACCGAGCTCAACTTCCTCGCGCGCGAGTTCGGCGGCGGTGAGGCCGACGGCGGCGGCGCGCAGTCGGACTCGCCGTTCGTCGAGTCGACGGCGACGCCGACGCCGAGCGGAACGACCGCCACGGCGAAGACCGGCGCGACCGGCAACGGTCGCCGCGGTCCGCTGCTGGCGGCCGGCCTGGCAATCGCCGCCGCCGTCGTGGTCGGCGCGATCTGGTTGTCGCAACGTGGCGAGGTCACCCCGAAGATCGATCCCGCCGAGACCGGCAAGGGTGGCGACGGCGGCGAGGTGGCCGCCGCGAACCCGCCGCCCGCCGCCAACGCGGCGCCGGTCGTCGGCGGAATCACGGGCCCGCAGGTCGTCGAGGTCGATCGCGACTACGCCTTCGAGGTGGCGGCGACGGACACCGACGGCGACGAGCTGACCTACCGCTGGAGCGCCGCTTCGCCGCTCGTCCTGTTCTCGCCGTCCGACCGCGCGCAGACCTCGGTGCTGGTCCGGGACGGGCTGGAGGGCGTCGTCTTCCCGATCACCGCGACGGTGCGCGACGCCCGCGGCGCCGAGCGATCCGTCAGCCGCGACCTCACCGTCGGCCGCGTCCAGCCGCGTTCGCTGCTCAGCGACTTCAACACCGCGGTCTGGTCCAACCCCGACAAGCTGATCTGGTCGCCGGTGCTCGACGGCGACGGGATCTCCGGCAAGGCGCTCGGCGGCGCCGAGATCCGCGCGTCCCGCCGGCTGCCCGGCGAGCGCTACTGGAGCGTCGTCGGCCTCGTCGAACCGGCGCGTCTGAGCCCGCAGTACGGCGTGGCCGGCGTCGAGGTGGCGATCGGCGCGCGCGCCTGGTCGGTGACCTGCCGGCGGACCGGCGACGCCGGCAGGGACTGGTCGCTCGAGCTCGCCGAACGAGTCGCGGACGGGTCGTGGCGGGCGGTGGCGGACGCCGAAGGCAGGCCGACCGCCGTCCAATGGACCGACGAGGACGACTCGTGCCAGGGCGGCGTCGTCGTCGTCAGCCGTCGGACGGGCTCGCTCGAGATCCAGATCGGCTGCCAGGAGCGCGGCGAGTTCCGGCGGCAGGAAGTCGACCTCGGCAACGCCGGGCTCGAAGCCGAGCTCACCTTCTTCGTGAAGTCCGACCGCGGCGTCTTCCGCGAGTTCGCGCTGTTCTGATCCCGGCGTCGGCCGGCGACGGACGCCTCAGAACGCCCAGTTCACGCCGAGCGTCACCCACCACGGACTGTCGTCGATGCCGAGCTGGCCGAACCAGTCCTGGATCGTGCTGTCGACGATCAGCGAGCCGTGCAGCCCGCAGTCGAAGGTCGTGCGTTCGTCGTAGACGTAGCCGAGCTCGATCGAGCCGGCGAGATCGGCGAGACCGGTGCGGTCGATGCCGTACATCCAGGCCGACTGGCCGGCGCGCGCGTAACCCAGCCAACCGAGCACGTTGAGCGTGAGCCCGTCGGCGAGCTCGAAGTCCTCGCTGATGCCGCCGCGCAGATAGGTCGAGCGCACCTCGTCGAAGTCGTAGTGCAGCGACAGGAACGGCTTCGTCTCGAGCACGTTCGCGCTCACCGTCGCGAACACCTCGGTCGTACCGCCGCGCTCGCCGTTGGGGAACTCGAGTCCGTTGGGCACGTTGTAGCTGTGGATGCCGGTCTGGACGTCGAACGCGCCGAGCTTCTGCTCCCACGCGCCGATGTACTCGATCTGCGTGAAGCGCCCGGCGTGACCCTGCGGGAACCATGCCGAGCCGACACCGTTCTCGAGGTTCATGTTCGCGAACGTGCGCACCAGCAGCGTGCCGTCCTCGACGGTCGTCGGCAGCGCGACGTCGAGCCGCGGCTGCAGCACCGGTCGCGCGACCATGGTCATTCCGCGGTGCACGAACTTGCTGGCGAAGGTCGCGCCGATGTCGACCTGTGGCCGGGAGTCCTGAGGCACGAAGCAGGCCGGGCAGAGCAGCAGGGCGAGACAGCTCGGGGAGAGATGGCGTGGCAAGTGGTTCCTCGGCGGCGGGAGTCGCCGGAGTGTCGATGCGTCCCGGTCGCAATGCAACGCGCGGCCGCCCGGAATGCGCTGCACCGCGACCGAAGTGCCCGATCGCGGACACCTCCGCGAGCCACCGACGTAAGGCGCTCGAAAACAAGGAACTACGGACGTGTTCCGGGCGTCGGCGTGGATGCGGTCGGCGATCCCTTCACCGGGTCCGGGATCGACCTCCACAAGTCGAGCCGCTAGCCTCGGTGTCGGCGTATCGCCACTCGCCAGCTCTCCACCACCACCACTCTCACCACCGCCATCTCGTCCAGTGCCGCTCCGCATCCCCCCCCGGTGCGCACCACGGCTACATCCCCTCGACGCGAGTGATCCGCGCGTTCGCAGGGGTCGTTGGCTCGTTGCGCTGTGCCTCGCCGCGTTCGCCGCGGTGATCTGGTTCGGCCTCACGCCGCATGAGGTCGGAACGTCCTGGCGCGAGTGCGACACGATGGCGATCGCGCGCAACTTCCTGGTCGACGGCTTCGACCCGATGCGGCCCCGCGTCGACTGGCGCGGCGACACCGACGGTGCGGTCGAGTGCGAGTTTCCGCTCTACCAGCTGATGGTCGCGACAGCGCTCGCGGTCTTCGGCGAGGTCGAGTGGCCGGCGCGCCTGCTCTCGCTGCTCGCGCTGGTCGCCGCCGGCTTCGCGTTGCATCGCCTGCTCGAATGGCGGTCCGGGCCGGGCCCGGCGCTCGCCGGCACGCTGGTGTTCCTGACCGGCAGCCAGGCCGTGCTGCTCGCGGCCCGCGTGCAACCCGATGGCCTCAGCATCGCGTTCGCGCTCGCCGGCCTGGTCGCATACCTCCACTTCCTCGGCAACGGCAACCGCACCTCGTTCTGGCTCGGGGTCGCGGCGCTCACGATCGGCACGCTGCAGAAGGCACCGACGCTGCAGATCGTCGGCCTGCTCGGACTCTGGACCGCCGCGCTCGCGCCGCGCCGGCTGCTCGACTGGCGGATCTGGACGGGCTTCGCGATCTGCACCGGCGCGCTCGCCGCGTGGCTGTGGCACGGCGCCCAACTGCACGCCGAGACCGGGCTGACCTTCGGCGTGTTGTCCGCGGGCGAGACCAAGTTCCCGGGCCTGCGGCAGCTGCGCGACCCCCAGGTCTGGTGGAGCCTGATCGAGACCACGACGCGCATCGGCTTCTCGCCGCTCGGGTGCCTCGCGATGGTGGTGCTGGCGATCCGTCGGCGCTTCGACATCCTCGACTGGTCCCTGCTGGCGATCGTCGGCGCCGGGCTCGTCGGCTCGCTGCGCTACAGCGCCTACGCCGGCACCGGGCCGCACTACCACGTCTACGCCGCGATTGCCGGCGCGTTCTTCGTCGCCCGCTGCTGGCCCGAACGCGCGCCGTGGTGGCTGTGGGCGCTGCTGCTCGCCGCCGTCGGCGCGCTCGGCACCCACTGGCTCGGCAGCGAACGCGACAAGCTGCAACGCTCGACGAACCACAACAACGGCACGCTGCAGCTGGCGGCCTCGATCCAGCGCGAGTTCGAACCGACCGATCTCGCGATCGTGCGCGGCTGGCGCGAGGGCTACGACCCGTACTGGAAGCGCCGCACGAACTACGAGCAGCCGATCCTGCTCTACCAGGCCCGCCGCCGCGGCTGGGTCGTGCCGCGCGACGGTTTCGAGATCGACAAGCTCGCCGAGCTCAAGGCGCGCGGCGCCCGCTTCGTCGTCAATCCGTTCCCGAAGGCGACCGATCCCGAGGTCGAGGCCTGGCTCGACGAGCACGGCGAACGCGTGCTGAACGAAGGCGGCAGCGTCGTCTACCGACTGGAGTAGTCGGCGGCGAACCGCACGACCCGTTCGCCGACGGTCGGGTCGATGACCGCATCCTCGCACTCGATGCGCAGACCGGCACCGGCGAGCGCGCGCAC
>JAGQRB010000317.1 GCA_020425925.1 Planctomycetota bacterium
AGAGCGCTGCGGGCCAGACTGCCGCGGCCCAGACGGCGGCGAGCGGCAGCCCGCGCAGCAGTCGCCGCGCCGGCGAGCCGACTGCGGGCAGGGGCGTTCCCGGCGCCGCGCCGGGTGCCTCAGGCGTCGACATCGCCTCCGGCTCTGCGCATCGACGCGACGCCGCCCTCGCCCTTCGCCACGCCCGGTAGCGCCAACGTGCGGTCGGCCCGGTGGTCGCGCACGGCGCGCCACGCGTCCTCGGCCGGCTCGATCGTGCCGCCGGGCGAGCTCAGGGCGATGCGCAGCGTCGCGGACACCTGCGCTCTTCTAGCCGGCGGGTGGACCTGCTACAAACACGGCGTGCAGTATCGAACTCTCGGTGATTCCGGGCTGCGGGTGAGTGCGCTCGGGCTCGGCTCCTGGCTGACCATGGGGACGACGGTCGACGCCGCCGGAACGCGGCAGCTCGTGCAGCTGGCCCGGGACAAAGGGGTCAATCTGTTCGACACCGCCGACGTCTACAACCGCGGCGAAGCCGAGCTCGCGCTGGCGCAGGCGCTGAAGGACGTGCCGCGCCACGAGTGTGTCATCGCGACGAAGTGCTTCTTCCCGATGAGCAAGGACGTCAACGACCGCGGGCTGTCGCGCAAGCACATCCACGAGTCGATCCATAAGTCGCTGAAGCGGCTCGGCACCGACTACGTCGACCTCTATCAGTGCCATCGCTTCGATCCGGAAGTGCCCCTGGCCGAGACCGCCCGCGCGATGGACGACCTGATCCGGCGCGGCCTGGTGCTCTACTGGGGCGTCAGCCAGTGGCCGGCCGATCGTATCGCCGAGGTCGTCGAGCTCTGCCGCCACGCCGGCTTCGCCGCGCCGATCAGCAATCAGCCGCTCTACAACCTGTTCGATCGCGAGATCGAGCTCGCAGTGCTGCCGACCAGCGCGCGCCACGGCGTCGGCCAGCTGGTCTATTCGCCGCTCGCCCAGGGCGTGCTGACCGGCAAGTACGCGCCGGGCCAGGCGCCGCCGGCCGGATCGCGCGCGACCGAAACCGCCGGTGGCGAGTTCATCGCGCGCTACATGACCGAGAAGCGGTTGCAGGTGGCGGCGCAGCTCACCGCCATCGCCGCGGACAACGACCTGACCGCCACCCAGATCGCGCTCGCGTTCTGCATGCGGGACGAGCGGATCTCGTCGGTGCTGGTCGGCGCCCGCAGCGAGGCGCAGCTGAAGGAGAACGTCGGCGCACTCAACATCCTGTTGTCGCCGGCGCTGCTCGCGGAGCTCGATCGGCTGTTTCCGATCGCGGTCGCCGAGCAATGACGAACGCCAGCGGCGGGCCCGCCCCCGTCCTCGTCCGGCTGCCCGATGGCTCGGCGATGCGGCAGATGTTCCACGTCCGCTACGGCGGCGAATCGGCGCTCGGCTGGGGACCGCGGCTGCGGCGGGAGTACGACTACTTCACGCCCGACGACTACTACGAGGCGTTGGTTGCCGGCCTCGTGGCGCCGGGATCGCACTGGCTCGATGTCGGTTGCGGCCGCGAATTGTTCCCCAGCAACCATGCGCTCGCGAATGCGCTGTCGCGCCGCTGTTCCCGGCTCGTCGGGCTCGACCCCGATCCGACGCTGGCCGAGAACCGCTGGGTGCACGAGCGGGTCGCCGCCGGCATCGACGACTACGACGGCGAGGCGGCGTTCGACGTCGTCACCCTGCGCATGGTCGCCGAGCACATCAGCGAGCCGGAGCGCTGTGTCGAACGTGTCGCCGGTGCGCTGCGGCCCGGCGGTGTCGCCGTTGTCTATACCGTGTTCGGCTACTCGCCGATGCCGTTGCTGACGCGGCTCGCACCGATGGCGTTGCGCCACGTCGTCAAGAGCTGGCTGTGGGGGACGCAGCCGAAGGACACGTTCCCGACCCGGTTCCGGATGAACACCCGGAGCAAGCTGGCGCGGCTGTTCGACGGGGTCGGCATGCGCGAGCACGCGTTCGAACGGCTCGACGATTGCCGCACGTTCCAGCGCTTTCGCTTCCTCAACGAGGTCGAGCTCGCGGTCCGCACGCTCTGTCGCGGCGTCGGGCTGCCGTATCCCGAGCACTGTCTGCTCGGGATCTACCGCAAGCCGGGGTCGTCAGCGCACGAGTGACACCGACGGGTTCGACGCCTGATCGCCGGTCGCAGGGCCGATCGCGACGGCCTGCCAGTTGAGCCGGAGGCCCTCGAACATCGTCGAGGGCGGCAGCGCGACGCTGCCCTGGATCGGCTGTCCGGCGGTCTGCACCCCGAACGCCAGGAACGCGAACGCGCTCGAATCGAGCCAGAACGGGTCGGCGAACGGCGGAATCGTCGTCGCCGGTGCCGGGAAACCGACGACCAGGACGACGACGGCGCCGATCTCGGCGTGCACCACGGCCGTCAACGAGCCACCGGCGGTGCCGCCGGTCGACGTGACGGCAGGCATCGCGCCGTTGGCGACGGCGATGCCGGCGACCGGATTGCTCTGCTGCGACATCAGCACGACGCGTGGATCGATGCGCGCGACGCCGGCATTCTGGCCGCGGACGGCTTCGGCACCGCAGCAGCCGAACGGTCCGCCG
>JAGQRB010000318.1 GCA_020425925.1 Planctomycetota bacterium
ACGAGGTCAGCTCGATCCTGATCCGCCTGCGCGAGCTCGCGATCCAGTCGAGCAACGGCTCGGTCAGCAACGACGACAAGAACACCCTCAACGAGGAGTTCTCGAGTCTGGTCAACGAGATCAACCGAATCGGTCAGTCGACCGAGTTCTCGGGCATCAAGCTGCTCGACGGCTCGTCGAGCTCGGTGACGTTCCAGGTCGGCTTCGGCACGACGACGGACATCGACACGATCAGCGTCACGCTCAATGCGGCGCTGAGCTCGTCGCTGTCGCTGCAGTCGCTCGACATCGGCTCGGGCGGCGCGACGACCACCGCGATCACCAACATCGACACCGCGATCAACACGATCAGCTCGCTGCGCGGCTCGCTGGGCGCGGTCCAGAACCGCCTCGGCAGCACGATCAACAACCTCGCTATCACCGTCGAGAATCTCAGCGCGGCGGAATCGCGCATCCGCGATGTCGACGTCGCCTACGAGACCTCGCAGCTGACCCGCAACTCGATCCTGCAGCAGGCCAGCATCTCGGTCCTCGCCCAGGCCAACGCGCTGCCGCAGTCAGCGCTGCAGCTGCTCGGCTAACCGAGCGTCCGGGTCCGGGTGTCCGATTCTGCGACACCCGGGCGCCGACCGCCTCACGGCGCCGGGGTCAAGTGAGACCGGCCGCCCTCCGATAATCGAGGCAGCAGCATGTCCAGCGCAGGAATCTCATTCGGCGGGCTCGCCTCGGGACTCGACACCCAGGCGATCATCGCGGCGCTCGTGGCCGTCGAACGACGCCCGATCACGCAGCTCGAGGCCAAGAAGACCGAGCTCGGCAAGCAGAAGTCGCTGTTCGGCGACCTCGACGGCCTGCTCGACAAGCTGTCGACCGCAGCCCGCAAGCTCAAGACGACGAGCCAGTTCCTGGTCATGAAGGGCGCCTCGAGCAACGAGGACGTCCTGACCGTCGCGGCGAGCAGCGGAGCGACGCCGGGCACGCACGAGATCGAGGTGATCAAGCTCGCGGCCGCGCAGCTGAACCACAGCTCGGGCAGCGCATCGCCGACCGAGAGCCTCGGCAGCTACGGTGAGTTCACGCTCGACGTCGGTGGCACCCAGCACGTCATCTCGCTGTCGAACCCGACGCTGCAGGGCGTCGCCGACGCGATCAACAACATCGGCGGTGCCAGCGTGCGGGCCGAGGTCGTCGACACCGGCGCCACGACGAATCCACACCAGCTCGTGATCCGCGCGACGGAGACCGGCGTCGCGAACGGGTTCTCGTTCTCGGGCGTCAGCGGTGACGCGGCCTTCACGAACCTGATCGCGGATCTGCAGACACCGGCCAACAAGATCGACGCAACCGATGCCGAGCTCAAGGTCAACGGCATCACGATCTTCCGCCCGACCAACTCGGTGACCGGCGCGATCGCGGGCGTGACGCTCGACCTCAAGTCGACGAGCGCCTTGAACGAGAAGGTCCAGGTCACGATCTCGACCGACTCAGAAGAGGTCGGCAAGAAGATCCAGGAGTTCGTCGACGCCTACAACGAGGTCGTCGACTTCTTCGCGAAGCAGAGCGTCGTCAACGACAAGGGCGAGGCCCAGAGCGTGCTGTTCGGCGATTCGACGCTGCGCTCGATGCGCTCGGCGCTGCGCTCGATCGTCGGCGGCGCGGTGACGACGACCGGCAACCCCGCGTTCCAGATGCTGGCCCAGGCCGGCGTCTCCTCGGACCGCGACGGCAAGCTCACGTTCACCCAGACCGAGCTCGACGACGCGCTCGCGACCGACGAGCAGGCCGTCTCGAAGATCTTCACCGATGCCACCAACGGCATCGCGAAGCGCCTCGAGGAACAGGCCAAGGTCTACACCGACTCGGTCGACGGTCTGATCAAGACCCGCGTCGACGGCTTCGACAGCCGCATCAAGCAGGCCGATGACCGCATCGACCAGGCCGAGCGCCGACTCGAGCTCTACCAGAAGCAGCTCGAGACCAAGTACGCGAACCTCGAAAGCCTGCTCTCCAAGCTCCAGGGCCAGGGCAGCTCGATCGGCAACATCTTCCAATCCAAGTCTTAGCCCCCAGAAGGCAAAGGAACGCAGAATGACCTACGCACAGGCAGCCGCCACCTACCAGCGCAACGCCGTCCTCACGGCGTCCCCCGAGAAGCTCGTCGTCATGCTGTACGACGGCGCGATCAAGAACCTCGAGAAGTGCCGCCTCCGGCTCGACGACCCGAAGCAGGCCCGCTCGGCCGAGGTCGGCGAGCACATCGGCCGCGCGATCGGCATCATCGGCGAGCTGCGCGCCAGCCTCGACCACGCTGCCGGTGGCGACATCGCACGCGACCTGGACCGGCTCTACGACTACGTGCTCGATCAGCTGAGCCAGGCAAACATCCAGCGCAACCCGAACGGCGTCGTCAACACCCTGAAGGTGATGCGCACGCTGAAGGAAGGCTGGGATGGCATCGTCCCCAAGTGATCCGAACACGTCGTTCCTGCTGCAGGAGCTGACCGCCTGCTGGGACCAGGGCTACGAGGCGCTCGCGCGCGGCGACGTCGCCCGCGCCGAGGCGCTCGTCGCGATCGCGGACGAGCAACTCGCGAAGCTGCAGCCCGCCGAACGCGACACCGCGACCGAGGGTGAGCTCCGGCGCACCGCCGACGCCGCGCGCGGCCGACTCGAGCACGGCGTTCGCTCCGGTCTCGCCGGTCTGCGCGACGAGCTTCGCCGCGTGCGGCAGGGTGGCAGGGCGCTGCAGGGCTACAAGCTCGCGCCCGCCCAGCTCGGCGACCGCGTCCACCGCGACGCCTGAGGCGCAGCAGAGGCGCCGGGTACGCGGTACGAACCACAACCCGAGGTTCGCGCCACGGCGGACGACTGGGCCCGGGATCTGGCGGGCCGGCGGGTAGGCGGTAGGAACCACGACCCGGAGTCCTCGCCACAGCGGGCGACGGACGATTCCTGATGGTTCCCCGCCGGGTACGCGTGTTGCGTTGCGGTTCGTACCGCATACCCGCGGGATCTGCCCCGGGGATCCCGGGGCATCGGGTTACGCCAGGTTCTGCAGGTTGAACGCAGCGTCCTGGTCGTTCGGGTCGATCGTGATCGCCCGCTCGAAACAGACCTTGGCGTCGCTCGGCTTGCCGAGCTTCCACAGGCAGACGCCGCGGTTGTTCCAGGTCTGGGCGTCACCCGGCTCGACGGCGAGCGAGCGCGCGAAGCAGTCCTCGGCCTCGGCGAACTGCTCCTGGCCGAACAGCACCATGCCGAGGTTGAACCAGCCCTCGGCGTTGCCGGGCTCGGCCGCGATCACGGCGTTGAACGCGTCGATCGCGCCGATGTCGTCACCCGTCACGTAGCGGATGAAACCCGCCTGCATGCGGTACTCGATGTCGCCCGAGCCGAACGTCGCGGCGGCTTCGATGTGCGGCAGCGCCTGATCGTAGAGCCCCTGCGACAGGTAGGCCTCGCCCGCGGTGCGGTGGATCTCGGCCAACTTGATGCCGAGCTCGCCGAGGCTCTGGCAGATGGCCTCCTTGTTCTGGTCCTCCACGACCAGCGGCGGCACCTGCGTGTCACGCAGGTCGCGGATGCGCGTGGGGATGCTCTGGAAGCCGCTCGCGGTCGGCACCGCGGCAGCGGAAGCGGGCAACGGCGCGGGCGCCGGCACTCGACTCGGGATCGTCTGGGTCATCGTCATCAACTCCTTCTCGGGGGGAACACGGCCGTCAGATTGCGGCCAGGAATCGGTCCATCTGCGCCGCCTCGTGATCGAGGGCACGCGCCTCGAGCATCTGGACGGCATGTCGGCCCAACCGCCGCGCCTCGGCCGTTCGACCGAGACGGTGCAGGATGAGCGTGATCTGTTGGCAGGTCCCCGGAGAGTCCGGGTGTGCCGCCAGGAACGCGGTCAGGACGCGCAGCGCCCGCTGCACGTCGCCTTGCTGCAACCAGAGGTTCGAGAGCGCGAGATGCGCGACCTCGTAGGCCGGGTGGATCTCGATCGCCTGTTCGAGCAGCGGCCTGGCGCGCGCGAAGTCCTTGCGCAGCATCCAGGCCTGCGCGATGCCGGTCAGCGCGACGTAGCTCGTGATGCCCTCCTGCACCGGCACGACCAGCACCTGGCCGCGGTAGGCCAGGCAGCGGCGGTAGTAGGCGATCGCGTCGGCGCCGCGACCCTCGCTGAGCGCGAGACTCGCCGACAGGTAGAACAGGTTCGGCGTCGGCACGAAGCGCCGCAGCGCGATGTCGAGGATCTCACGCGCGCGCGCCATCTCGCCGCATCTCGCGTTCTCGAGCGCACACAACGCCGCGACCTCGCTGGCGTAGGGCAGTCCGCGCGGCAGCGCCGGCGGCCCGGCGAGGATCAGCTCGAGACAGCGCTCGAGCAAGCGGCGGGCATCCGCCCCGCGACCGGGAACGCGCCGCAGGAAGTCGCCGTACTTGTAGTGGGTGTAGACGTCTTCCGGCGTCGCCGCCATCTGCTTCCGGAACAGCCGCTCGTTGCGCTCGTTCTTGCCGCGCGCATCCATGATCTCGTCGCTGTAGCCGTGGTGCTCGACCTCGACGTCGGCCTGGCTCAGCACCAGACCGCGCTCGGAGCCCTCGCGCTGCAGGCTCGGCGTGACCTGCTCGTGGATCACGTTCTGGTAGGCGATTCCCGGCAGGTTGCGGAACAGCCGCACCATCATCACGCCGATCGTCTTGCCGCCGGTGTAGAGGTTCGTGAACCGCATGTGGTAGCCGCTCACGTCCGCGCTCTCGACCAGCTCACGGATGCGCGCCGGCGCCTCCGGCAGCAGGAACTCGTCGGCGTCGAGCACCAGGATCCAGTCGCCGGTCGCGGCGCGCAGCGCCGTGTTGCGCGGCGCCGAGAAGTCGTCCTGCCAGGTCTCGTGCAGGACCTTCGCGCCGAACGACTCGGCGATCGCCACGGTGCTATCGGTTGAACCGGTGTCGACCAGCACGATCTCGTCGACCGCCGCGCGCGCCCGACGCAGGCATTCGGGCAGGAAGCGCTCCTCGTCGCGCGCGATCATGCAGAGGCTGACCTTCGGCCGGCGCCCGGCCCACGGCGCGGCTGCTGCGGTCTTCGCGCCCGGGCCGGCGTCGGCGGTGTCCACGTCGGCGGCGCCGTCGCCGGTCGTCGTCGCGTCGGTCGCCGGGCGCCAGCGTGCCAACAGCGTCGCGGTCTCGCGCGCAAAGCTAGCGGGCTCCTCGACGGCCACCGGCGGAACCGGCAGCTCGACGTCGACGACCTCCGGCGCGGGCAGCTTGGCCCCGAGCCGCATCAGGTACTCCTCGAGTGCGATGCGGGTATTGGCGACGGTCTCGGACAACGGCCCGACGAACAACACGTCGGCGCGCGGCATCATCGTGCCCGCCAGATCGCCGTCGCTGGCCGGCACTCCATCGCGGCCCGGCACCACCGCGCCGATGCCGGCCCGCGCCGACATCGTCGCGAACGAATCGGCCGTCGGCTCCGCCCCTCCGCGGAGGAACCAGACGACCTCGCCGCGCGCCACGGAAACCGCCCGGTTCCATTGCGCGCACTCACGATGTGCCGCCGAATCGAGGATCTCCCAATCCGACGGCAGATACTCCTGCAGGCAGCGTTCGGTGCGCTGCCGGTCGGCGGCGTCGCCGCCGGCGATCAGGACCGAGCCGGCCAGCGCCGACGCCTTGCGGCAGTCGAGCCAGAAGCGCGCCGGCGGCGGTCCGCCGACCCACTCGATCGGCAGCAGACCGCGCGCGAACAGCGTGTTGGCGAACCCGGCGTCGACGCCAGTGCCCGGCGGCGCCGGCACGGCGATCACGTCGACGACGTGCAGGCCGGCGGCCGTCGCGGCCGCGACCACGCGCCGCAGCGCCAGCAGCTGCGACGGGTCGTCGGTGCTGCCGGCCGGATCGAACGAGCCCGGCCGCCCCTCGAGCACGAGTCGCAGGGCGCGTTCGGACTGGACGTTGTCGACGTCGAGCAGCAGCGTGCCGCCGTCGACGAGGCGTGCCGCGAGATCCGCGAGCGCGTCCTCGATGCGGCCGAGGCTCTCGGTGACCGCCTGGACCTCGATCAGGTCGTAGCCGGCGTCGCGCGCGGCGAGCGCGCTGCGATCGCACGGCAGCCGCAGCACCCGCTCGGCAGCGGGTACGAGGCCGCTCCAGGCCTTCACCGGGCCTTGGAACCCCACCGGCAGACTGTCGCCGAAATCGTTCATTCCTTTGCCGGTCGGACGCGAGCGTCCAACGCTTGCACAGCATCGGCAGAACTGGACGGCGAACTTCAGTCCGCGATGATGTCGGCGCTTCGACGTCGACCCGAATGACCGCACACGAAGATCTCGAAAAGGCGCTCCAGCGCGCCACCCGTTTCCGGCGGCTGGTGCACTCGGTGTCGTGTTCTTCGACACAGGACCTGGCGCTCGCCGACGCTCTCGCCGCCGGTGCGACGCCGGCCGCCGACGCGATCTTCTGGACCGACCACCAGGAGCACGGCCGCGGCCGCCAGCAGCGCGAATGGCACGACGAGCCCGGCGCCGACCTGCTGGCGACCTTCCGGGTCCGCGAACGACTGCCCGCGCCGGCGGTGCTGCCGGCGGCGCTGCCGGCCGCCGCGGTGCGGGCGATCGAGCGCTTCAGCGGCCGGGAGCTTCGGATCAAATGGCCGAACGACGTCTACTTCGACGGCCGCAAGCTCGCCGGCATGCTGATCGACTCCGGTGTGACCGGATCGCATACCTACCTGATCGGCGTCGGCGTGAACTGCAACCGCGTGCGCTTCCCGCCGGATCTCGAGGTGGTCGCGACCTCGATGGCGCTGCTGACCGGCCAGGAAATCGACCGCGGTGCGCTGCTCGGAGCCCTCGCCGAGAGTATCGACGCGGCATTCCGCGACCTCGCCGCCGGCAACGGCCACGAGCTGCTCGAGCTGCTGCGCAACCGCCTGGGCCTGCTCGGCCGGGACGTCGAGGTCACGGCCAACGACGTGCTGCGCGGCGAGCTGACCGCGATCGACTTCACCGAACTCGAGCTCGATGGCAGCCGCCGGCTGCCGCTCGGCTTCGTCCGCGGTATCCGCGGGCTCTGAGCAGGCTACGCCCCGGTCCGATTCAGCCCACCGCGCTCAGCAGCCGGCGCTCGAACTGCACGAGGCGCGTCGGCGGCGGTCCGCCGAGCAGCCGCGCGAGCATGACCTGATCCGGCGGCTCCGGCACCAGCAACGGGTAGCCCTTGTGCAGCAGCCAGCCGTTCATCAACAGCCACCCCATCACGACGTTGAAGTCCGGGAACGGCGCGATACGCGCGAAGCGCCACAGGATCCGGAACCCCTGGCGCACCGGGTGCTGGGCGTGGAACAGCAACGGCTGATCGCGGTAGCTGTGCTCGGCATCGAAGACGTCGAGCAGGAAGCGCAGCTGGTCGGGCGCCGGGTAGTTGACGTAGAGCACCGAGTCCCAGGGCTGACCGCGCCGGATCTCGTTGTTGCGGAAGCGCGGCAGGTCGGCGGTCATCAGCTTCCAGAGGTCGACCGCGAACCAGCCGTCCGGTGCCCGACCCGCCGACGCCCGTTCGCGGGTCGCACGCAGCGCCGCGGCGAGTCCGCGCACCAACCGGTACTCCTGGTGCACGGGCTCGAGGCGGCACTGCCGGCCGGCGAGCACCGCGCGGGCGTCGTCATCGTCGACGACGAAGCCGCGCAGCCGCAACAGCGCCGCGACGAACGCGGCGTCGCCGTGCGCGGGGCGTCGCACCGCGTCGGACACGCGCTGGGCGCTCGCGATCGCCTCGTGCGGAACGCCGCCTTCGACCATCCGGCTGGCGAGCGCGAGATCGACGCGCTCGAGCAGCGAAGGCTCCCTTTCTCCGTCCGTCGTCACCCGTAGCTCTCTTCGGCACGGAGAGGCCCTCTACTCGAACGCGTCCACCAAGTTCGCGACCTCGACCGCACAGCCCCATGCCAACGTGAAGCCGGAGCCACCGTGGCCGTAATCGTGGATCAACGGGCGTTCCGATCCGGGGTCGACCTCGAGCCGGACCGCCGGTCGGAACGGGCGCAGACCGACCTTCACGCCGCGGATGGCGGTGTGCGCGAGCGCCGGGAAATGGCGTTCGCAGGCGACCCGGATCGCACCGGTCGCGGCCGGATCGGCGTCGCGATCCTCGACACCGCGCTGCGCCGTGCCGCCGAGCACGACGTCACCGCCGCGCGGCAGCACGTAGATCGGCTGCGCCGGGTCGGTGTCGTCGATCAACCCGTGCGGCAGCTCGATCGCATCGACGCACAGCACCTGGCCACGGACCGGCACCAGCGAGCCATCGCCGCAGAGTTCGCGCGCACCGAGGCCGGTGCAGTTGACGACGACCGACGCCGCTGCGAACGCGGGTTCGAAATCGGCGAGCTCACGCCGAACGATCGCACCGCCGCGGGCGACGACCAGGTCGCGGAGCCACGGCAGGTAGACCGTCGTGTCGCAGAGCGGCACCGCGAGCTCGATCGCCGCGCCGTAGCCGGCGCCGAACGGGCGCGGATCGCGCCGGGTCACCGCGACGCCCGGCGGCAGGAAGGTCAAGGACGGAGTCGCCGTCGCGAACAGCTCGACCAGCGGCAGCAGACTGACGCCCGATCCAGGCGCCGCCGCGAGCTCGACGAGCCGCGCATGGGTCTCCTTGGCCCAGGCGTCGACGCGTTCGCGCGGCTCCGCGAGGTACGGATACCAGACCGCCGCGGCAACCGCCGAGACCGTGTCGCGCACGTCGTCGCGGGTCCAGACCTCGACCCGGTGGCCGCGCGCGAGCAGCTCGGCCGCGGCCGTGAGTCCGATGACCCCGCCGCCGACGACGACGATGTCGGTCATCGCCTACGCCTCGCGGTAGCGGTGCGCCACCGGCATCCGGCGGCCGGGCCAGCAACGCTCGCTGAGCCGCAGCGTCGGCGCGAACTGGTAGCGCTTGAACTCGACGTTCTGGACCATCGCGAACAGCCGCGCGACCTCGGCCCGCGCCATGCCGGTGAGCTCGGCGGTGGCGGCGACCGACCGTTCGTGCACCACCAGGCTCTCGAGCACCGGATCGAGCACGTCGTACGGCGGCAGGCTGTCGGTGTCGAGCTGATCGGGTCGCAGCTCGGCCGACGGCGGCTTCTCGATCGAGCTGACCGGGATGCGCACGCCGTCGCGGTTGAGCCAGCGCGCCAGCGCCCAGACCTCGGTCTTCCAGAGGTCGGCAATCGGCGCCAGCGCACCGTTGGTGTCACCGTAGAGCGTGCAATAGCCGATCGCGGTCTCGCTCTTGTTGCCGGTGGTGAGCAGCAGGTGGCCGTGCTTGTTGGCGTAGGCCATCAGCAGCGTGCCGCGGATGCGGGACTGCAGGTTCTCCTCGGCGACGCCGAACTCCTTGGACTCGAACACCGGGTCGAGCACACCGTCGAACGCCTGCTGCAACGGTGCGATCGGCAGCACGTGGAAGCCGATGCCGAGGTTCTGCGCCAGCGCGCGCGCATCGGCGACGCTGTGCTCGCTGCTGTAGCTCGACGGCATCCCGACGCCGACGACCTTGTCGGCACCGAGCGCGTCGACCGCGAGGGTCGCGACCAGCGCCGAGTCGATGCCACCCGACAGCCCGATGACGCAGCTGTCGAACCCGAACTTGCGCACGTAGGCCGCGATGCCCTGCACGATCGCGCCGTGGTGCGCCTGCTCGGTCGGCGGAGCGACGACGTCCTCGGTCCACGGCGCCGCGGTATCGACGACCTGCAGCGCCTCGGCGAACACCACCGGCTGCAGCGCCGCACCGGTCGGCTTGACCGCCAGCGAACCGCCGTCGAACTGCAGTTCGACGTCGCCGCCGACGAGGTTGACGTAGACCATCGGCACGCCGTGGCGCACCGCCGCGGCCTCGACCATGCGACCGCGGAACGCGACCTTGCCGGCCGACCACGGGCTGGCGCTGACGTTGACGACGAGCTCGGCGCCCGCCGCGACGACGCGTTCGACCGGGTCGATCGCGTAGAGCCGCCGATCGAAGAACGTCGCATCGTTCCAGCCGTCCTCGCAGATCACGATGCCGACGCGCATGCCGTGCAGTTCGACGATGTTCGACTCCGGCGCGCGCCAGGCCTCGAAGTAGCGCGACTCGTCGAAGACGTCGTAGGTCGGCAGCAGCGTCTTGCGCGCGACGATGCGGTGACCGCCACCGTGCACGTGCGCGACGGCGTTGTGCAGCGGTCGGGCGCCCGAGCTCGCGTCGACGTTGGCGGCAATGCAGCCGACCAGCAGATCGAGTTCGCGCGGCGCGCGGGCCGCGATCTCGGCGAGCGCGGCATCGTGGCGCTCGGCGAACGCCTGGCGCAGCAGCAGGTCCTCGGGCGGATAGCCGCAGACCGCCAGCTCCGGGAAGACCGCGACGTCGGCGGCGGCGGCGGCGGCGCGCTCGGCGAACGCGACGATCTTCGCCGCGTTGCCGGCGAAGTCACCGACCGTGGTGTCGATCTGACACAGCGCGATCTTCATGGCGTTGGATCACCTTCACCGGACCTCGGCCGGCAGGCTGAACTCTACCGTCTCGTGGATACCGTCGATCTCCTCGACCGAGGTCGCGCCGAGCTCGCGCAGGCGCTCGACGACCGCGCGCACGCTGCCCTCGGGCGTGCTCGCGCCCGACGTCACGCCGACCGCCGATTTGCCCACGAACCAGCCGGCGTCGATCTCGTCGGGACCGAGCACCATGTGGGCCGGCACGCCCGAGCCGGCGCCGAGCTCGCGCAGACGGTTGCTGTTGCTGCTCATCCGATCGCCGATCACGAGCCAGACGTCGACCTTGCCGCGCAGGTTCTTGACCGCCATCTGACGGTTCGTCGTCGCGTAGCAGATGTCCTCCTTGCGCGGGGTCGCGAGCTGCGGGAAGCGCCGACGCAGCACGTTCATCACCAGCATCGCCTCGTCGACGCTGAGCGTCGTCTGCGTCAGCACCGCGACGCGGCCGGGATCGTCGACATCGACCACCTCGGCGGCCGCCGGGTTCGCGACGACCCGGATGCGATCGGGAGCTTCGCCGACGACTCCCTCGACCTCGACGTGGTCGGCGTGGCCGATCAGCAGGATGGTGTAGCCCTTGGCTGCGAACTGGCGGGCCTCGACGTGCACCTTGGTGACCAGCGGGCAGGTCGCGTCGACCGCGTGCAGCGCGAGATGGTCGGCCTGCGCGAACACCTCCGGCGCGACGCCGTGCGCGCTGAAGATGACGTGGCTGCCGGCCGGCACCGCCGCGAGGTCGTCGACGAAGATCGCGCCCTTCGCGACCAGATCGTCGACCACGACCTTGTTGTGGACGATCTCGTGGCGGACGTAGACCGGGCGGCCGAACTTGGCCAACGCCCGCTCGACGGTGTCGATCGCGCGCTCGACGCCGGCACAGAATCCGCGGGGACGGCAGAGGAGGATCTTCATTTCGGGGCGAACAGCATCGTTCGCCACTCCCTCCCGCACAAGGGCAGTCGCGGCAGTCCGATCAGCCGGCCCTCAAAAGACCTCGATCACCGGGCCGAGGCCGTACTGCACCGAGCCGGTCGTCGGCGGCGGCGGCGCCGGATTGCCGGAGCCGTCGTAGAAGTTGAAGATCCGCGCCACCTGCAGCGGACCGCAGATCTTTGAGCTGCGGCCCTCGGTGGTGATGACCTGCAGCGGGTTCGACGTCTGCGAGTAGATCAGCGCCTGGGCGAAGAGCTCGAAACCGACGTAGCTGCGGCCGCCCGGGAGCTGCGTGACCACGGTGCCGACGCCGTTGCTGTTGGTGACACCGAACAGCGTCACCGCGGGGACGAGGTTGAACCAGCAGTCCGGCGCCGCCCGCTGCACGTTGGCTGCCAGCAGCGCGGCCGACGGCAGGTTCGGGTTCTGCAGGTCGTACATCGGATACGGCACCGGGTACGCGCCGAACAGACTGCCCTGGCTGGAGGCGTTGAACGCGAGCACGAACCCCACGTTCGGCGGGCAGTCGTTCACCCACCACGAGAACGACGAACCCGCGGTCATCGATTGGTCGGAGTGCAGCGTGGGTGCCTGCTGGTTCGCCGGCACGGTGCACAGCGGCCCCTGGTTGCCGAAGCGGGTGATCGGCGCGACGCAGCCGCCGAGGTTGTCGATCGGGTACGCGCCCGACGGCTGCGACAGGATCCGGATCTCGATCAGCAGGTTGGCGGGCGCGGGCAGGTTCGGCCGCGCCGGGGTGAGCCCGTACCACCACTGGTTCGGAAACTGGAACGTGACGTTCGCGGCCCGCGGTGCGGTCGCGCCCTGTGGCGGTGCAGGCTGCGCCGGCAGCTGGATCGGCTGATTGAGGATCAGCCACTGTGCGTCCTCGCCCCAGTTGTCGTCGAAGGTCGAGCTTGCGGTGGAGGCGCTCGCGTGTGTCGTCGACATCATCACCGAGACGTTGAGGTAACCCTTGGCCGGCACGCCGGAGCCGTTCGGATCACCGAGGTCGGCGCGGATCGAGAAACCCCGGATCGGGCGCGGCCCGGTCCACGGCAGCTCGTCGCGATCGAAGACCACCTGGTAGCGGCACGCCAGATTGCTGCCGAACGGTACGTTGGTGGCGCTGCCGCCTTCGATTCCCGCCATGAACCCCGGCACCACCTGGTTCTGGGCGAGCAGGCCGGAGCAGACGACGGCGAACGAAACGATCGGGCGCGCAAGCATCGATGACATGGGCATTCCTCCGCCCGCCAGATCGGCCGAACCGGCTTCCCCACTTGATCCCCATCGCACCGCCGCCGTTCCCGAGTCGAGACGGGTCGATCAAGCATGCAACGTTCCCGACCGATGCACGGGGCGCCAAGTGTCCGACACCTGAACCAGGAGAAATGCATGCACTTGGGAAGTCATGCCACAACGCCGAAGGCCACACCCGAGCAACGCTACGCCGCACTTCATCGTTCGATCGAACGCGGCATGGTTTCTGATGCGATCTGGAAGGAGCTCTGCGAGGTAAGCCTCTCGCTCGGCCACATCGACGAGGCCCGGCGCTGCGCGACCCAGGTCCGCAACGACGCGATCCGGATGGTGCTCGAGTCGCGGCTGGCGCGGCGCACCGCGGGCCGCCGCGGCAACTTCGACGAGCACGGTCATTTCCGCCCTGCCGGGGCGCCGGCAGCCAGCGATGCCGGGCCGTCGAACGCGGAGCTGCCACCGCAATCGAACCGGATCCTCGACGAGGCCGAGGAAGAGACCGGCTTCGGCGGTCATCTCGTCGACGCGGCGCACTTCCTGATGCACCAGCACATGCCTTGGCTGTGCCTGCTGACGATGCTCGCGTTCCCGGTCGTGATCGGCCTCGGCGGCTTCCTGACCGCCGGCACCTCGACGATCGCGCTGGCCGCGATCTCGGCGCTGCCGGGCCTGTGCGTCTGCGCGATCATCTTCGCGATGGGGCGGCGGATCCTGCTCGAGAGCAGCCA
>JAGQRB010000319.1 GCA_020425925.1 Planctomycetota bacterium
GTGCTCGGGCTCGATGACGACGGCATCGCCGGTCACCTCAGCGCGGCGCCGCGCACGACCCGGGTCGGCGACGCCACCCGCCGGTTCGCGGAGATCTTCGGCGGGTTCGTCGCGCCGCGCCGGCGCCGGCTCCGCCGCGACAGCGACTACTGCCGGCTCGGTCGCGCGCTCGCCGAGGCGATCGCGACCGGCGACGACGGTGATTTCGTGCAGTTCGTCGTGCCGTCGCCGGTCGAACGTCGGCTCGGCCACGCGTTCCTCGAATGGAAGCCGGTGACGACGCTGACCGTGTTGCAGCGCTCGCTCGACGGCGGCGACGTTGCCGGTCCGGCGGTCACCGAAGCGACATCGCCGCGGATCGACGTGATCCGGTTCTGCGACGACGAACGCTTCGCCCGGCTGTTCGAACGCTGCCGCGGGGACTTCGCGGCAGCCACCGTTCGCGATGCCGCGTTCCTGGCGCACCGGTTCGATGCGCACCCCGGCGGTGCGTTCACCGTGTTGGGCGCGGTCGACGACGCCGGTGAGCTGCGCGGCTACGCGGTGCTGCGACGCTCGCGCGATCCGGCCAGCGCCGGGACCGTGGTGCTGTGGGACTGGCTCGTGCCGGCCGATGACGTCGCCGCCGGCGAGCGGCTGCTGCTCGCTGCAGGCGCCCGTGCCCGGTCGCTGGGCGGCGTGGCGCTCGCGGGCTTCGTGCCGGAGTGGTCGCCGTGGTTCGATCGCATGCAGGAGGCCGGCTTTCGCGTCCGACCGACGCCTCGCTTCCTCTTCGCGCGGACCTCGTCGCGCCGCCACGACTCGCACTGGCTGCATCAGAACTGGTGGCACACGTTCGCGGATACGGTCCTCGAGCCGGGACTCGCGGTGCCCGGAGGTGCGCGATGGTCCTGAGCTTCCGCGAGGGGGACTACCTGCTGAAGGAATACGAAGCGGGCGACGAGACCGCGATCCTCAGCAGCTTCAACCGGATCTTCGGCGCGCTGTTCCGCGGGTTCGAGCCGCGCAGCCTCGAGTATTGGCGGTGGCAGTATCTCGCCAACCCGTCGGGCCGCCACCTGGTGTCGGCATTCACGCCGGACGGCACCGTCGTCGCGCACCACGGTTTCATCCTGCAGCGGCTCCGGACCGGCAGTGGTCTGCGCCGCTGTGGTCAGGTGGTCGACACGATGGTCGATCCCGCGCACCGCCGCGGCCTGCAGCGCACCAGCCTGTCGGCGCTGCTCTCCAACCGCTTCGTGGCGCACTTCGGCGGCGAAGCGGCCGACAAGGTCGCGTTCTTCTGGGGCGCGCCGATTCGCGTCGCGATGCGGGTCGGCGAGAGCCAGGGCAGCTACGAGGTTGTTCGCACCCAGCAGAAGCTCGTCGCTCCGCTCGCGGCTTCTGCCGGCGATTCGGGCAGTGGGGACGTCGCGATCGAGCCGATCGCGACGTTCGGCGACGAGTTCGACGCGCTGTTCGAGCGGCTGGCGCCGGGCTACGACGTGATCGCGGTGCGCGACGCGGCACAGCTCAACTGGCGCTACCGCGACCGTCCCGGCGGTGACTACCGGATCGCGGCAGCGCGCCGCGGTGGCCTTCTGGTCGGCTACGCGGTGTTCTCCGCCGGTCACTTCGACGGCCGTGACAACCAGGGGCGGATCTGCGACCTGTTCGTCGGACTCCAGGACGAAGACGCTCGGCGGGCGTTGCTCGCCTGGCTGCACCGCGAGGGCGCGGCGGCGGGGGTCGAGCAGCTCGCGGCGATCCTGCCCGACAGCTGTCCCGAGTGGCATCTGTTGCAGGAGCACGGATTCCGCGCGCGACCGACCGGCTACCCGATCGTGTCGTGGACCTGCGCGCGTCGCTTCGATCCCGAGTGGCTGCGCTGGAACTGGTTCTACTCGCTGGGCGACACCGATCTGGTCTGAGGCGGGGCGTCGGCGTCTAGCGGAACGTCTGTGCGCCGGTGAAGTTCGAGGTGCGGCGTCCCATGTTCTGCAGCTTGACGCCGCTGCCGACGAGTCCGCGCAGCATGCGCTTCAGGTAGCGGTACGGCTCCAGCCGGGTGTAGCGCTCGCCGACGAAGTTCCAATGCTCGACCCATTCGCTGCCGATCGCGTCCAGCCCCTGGTGTTGGTAGTGCTCGAGCGCGGCGTTGACCTCGGCCGCGCCGATGCCGTGCTCGTTGACGTAGCCCTCGAGATACGACACGTACCAGCCGAGGTGTCGGTACTCGTCGTCCGAGATGCAGGTCGACAGCTTCTGCAGTACCGGCTCGCGCGTGTGCCGCGCGATCTCGCGATAGGCGACTGCGGTGAACACCTCGGAGATGCCGAACTTCAGTAGCGGGACCAGCGGATCGTCATAGGCGACGCGCTCGGCGCGGCCCTGCGTGATCTCGGCGTCGGTGACCTCGATCCCGAGGCAGTGCAGGTAGCGTCGCAACGCGTGGAAGTGCTTGAACTCCTCGTAGAGCTGGATCGTCAGGAACGACGACATGGCGACGTCGGCGGCGAACGTCGTCAGCAGATCGGCGCCGTAGCCGGGTGCGAAGCTCTCGACCAGTGCCGAGCCGCGCAGGACCCGGACCTCGTCCTGAGTCACGAGGTCGGGGCGCACCTCGGCCCACGGGATGTCGGTCTCGAGCTCCCACCGGTGCCGCTCGGTGGCCGCGAAGAAGCGATCGAAGGAAAGCCGGAGGTTGCTGGTCGTGTGCATGGCGCTTGCCCTTCCGTTCCGCACCTAGCGTGCCAGCGGCAGCGGGTTGCGCAATCGAACGCTGCTGTGGCCCAGGTTCTCGGGTTGCCGCGGCTCGACCGGCGGTCGGCGTCGGAAATCCGATGGCGACCGACGATCGTTCGACGCCGGTGCCGCGACCGTGATTGTCGCGAGGTCGCCGCTAGCATGCCGGGGCCGGGCGGGCGCTCTGTGAGCTGGCCGTCGAGTGCCGTTCTGGAGCTGCCGTCATGAAGGAACCCTCCGACGCCGTGGCGCGTGCCGCCGATCTCCGTCGCGATGCCCGCGGGCTGCCGACCAGCGAGCTGGCCGCGAGGCTGTTCGACGAACGCGACGGCAGCGGCGAGCACCTCGTCGAGCAGCTGCGCAACGCCGGCGAGTTCGAGCTCGCCCGCGAGCTGCTGGGGCGGCTCGACGCGCGCGACGACCTGTCGCCGGAGCGGACCGCGACCGTTCGCCAGCAGGTCGCGCTCTGCATCTACAAGGACCCCGACCTGCCGGCCAAGGGCCGGCTCGATTCGGCCTGGGCCGAGCTGACCGGCGGCGACGCCGAGCTGCAGGGCTGCGAGGATCCGGAGACCCTCGGCATCGCGGGCGCGATCGCGCGACGCTACTGGCATCTCGACGGCCACCGTTCGCACCTCGAGCGTGCGCTCGCGTTCTACGAGCGCGGTCACGGTGCCGTGAAGGCGGGCAAGGGGCGCGATCCGTTCGACGCCGGCTTCCCCGGCATCAATGCCGCGTTCCTGCTCGACCAGCTCGCGGCGCTGCACGAGGCTGCGCATGGTGGGCCGTCCGCTGGCGGCCTGCCCGACGTCGCTGCGCTGCAGCGTGCCAGCGCGGCAGCCCTACGCCGCGAGATCCTCGCGATGATGACGCCGCTCGCGGCCGACGGCGGCCCCCGGACCTCCGACTGGTGGTACGTCGCGACCCTGGCCGAGGCGCACTTCGGACTCGCCGACTTCGAGGCCGCCACCGCGGCGTTCGAAGGCCACTGCGAGGGGGTGCCGGAATGGCAGGTGCGCACGACGTTCGAACAGCTGATCGCGCTGGCGCGGCTGCACGGCCACTTCGACCCCGCGCGCGGCGAGTTCGTGAACGCCGAGGCGCGGCGGTGCCTCGCCACGACGTTCGCGAGCTGCGGCCGCAGCGGCGACGTCGAGACCGTCGCGCTCGCGAGCCAGAAGATCGGGCTCGCGCTCTCGGGCGGCGGCTTCCGCGCCTCGTTCTACGAGCTCGGTGTGCTGGCGGCGCTCGCCGAGTTCGACCTGCTGCGCCACGTCGAGGTGATCTCGACGGTGTCGGGCGGTTCGATCCTCGGCGCGCACTACTACCTCGAGCTGCAGCACCTGCTGCAGGGGAACGGGCACGACGGCATCGGGCGCAGCGACTACATCGACGTCGTGAAGCGGGTGATCGACGCGTTCGGCAGCGGTGTCGAGCGGAACATCCGCACCCGCGTCGTCGCCCACCCGTGGCACACCGCACGCATGCTGTTCACGTCGCGCTACTCGCGCACCAAACGCGCCGGCGAGCTCTACGAGGAGCATCTCTACCGGCGCGCGACGGGCGTGAAGCCGGGGCCGATCCTGATGCGCGATCTGTTGATCCATCCGCCCGACGAGGCCGAGGACTTCAAGCCGAGGTCGAGCAACTGGCGGCGCAGCGCGAAGGTGCCGATCCTCGTGCTCAACGCGACGTCGCTCAACACCGGCCACAACTGGCAGTTCACCGCCACCTGGATGGGCGAGCCGCCGGTCGAGCCGGGGATCGACGCGAGCCCGCGGTTGCGCCGGATGTACTACCGCGATCTCGTCGGCACCAGCGGCGCCGAGCACGCCGACACGCGGCTCGGTCATGCGGTCGCGGCGTCGGCCTGTGTGCCCGGGTTGTTCGAGCCGCTGGCGCTCGGGCGGCTCTACGAGGACACCGGCGCGCCGCAGCCGGCGCCGACGACGGTCCGGCTGGTCGACGGCGGAGTGCACGACAACCAGGGCATCGCGACCCTGCTCGAGCAGGACTGCAGCGTGCTGCTGGTGGCCGACGGCAGCGGCCAGATCGGCTACCTGCCCGACCCCGGCAGCGCGCTCGTCGGCGGGCTGACGCGCACCAACAGCGCGATCATGGCGCGGGTTCGCGAGGCCCAGCTGCGCGATCTCGGCACCCAGCGCGAGGTCGGGCGCCGCCAGGGTCTGTCGATCGTGCACCTCAAGCAGGACCTGTTCGGCCGGCCGGTGAACTGGCTCGGCTGCAAGCAGCCGAAGGACGGCAGCGAGGATCCCGCGACGCGCTCGATCGGCGCACCGCGGACCGCGTTCGGGATCCGCAAGTCGGCCGCCGAACGGATCGCCGCGATCCGCACCGATCTCGACTCGTTCAGCCAGCTCGAACGGTTCGCGCTGATGTACAGCGGCTACCGCGCGGCGCGGCGCGCGATCCGTGCGAGCGTCGCTACCCATCCGCTGCACCTCGCCCGCGATCGCAGCTGGCCGTTCCTGGCGGTGCGCGCGGCCCTGATCGGCCGGCGCGCCGAGTCGAAGTCGGAACGCCTGATCGAGCGCCACCTGCGGGTCGGTGCGCAGGGTGCGTTTCGGGCCTGGCAGCTCGTCGGTTGGCTGCGGCCGATCGGTTGGGCGCTGCTGCTCGGCGGCGGCGGCGCGTTGCTGTGGTGGACCTACGATTCGCAGCGCGCGCTGCTGACGCTCGGCGCGGTCTGGTGGATGGCGGTCGCGGCGCTCGCCACCGCGGTGTTCGGCGCCGTGGCGAAGAAGGTCTGGCCGTTCCTGCGGCCCGGCGAGCTGGTGTCGACCTATCTGACGCGGGCGGCGCTGATCGTCGCCGGTTTCCTGGTCTCCTGGGTGCACCTGCTGACGTTCGATCGGCTGTTCCTGTCGACCGGTCGTGCTGCCCGGTTGGGCCGCGAGCGGCCGACACGGTGACCGCGCGCGGCGCGGCTTGCGAACCGGGACCGGGAAATCCGGAAACGCCGGGCCCGCTCTGGTCCAGTAGGGGCGGTGTTCGACCGGACCACACGCCTGTTCCTGCGCTACCGCGATCGCGGTGACACCGCCGCGCTCGCGGCGGTGTTCGACCGCACCGCGCTCGAGCTGCTCGGTCTCGCGCTGCACCTCTGCCGCGA
>JAGQRB010000320.1 GCA_020425925.1 Planctomycetota bacterium
ATGCCGCCGACCACCGCGACGCCGTCGCGCCACAGCACCGGACAGAAGGGGTAGCAACCGGCATTGACTCGGTGCTGCGCCACGACCTCGCCGCTGTCCGCATCCAGCACGTAGAGCACACCGTCGCGTTCACCGATCGCGAACACCCAGCCGCCGCCGGCGGTCACCGGCGTCGGCGTGCGTCCGACCGGCAGCTCGCGGTCCCAGACGACGCGCAGATCGCGGCTGTCGACGCAGGTCACCTTGCCCGTACTGCGTCGCAGGTAGATGCGATGCGCGGCCGGATCGCCGGCGACCGAAGCGACGTCGGCCATGTCGCCCGGCAGCTCGTGGCCCTCGAGATCGGTCCACATCAGCGCGAACGAACGATCGGCGACGAACGTCTTGCCATCCTGCACCACCGGCGGGCAGTCGGCCGGACTGTAGTAGCGCGCGGCCTTGGCGCGCGCGCCCTTGCCGCGCTCCGACCACGACTCGCGGCCGTCGGCGAGCGCGAACGCGTGCACGCGCGTGTCCCAGGCCCCGACCAGCGCGCGGCGGTCGTCGAGCAGCACCGGCGGCTTCTCGATCGCGTAGGCCGCGAGCGGTCGCTGCCAGCGACGCCGACCGCTCTGGCGCTGGAACGCATGACCGCGACCGTCGAGATCGACGGCCAGCACGAGGTCGCCGTGCACGAACGGCACCGCCGCGATCGCGCTGCCGACGCCGGCGCGCCAGTCCACCTCGCCGTCGGGATCGACGTGCACGAGCACGCCGTCGAGCGTGCCGGCGAAGAAACCGCCGGCGCCGTCCGACGCGGCACCACCCGGTGCCGGGCCGCCGAGGGCGCACTGCCAGCGCGGCGCGCCGGTCGCGAGATCGCGCGCCGACAGCGTGCCGGCAGTGCCGCAGACGACCAGCAGCTCGCCATCGGCCGCCATCGGCCCCTGCACCGCCTCCAGCAGCCGACAGCTCCAGATCTGGCGCAGCGCGCGCGCGTCGTCGCCGGACTCGCGCGCCGGCGCCGCGATCTCGAACTCGTGCAGCAGGTGATGCACGCGGCCGTCTTCGCGTTCGACCTCGACGGTGACGACGTGCACCCCGGGCAGGAGCCCGGCGACGGGCACCGTGAGCACCATCGCATCGGCGTCGGCGCTGGCGGTCGCGACGTCGGCGAAGTCGACGAACGCGCGCAGCTCCCGCAGCACCGGTGCACCCTCGCCGTCGACGTGGACGTGGAGTCGCAGCGCATCGATCGGGGCCGACGCATCGGCGCCTTCGACCGCCAGCGCGAGGCCGAACGGTGCGAACGGCGGCTGCACTTCGTCGAGCAGCACGCGGCGTTGCTTCTGCGGATCGAGGTAGTCGTAGACGTAGCGCACATGGCGGCCGTCGACCTCGCAGCTGCCGTGGCCCTGGTTGCCGCCGAACGTCGAGCCACCCATCAGCCAACGCCAGGCGCCGGCGTCACCGGCGCGCGCCGCGTGGCCGTGGCCGACGAAGAACGCCAACACGTCGCGGCCGGCGAGCAGTTCATAGATGCGCTGCGTCTCGTAGGGCGTCGCGAACTCGTCGCTGCCGAGCGGGTGGTGCTGGAACAGCGCGA
>JAGQRB010000321.1 GCA_020425925.1 Planctomycetota bacterium
CGCCTGCACCGCGTCCTGCGCTGCCCGCCCGACCGGCTCTACCGCGCGTTCCTCGATCCCGACGCGATGGCCAAGTTCCTGCCGCCCCACGGCTTCACCGGCAAGGTGCACTCGATGGATGCTCGCGTCGGCGGCCGCTACAAGATGTCGTTCACGAACTTCGGCACCGGCAGCTCGCACTCGTTCGGCGGCACCTTCGTCGAGCTCGTCGAGCACGAGCGCATCGTCTACACCGACGCGTTCGACGATCCGGCGCTGGCCGGCGAGATGAGGACCGAGATCACGCTGCGGCCGGTCGCCTGCGGCACCGAGCTGACGATCGAGCAGGCCGGCCTGCCGGCGGTGATCCCGGTCGAGATGTGCTACATGGGCTGGCAGGAGACGCTGCTGCAGCTCGCGAACCTGGTCGAGCCGCAGATTCCCGACGGTCCTCCGGACGCGGAGTAGCAGCGGGTCAGCGGGCCGCGTGCGGCCCGCCACACTGGCCCATCGCGCCGGCGGCAGCGCGCGGCACGTCGGCGACCTCGGCGGACCAGCGCTGCCGGTCGTCGAGCAGGCGCCATTCGAGCTCGATCGCCGTCTCGGTCAACGCGACGACGCGGAACAGCACCGTCGTGTCCTGGCTCATGAAGCGGACCCGTTCGGCATAGGCGCGACCGATCGCGGGCCGGACCGAGTCGGTGAGCCAGGGCCCTTCGGGCACCGCGACGTCGCTCGCGATCGCGACCTCGCCGAGCTCGACGAGCCGCGACGTGTTGCCGCCGTAACACGCGAAGTGCAGGTTGCCGCAGCCGTTGAACACCAGGTCGACGACGTTCTGGTGCGCCTCGAAGCTCGCGCTGTCGTAGCGGAAGCTGTAGGCCGAGTTGCCGTAGGTACGCGGGTCGGTCCGCTTCGCCAGCCGCACGGCGTTGGTGCGCCAGGTCGGAGCCGCGGCCGGATCCGCCGGCAGCACGAGCTGCAGGCCGTTGGTGCAGGTCACGGTGCAATCGCGCAGATGCCGGCAGCTCGCGACCGTGTCGATCAGCCCGGTGCCCTCGAGGTTGAGGTCGCGCACCGACGGCGGCACGTCGCGCAGCGCGGCGGGGTCGAGCGACGGGCAGTCGTGCAGCAGGAGATGGCGCAGCGAACGCGACGTCCGCACGCTGCGCAGGAAGCTGCCGTCGATCCGCGCCGTCAGCGCGAGCGCGAACAGGCGCTCGGCATGGATCTGCTGCAGGCAGGCGTCGTCGAGCCAGAGCGTGCGCCCGGGATCCTCCGCCACCTCGTCGAGCAGCGCGAGGTTCTGCAGTCGCGGCAGCTCGGCGAGCGAGGGGAACGCCGCCGGCGTCGCCGCGAACCGTCCGATGACGCGCAGGCCGGTGAGGCTCTCGATCGCCGCGAGGTTGCGCAACCACGCGTCGGTGATCGACGGGCAGTCGAGCAGGTCGAGCATCGTCAGGTCGTGCAGGCGCGCCAGGCCGGCAACCGCCGCCGCGTCGAGGCCGAAGCCGCGCACGTGGGTCGCCGTGGCCGGCAGCGCCGCCACCTCGGCGGCGTCGTGGACCTCGAGGTACTCGGGTTCCTGCGGCGGCGCCGCCGGCCGTTCCATCGGTTCCGGGGCACCCGGTC
>JAGQRB010000322.1 GCA_020425925.1 Planctomycetota bacterium
GCGCGCGCGTCATGTCGCTGACGAGCCGCGCGCGGCCGAGCTTCGATTGTTCCTGCAGCGCCGCCTGGCAGATCGCCAGGCCGGTGATCCCGGCGCAGGTCATGCTGCCCCAGGTCGGCGTCAGCTCGCCACCCTCCTTGGGGTCCTTGTAGTTCCAGCCGAGGGCGCGCGCGGCGATCTTGGCACCGGTGCGGCTCTCGTCACCGGCCGCGACCGAGCGGTAGTCGACGAGCTCGAGCGAGACCTTGGCGCCCTCGGGGCTCTGCGACGCGAGCAGGTGGTTGGCGGCGGCCTCCCAGACCTGCGGCGCGATCTCGACGCCGCAGAGGAACGCCGAGTAGAGCCCGAGCAACCCGTACTGGTTGACGGAGTTGTCGTAGTCGCCGGCGCCGATGTAGTGGAAGCGCAGCAGCTGGTTCGGGTCGACGCGGCTGTCGAAGTTGCCGAGCAGCTCGTTGGTCCACTCGGTCATCAGCGCGAGATCCTCGGGCGTCGGCTTGCGCTTCTGGGGCTGGCTCAGCACACCGGCCTTGAGATCGCTGAGCTCGCTGCGCGGGGCGTAGAGCGCGCTGAGCGCCATCAGCGCGTTGCCGAGCGAGTAGGTGTCGATGATCCTGCGCTTGCGCAGTTCGTCGAACCCCTTCTTCACCACCGGGTCGTCCTTCGGCACGCCGGCCTTGAGCAGCGCCAGCAGGCCGATCGCGAGCTTGCCCGAGTTGTAGCTGCGGTCGGCGTCGGGCTTGTTGGGTTGGGTGTCGCCCTTCTCGGGCTCCTTGAGCTGGTTGCGCAGATGCTTGACGGCGCGCTCGATCGCGGTGTTGACCAGCGCGCGGAAGCCGGCGTCCTGGTTGTAGCGCACGTCGGCGAACTTCCAGCTCTCGCGCTGGTCGAGGTTGGCGGCGCGCTCCTTCCACTTCTTGCCGCGCAGGATCGAGCCGTGCAGCTCGGTCTCGAACTCGGCGACGCGCAGCCGGTCACCCTGGCGCTCGAGGCGGCGGCGGATCGTGAGCTCGCCCTCGAAGCCGTAGAGGATGAAGCGCTGGACGTTGCGTTCGATGTAACGCGGCGAGTCGCCGCGCTTGGCGGGCTCGCCGGTGGTCTTGACGGTGGCCGTGATCGTCTGCCAGCCGGCCTCGTCGGCGATGTCGGCGCGTCCCTTGATCTCGACGTCGCCGAGCCGGAACAGGCGCGGCAGATCGCCGCGCACGCTGCCGCCGCTGAGTCCGCAGCGCAGGTCCATCGCGACCCACCAGGCGACATCGCGCAGATCGGCCGGCGCGATCCGGACGTACTCGCCGCGTTCGTCGAGGTCGCCCTGCAGCAGGAGGCCGGGCGGCCGGTAGTCGCCGAACAGCTCGCGGCGCACCTTGTCGGTCGCGGCGCGGTTGGCATCGAGCGCGGCCTGCAGCGCCTCCTGCTCGCGCAGCTCGCGCGGCAGGGATGGCAGCGCCGTCATCGCGAGGTCGAGGTACTGGGCGCCGCCGGTGTTCGTGCACTGCGCCGCGACCACGTTGTCCTCCCGGCGCCAATGGTCGAGGGGGCTACCGGCGACCACGTAGCGCTTGCCGCGGCCGAAGCCGTCGTTCTGCAGCACGAGTTCGCCGTTCAGCCAGATGCGGATGCCGTCGTCGTGGTCGACGTCGAACACCAGCGCCTTCGGCTTCTTCGCCAGCCGCACGTGGGTGCGCAGGCAGACGGCCTCGCTCGACCACAGCGAGCGGGTCCGCGCCGAGCCCAAGGTGTCCGGGCCGAACTCGCCGCGGCCGAGCTCCCAGCCGCTGTCGTCGAACTCGGGCAGCGCGAACAGCGGCGGCATCGCTGCCTGCGTGCCTTCGAGATAGCGCCACTCGTGGCCGCCGTCGGCGGCCGGCGTGATCAGGCGATCGCCGACCAGCGGCGACGGCGGCTGCGAGACCTCGAACTCGATGGTCTTGCGGTCGTAGACGATCGCGCCACGGTGGGGGATGTCCCAGCCGCCCTGTGCCAGTGCCGCGCCGCCGAGGAGCAGCGCGAGCAGCAGCGTGCGTAGGATGCGCGGCTCAGCCAAAGTTCAGGCCACACTCGGGACAACGGGTGATACCGGCGGTGCGGAACGTGCTCATGCACGCCGGGCACGAGGTCTCCTCGGCGTCGAAGTCCGCTTGCGAGTCGCGGACCGGCAGGCCTTCGCGATGGACCATCTGCTCGAGGTGATGCTGGTAGATTCTCACGGCGTCTTGCGTTCTGTCGCTCGCGACCGCGAGCCACGCCCGGCTGCCTCAGGAGGTGCCGGGCAGCGGACCGGTCGCGACCGCGATGTCAGCCGCCCGCAGCCGATCGGCGATCTCGCGCAGGAAATCGGTCTTGTGCTGGAGGACGAGCTGCATGCCGGGCGGGACGATCACGTCGGCCATGGTACGCCTCCGGCCGCCGGTGGCAACTCGTTCGCCGCTCTGGCATCCTGCGGCCGTGCATCTGGCGCTCGCGACCTGTTCCAACCTGCCGGCACACGAGCGCGACGACCGGCCGCTGCACGCCGCACTCCGCGCCCGCTCGGTGCGGCTCAGCGAA
>JAGQRB010000323.1 GCA_020425925.1 Planctomycetota bacterium
CAGGCCTGCTCGGCGATCCGCGGTTCGAGCTCGCTCTGCATCCGGGTGCGCAGCGGCCGCATCGCCGCATCGCGCGCGATCGCGTCGAACTCGGCCTTCAGCCCGGCGGCGCCGTCGGCATCGGTCTGGATGATCTCGAGCATCTCGCGGTAGTGCGCCAGCGCGACGACGTGATCGTCGAGATGGCGCAGGCCCTCGGCGAGGGCCTGGGCGCGCGCGATCCCGCTCAGGCCGGCGGCACGCGCGAGCGTCGCCGACGCCTGCTTCGCGGCCTCGCGGCGGCTGTCGAGCATGGCCAGGAACGGCTTGCCGCCGACCGGCACGTAGCCGAGTCGGGCGTAGACCGTGCCGCTCTGGTCCTCGAGCCAGACGACGGGGAGCTCCGGCGACTCGTACTTGCGCAGCAGCCGCTCGTTCTCGCGCTGCAGCGCGTCGGGCAGCTTGCTCGCCGGTTCGGGGTAGTCGAAGCGCGCCAGCACGAAGCGCTGCAGGGCGTCGTTGGTGAAGTCCTTCGAGCCGAGCACGTCGCGTTCGATCGCGGCGTTGCCGCCGGCCGCCGCCGGTCCGAGGAAGACCATCAGAAGATCGCGTCGCTCGTTGCGCGCGCGCGAGCGCGCCAGCTCGTGGTCGGTGAGCCACGGCGATTCGGGCGCCTCCTGCGCGAGCGCGGGGAACGCGAGCAGGGCGGCGAGCGAGCGGGCGAGCTTCATGCGATCCTTCGGCGCCGTGGCCCGGGTGGGGCCGCCGGCGCGCTCGCGGCGATCATAGCCGGCCGGCGCGGCGACACCATGGGCGCCGCTGCGGGGTGACACCGCGCGGCGCGGGAGTTGCAACGGCGGTGGCATGGTCAATCTCGGCAAAGCACTCGTCGCCGGCGTCGGAGCCAAGCTCCTGACCGGCAGTCTCCTCGGCTTCGTGGTCGTCTTCGCGTTGATCTACTGGCTGCTGTGAGCGCTTCGGGCACCGCAGCCGATCGCCTTCGGTGCGCGCAGTTTGCAGATTCGAGTGCCGTGGCACCGGCAGCTTCTGCCGTCGGCCCGAGGACCTGGCGCGTTGCGCGCCGCGGTGGTCGCTGACGATGGCGATGCCGCGGCCGATCCGGGCGGCGTGGCGGCTCGTGCGCCGGTTCCTGCGCCGGCTCGAGCAGGATCGTGTCGTCATGATGGCGGCGTCGCTGGCCTACTACTCGGCGCTGTCGATGGCGCCGCTGCTGGTGATGACGCTCGGCCTCGTCGGCCTGCTCGGCAACGGCGCGCAGGAGCGCTTCCTCGACGAGATCGGACGGCTCGTCGGCGGCCAGGCCGAGGCCGCGATCCGCGCGATCGTGGAGTCCACGCGCAGCGCCGACCGTGACGAGGGCCGGTTCGCGACCGTCGTCGGCACGGTCGTGTTGCTGGTCTCCGGAACCGCCGTGTTCGCGCAGCTGCAGTCCGCGATGAACGTGGTCTGGCGCGTCGAGCCGCATCCCGAGCGCGCGTGGCTGTCCTGGCTGCGGGTGCGCGCGATCTCGCTCGCCGTCGTCGCCGGCTCGGCATTCCTGCTGCTGGTCTCGCTGGCGATCACCACCGTGCTGTCGTGGACCTTCGTCGGGGTCGACGGCTTCGTCTGGCAGATCGTCAACTTCGGGATCGCGCTGCTCGCCGTCGCGGCGGTCTTCGCGTTGATCTTCAAGCTGTTGCCCGACGTCGACATGAGCTGGCGCGACACCGCTTTCGGCGCCGTGTTGACGTCGATGCTGTTCGGCGTCGGCAAGTTCGCGATCGGTGAGTACCTCGGCCGCGCCAGCGTCGGATCGGCGTACGGCGCCGCGGGCTCGTTCGTCGTGCTGCTTACCTGGACGTTCTATTCGAGTCTCATCCTGTTGATCGGCGCCGAGATCACGCAGATGCGGTCGGCGCGGCGCGGGCATCGCGCGACGGCGATGGCGCACGCCGAGCCGCAGCCGGCGCCGACCGGTGAAGCCGGATCGGAGCCGCCGCGGACCCTGCCGAACCACGATTCGTGAGCTGGCTGCGGCGACGACTTGCGGGTCCGCGGGTCGGTCGCCAGGATGCCGACCATGGCCCGCCCGAACCGCAGCGCGGAACGCCGGCGCGAATTGATCCGCACGGTCGCCGACACGTTCGCCGAACTCGGCTACCGGCGTACCACGACGGCGGTGTTGGCCGAGCGGTGCGGCCTGTCCGAAACCGCGCTCTACCGGCTCTGGCCCGACAAGCGCGCGATGTTCGTCGCCGCCATCGAGTTCGTCGGCACCTTCTCGGCGCAGGTCTGGCGCGAGCTCGCCGAACGCGGCAGCGGCGCGGGTTCGGGCAGTGGCGCCGAGCGCGTGCTGGCGCACGAGGCCAGACACCTCGGTGACCTCGGGCTCTACCGCATCCTGTTCGC
>JAGQRB010000324.1 GCA_020425925.1 Planctomycetota bacterium
ACTGGACTCAGCGGACGCCCGCCACGACCGCGCCGCCAGCGCGGCGGTCGCACCAGATGGCAACCGATCCGGCCACCGGCTACGCGCTCGTGTTCGGCGGCTGGAACGGCTCCGGCAGTTCGGGGACTCTGTTCGCGGACACCTGGATCTGGGACGGTGCCGACTGGACCGCGCTGCCGGCCGCGGGGCCTTCGGCGCGCGCCGACGCGGCGACCGCCGCGAATCCGACCGCCGGAATCCTCGCGGTCGCCGGTGGCCTGACCGGGTTGTCCCCCACCGAGTTCGCCGACGACGTCTGGCAATGGCAGACCACATCCTGGACGCGAAGCAACCGGGGCAGCCTGCCGGCTCCGATCTACGACTACGGCGCGGCCTACGACGAACGTCGCGGCGAGGTGGTCGTCTTCGGTGGGCAGACCGACTGCAGCCCGATCAGTCCGGTCGTGATCGACGACATGTGGATCTGGAAGGAGGGCGCCTGGGAGCAACGCAACCCTCCGTTCCGCCCATCGCCGCGATCGTACGACCGACTGTGCTACGACGCGGCCCGGGACCGCGTCGTGCTGTATGGCGGCAACGGCGGCGGCACGCCGCTCGGCGATACCTGGGAATGGGACGGGACCAGGTGGACGCTCCGGCTGCCGCTCGCGTCGCCACCAGCAGGCGGCGGCAACGGCGTGTCCTACGACGAGAGGCAAGGCGTGACCGTCGTCTACGGCTCGATCGGCGCGTTCGAATACGGCCCGACTTCGCCGGCGCGGATCGTCCCGTTCGGCAGCGGCTGCCCGGGCAGCGCCGGCATTCCATCGCTCGCACCGAAACCCTGGGCCGGCCCGTGGCTCGGCGACCGCGCCGAGATCGACATCGTCGACGCACCGCCCGGCCTCGGCCTGTTCGTCTGGGGCTTCAGCAACACGACGTGGATCGGCGGAGCACTGCCGTTCTCGCTGGCACCGCTCGGCGGCGGACCGGGCTGCAACCTGCTCGTCAGCGACACGATCGTGCAACTGTTCGTGTCGAACACGAATCCGTATCCGTACGTCTCGTTCGTGCTCCCGGGCGACCCATCGTTCCTCGGCGCGGTGATGTACGCGCAGGCCGGCTTCCTCGATGCCGGACTCGGCGGCGCACCGGTGGTGTCGCACGGCCTCGAGCTGACCTTCGGCGCGAAGTAGGCGCGACCGCCTCAGGGCCGCGCCACACCTCACAGGATGTCCAGGATCCCGCAGCCGGCGCCGACCAGCGTGTCGACCGCCGCGCGGTAGTTGATCCCGGCCGCGATCCGACCGTTCCACGGCACGTCGTCCTTGTCGCAGACGCCGCCGAGGGCGGCGGCGGCGAACGCGGCGCAGAGTCGGGGCCGGCCGTCGTCGGCCAGGATCTCGAGCAGCGGACCGATCGCCCGGCGATCGCCGACGACGCCGAGGGCACTCGCGATGGCGGCGAGGCGGGTGACGCTCGGCGCGCCGTTCTGCAGCAGCTCGAGCAGCGGAACCGCGGCCGCGGAGTCGCCGAGATGCGCGAGCGCCGTCGCAGCCTGACGCATGAGCTCGGGCCGGCGCTCGGATTCGGCCAGCACCGCGCGCAGGATCGGCAGCGCCGACGGGTCGCGCAGCAAGGCGAGTCCGATGCAGTGATAGCCGGCGAGTTCCGGTCGGTGCAGCGAGTCGCGCAACGCCTCGCCCAGCGCGGTTGCGGCCGGCGTGTAGCGGCAGAGCCCGAGCGCGACCGCGAGCGCCGCCCGCAGGTCGGGGTTGCGGCTGTCGCGGTGCGCCGCCAGCAGCGTCTCGCCGACGAGGCGATCCGGCTCCGGCGACGTGCCCTCGGCGCGGCAGCGGGCGAATCGCGCGTGCTCGAGCACGCCGAGCGCCAGTGCGCACCACGGTCGCTCGAGCACGTTGGCGCGGTCGAACTCGCGCAGCAGGGTCACGCGGTTGTCGGCGCCACCGATCTGGCCGAGTGCCAGGATCGCGAAGTAGCGGGTCTGATGGTCGCGGTGAGCGTGCACGGTCTCCGACAGCACGTCGACGCAAGACCGATCCCTGGCCGTCGGTCCACACAGCGCGCCGAGCGCCAGCGCCGCCGACCTCGCCGGATCGTGCGCCGAGTGCGCCGGCCGGACCCCGCCCGCGAGCACCCCCGCGAACGACGCCCGGAAGTGCTCGGCGCGGTCGCCCTCGATCCCGACCAGCCGCGCGATCGCGGTCGGACAGTGCGCGATAGCGATCGCATCGGTCGCCCGCCCGCCGCCGACGAAGCGCTGCTCGAGCCGAGCGAGTGCCGCATCGAGCAGGGCACGTTCGCCGGGACGCGCCGTGGTCGGACGACACAGGCCGAGGCCGTGGATCGCCGCGACGACCACGTCGCGATCGGTCTGCGGGTCCCCGACGAGATCGCACAGCGCGGCGGCGATGCGGAACCGGGTCTGCAGGCGAGCGGAACCCTGCGCCATCAGCCCGAGCCCGTAGGCGGCGAACGCACGCGTCCGGTCGTCGACGTGCTCGCGGCCGCAGGCGATGCTGCCGGCGTCGCCGTCGGCCGCGAGCGCGATCAGCAGACCGAGCTCGCGCGGCCCGTCGATCCCGGCGAGACCGAGCGCGAGCGCCGCCGTCTCGCGTTCTTCCTGGTAGCCGCTCGCGAGCCGGGGCGCCAGCAGGTCGAACAGCGCGAACTCGCGGTGATCGCGACCGACCTTCGCGAGCGCGATCATGCACGCGGTGGCGACGTCGCGACTGCTGCCCGACTCGAGAGCAGCGCGCAGCGCCGGTAACACGCGCTGCTCGAGATCGGCCGCGCTCGGGGCGAAGTCACGATCTCCGACCCGCGCCGAGCGAACGCCGAGGTAGAAGTCGTCGCTGCCGGTGCGCGGGCCGGTGACCGGTTCGCCGCGGCGCGCCAGGAACGCGGTCCGGTTGTATTCCCACCAGTAGGTCCA
>JAGQRB010000325.1 GCA_020425925.1 Planctomycetota bacterium
AGCTTGTCGCGGGCGACATCGGCGAGCGGGTTCTTGCCGAGTTCGGCCGCGCTGCCGGTGAGATCGAGGCAATCATCGGCGATCTGGAACGCCCGGCCGAGCCGTTCGCCGTAGCCACGCAGCGGCTCGAGCACCGCCGCCGGCACCGCCGCCCCCGCCGCGGCCGCGTGCGCGCCGACCAGGACCGCCGCGACGATCAGCGCGCCGGTCTTGTGATCGTGGATCCACTCGAGGCGCGCCAGCGTGTGCCCGCCGTCGCCCGAACCGCCGGTGGCGGCGAGGTCCTCGACCTGGCCGCCGACCATGCCGCGGCTGCCGGCGGCGCGCGCCAGCTCGGCGACCGCCGCGCCACCGGCGGTGCTGACCGCCTCGAACGCTAGCGTCAGCAGCGCGTCGCCGGCGAGCAGCGCCATCGCCTCGCCGAACACGACGTGGCAGGTCGGTCGCCCGCGCCGCAGCGCGTCGTCGTCCATGCAAGGCAAGTCGTCGTGCACCAGACTGTAGGTGTGCAGGCACTCGAGCCCGGCGGCCGCGCGCAGCGCGACGGCGGGCTCGCCGGCGACCGCCTCGGCACCGAGCAGCGCGAGCAACGGCCGCAGCCGTTTGCCGCCCGGAAACATCGCGTGCCGCATCGCCGCGTGCAGACCGGCGGGCACCTGCTCCGAATCGGGCAGCAGCGCCTCGAGCTCACGCTCGACCGCCGGCAGCCACTCGCTGGCGAACTGCTCGAACTTCACGCTCGTCCGATCACTGGTTGTTGTGCGGCGGCTTGCCGCGCTGTTTCTCGACGACCATGCCGAGCATCAGCTCGGCGGCCCGCTCGGGCCGGAGCTTCGGCAGCAGGATGCGGTAGCCGTCGGCAGTGATCGTCGACTCCGCGAGGCCGCGGTGCAAGATGCCATCACGCAGGACCAGCGAGACCACGTTCGCGTGCCGATCGACCTCGACCGCGAGGCGCGCGCAGGTGGCGCCGTACTGGACATGGCCCTTGTCGTCGGTCGCCAGCAGGTAGCCGTCGAGGAACTCGCCGTCCTTGACCCCGCGCAGCTCCTGCAGCCGCACCCGGTCGGCGGTGCCGGCGGCCTCGAGCAGCCGGTCGAAGCGCTCGAGCCAGGCCAACCGGGTCGCCACGTCGAGCGCGCCCGGCTGCCGCGTCCGATCGGCGGCGAGCGCGCTCGGATGCACGCCGGAGACCTGCACCAGTTGCGGCACCCGTTCGCCGAGCAGCCGGCCGTCGACCGGTTCGAACACCAGTTCGTAGCCGTTGTCCGGCAGCGGCACGCGTTCGCCGAGCTCGGTGCGCGTGCCTTCGAAGAACGTGAACACCAGCCGCTGCGCACCGAGGTCGAGCGCTGCGGTCATCGTGCCGGCGACGATCAGATCGGCGCCCAGACCGTCGGCGTGCGTGTGCACGACCTCGACGTCGTGCAGGCCGTCGCCATCGAGCTCGCGCGCGCGCAGGAATCGCACCGCGCCGTAGCCCTCGGCGTGCATGCACTCGTGCAGCGCGCGCAGGCAGAGCCGCACGCCTTCGGGCATCGCGGCGATCGCAGCGCGGTCGGCCTCGTGCGCCGCCGCGACGCGCTCCTCGGCCATCGCCTTCGCCGCCGCCAGCGCCTTCCCCATCTCGCCGAGTTGCGCCGCCGTTGTCGCGACCTCGGCCTCGAGCCGGCCGACGGCCTGGACGGCGGCGTCGAGCTCGGCCGCGGTGGCGCGGTGCGCCGCCGCTTCGGCGTCGCGTTCGGCGCCGGCCGCGAC
>JAGQRB010000326.1 GCA_020425925.1 Planctomycetota bacterium
GCGCTATCCGGCGTAGCTGCTCATCAGGTAGCGCGGCTCGAGTTCGTGCGGGCCGTGCTCGGCGAGTGACAACCGCTGCGAGAACAGCGTCTCGGCCGTGATCCCGTTGGCGACGTGCACCATCGCCGATGCGGCGAGGCGCGCCATCACGTCGTCGGCGAGTCCCGGCGCGACGACGAACGTGTCGCCCTCGCGCGCGCTCGCGAGCACCGTCGTCAGTGGCAGCGCCCGCGGTTCCTCGGCGTGCTCGAGGCGTCCGGCACGTTCGATCAGCGTGCCGCAGTGCCACAGGTCGCGGCGTGCATCGAGCAGCGGCCGCAGGCGCCGGTCGGACGTCGGTGCGGCGGTCGCCAGCAGCGCCAGCGTGTCGCAGGCCCGGACCGACACGGCACCGAAATGCTGCAGGAAGCGGACGAACGTGACCGCCACCCGCAGGCCGGTGTACGAGCCGGGACCGAGGTCGACCAGCAGCTCGCCGAGCTGGGCCGGCGCGATGCCGTGGGTGGCGAGCAGGTCGGCGGCGAGGCGGGCGAGATCGCCGCGTTCGCCGACGCGGGACCGCGCCGCATGCAGTTGGTCACCGATGCGCAGACAGGCCGAGAACGGCGCGTCGCCGGTCGGGTTGCTGCCGGAGAGCGCGAGTGCCGGGCCCGCGCTCACGTGCCGATCTCGGCTGCGACGACGGCCGCGAGCTCGTCGCAGAGGCGAACGGTCACGGCCTCGTCGGCGGCCTCGATCATGACGCGGCACTTCGGTTCGGTGCCGGAGTAGCGCAGCAACAATCGACCGTCGTCGCCGAGCGCGGCCTCGATCTCGCGCACCTTCGCGGCGATCGCCGGCACGTCCTCGAGCGCCGGCTTGTGCGCCACCGGCACGTTGACGAGCCGCTGCGGGAAACGGTGGAACTCCGCGAACTGCCGCGACAGCGCGGCGCCGCCGGCGCTCCTGAGTTCGAGCAGCCGCAACGCGGTGTAGAGCCCGTCGCCGACGAGCTCGTTGTCGAGGAACAGCACGTGGCCGGACTGTTCGCCGCCGAGAGCGGCACCGAGGCGTTGCATCGCGAGCCACACGTTGCGATCGCCGACCGGGGTGATCTCGGCGCCTACACCGGCGGCACCGAGCGCCTTGTGCAGGCCGAGGTTGCTCATCACGGTGGCGACGACGACGTCGCCGGGCAACCGACCGGAGCGGTGCAGCCCGAGGCCGAACAGGCAGAGCACGTCGTCGCCGTCGCGCACGGTGCCCTGCTCGTCGACGAAGATGCCGCGGTCGCCGTCACCATCGAGGCAGACGCCGAGATCGAAGCCCTGCTCGCCGACTGCGGCGGCCATCCGTTCGGGGTGCAGCGCGCCGACGCCCTCGTTGATGTTGAAGCCGTCGGGCTCGCACGCGAGCTCGATCACCTCGGCCCCGAACGCGCGCAGGATCCTCGGTGCGAGCTCCGAGCCGCCACCGTTGGCGGCGTCGACGCCGACCCGCAGTCCGGTCAGGTCGAGGTCGGGGAACTTCTGCGCCAGGCCCTCGTCGTAGCGCCGCAGCAGGTCGCGGTTGCTCTTCACGCGCGGCGTCTTCGGGGTGGCGGGCCGCAGCTCGGCCGCGAGGCGCTCGAGCTCGCGCTCGTCCTCGTCGGACAGCTTGCGGCCGTCACCGGCGAAGATCTTCACCCCGTTGTCGGCCGCGGGGTTGTGCGAAGCACTGATCATGATGCCGGCGTCGAACGGCTGCGTGCGGGTCAGGAACGCGAGTGCCGGGGTCGTGCAGAGCGCGACGTCGGTGATCGCGACCTCGGCGGCCACCAGCCCCTGGGCCAGGGCGTCGAGGATCCAGGGCGCCGAGTCGCGACCGTCGTCGCCGACCAGCACGCGCTTCTGTTCGCCGCCCGAGCGCTGCAGCAGCACCCCGAGCGCGGCGCCGACGCGGCGCAGTGTCTCGGGATCCATCGGGGCGGCCCCGGCCCGGCCGCGCAGGCCGTCGGTGCCGAAGCGGACCGGTTCGATCGTCGTCATGGGCGGCGGTGCAGGGTGACGTAGACGGCGTCGGCGAGCGCGTAGTCGGAGGTCTCGACGCCGCGCTGGCGCAGCTGTCCGAACAGCACCAGCGTGGCCTCGCGCACCAGCGACTTGTCGTTCGTGACGGCGGTATCGGCGGGGGTCAGCAGCACGATCAGGCGCAGGTTGTTGCGCGCCCATTCGTCGAGCTGTTCCGGCTGTTGCTTCAGGACGCGCAGCGTGTTGAGCATCTCGCCGCCGGCGTTGATCCAGACCTCCCGCAGCTTGCCGTGCTCGTCGCCGAGCACGTACTTGTCCTGCAGGGTCGCGGGCAGCGCCTCGTCGTCGATCTTGAGCGGCACCTTGAGCAGGAAGCGCTCGGTCTTCGGGGCGACCGGGATCTTCAGCGTGATGGTCTCGACGTCGAGTCCCTCGACCGCCGAGGTCGGCTGCAGCGGGGCCGTGACGAAGTCGCGTTCGCTGCTGGCCGCGATCGTCACCCGGAACGGCTTGATGCCGTTGGCGATCGCCTGCTTCAGCCGTTCGATCGCGCGGCTCGGGCCCGCGAACGTCGGGCTGTCGGGCTCGAACTTCGCGGCCTCCCAGCGCAGGCGGTTCTGGAGCTCGCTGTCGTCGACCTGCGGTTCGACGTGGTTCTTGGCCTGCAGCCGCAGCTGGTAGGTCTCGAGGGTGTCGACCTCGAGCCGGATCAGCGGCGGATCCATCCGGATCGCCAGCCCGCGCAGCCGGCTCGGCAGCAGCACGTCGTCGGCGTCGAACTCGACGTAGGGCTGTGCGCTCCAGTCGGTGTAGCGGCCGCTGAAATCGACCTGCAGCTGCATCTCGTCGCGGCGGACGCGGTCGACGTCGGCGCTCTGGCCGCGGAACGTGACCTTGACGCTGTCGCACTTCTCGCCGTTGGCGAGGAATCGGGTGCCGACCACGCCGGCATCGCCGAGCACGACCTGCAGCCGCTGCAGCGGCTGGGTCGCCATGCCGGCATGCGTGAGTTTCAGCGTGACGTTGTCCTCGCGGGTGATCTGGGCGTTGAGGAAGTACCACAGCGCCGTCGCGAGTCCGACCGCGGCGAGCTTGCGGTACGGGTCGGCGACCAGCGCG
>JAGQRB010000327.1 GCA_020425925.1 Planctomycetota bacterium
CAGGAACGCGCGCACCGAGTCGATGTGTTCGCGCGTCAGGATCTCGAACAGGTCGCGGGGCTCCACGGGGCGGGCATTGTCCGCCGGACGGCGCCGCGGGACAGCAACTTCGTCGGCTGGTCCGCGGACGCGCGCGGCGGCACGATGGCAGCGTGCGCACCGCGGCCTACGTCTACACCGGCTGGCACCCGATCCCGGAGCGGGACGCGGCCTTCCATCCGGGCTTCACCGAGTGGGAGCTGGTGCGCGCGTGCCGACCGCGGTTCGCCGGCCACGCGCAGCCGAAGGTGCCGCTGCTCGGCGAGTACGACGACCGCGACCCTCAGGCGTTCGGCGCGCGCGTCGCGCTGGCGCACGAACACGGCGTCGACGCGTTCGTGTTCGGCGTGTTCTGGTGCCGCGGCAAGCGCGTGTTCGAACAGGGCCTCGACCGCGGCTTCCTCTCGTCCGCTGTCGGCGGGACCGCGCCGTTCGCGTGCATGTGGGCCAACCGCATGCCGCGCCGGGTGCTGCCCGTGCGACGCACCGACGTGCCGGTGCTCGACCCGTCGCGCGAGGTGCCGAGCGACGTGGACGACTTCGTGCGGTTCGTGGCGATGCTCGCGACGAACTACTTCCACCGCGACAACTACGTCACCGTCGAGGGCCGGAGCTACCTGTCGATCTTCGACTCGACGTTCTTCGTGCAGGAGCTCGGAGCCGACGGCGCCCGGGCCGCGATCGCCGCCGCGCGCGCGTGGCTGCGGGCGAACGGCCATCGCGATCTCCACCTCGCTGCGATCGAGCCCAACTTCACGGCACTGCCGATCGTGCGACAGCTCGGCTTCGACAGCGTCACGCACTACGTGCTGCTGCCGGACTGGAAGGGTCCGTTCGAGCAGGACTACCGCGAGTACGCCGAGCGCCGCGCCGGCGAGTGGCGGCATTTCGCCGCGGTCTCCGGCCTGCCCTACATGCCCGCGGTCGCGCCGGGCTGGGACGCCTCGCCGCGCGGCGCCGACTTCGGAAATCGGCGGCCCGACAAATATCCGTGGTGGCCGGTCGTAACGGGAGAGCATCCCGAGCTGTTCGGGGAAGCTCTGCAGCGCGCGCTCGCGTTCCGCTCGCCACACGGGGTCGACGATCCGCTGGTGATGATCGCGTCGCTCAACGAGTGGAGCGAAGGCCACTACCTCGAACCGGACATGCGTTTCGGCCGCGGGTGGCTCGAAGCCATCCGGGCAGCGCGTTGATCCCGCGAACCGACCCAACCATCATCGCCCCGTGATCCTCGCCGACTCCTGGAACGTCGAAATCGGCAGCGGCGTGCTGTTCGCCGTCATCTGCGCCGTGCTCGCGGCCAACCGCGGCCGCAGCGCGGTCGGCTGGTTCTTCGTCGGACTGATCCTCAACTGCTTCGGACTGATCCTGCTGCTCGTGCTGCCCGACCTGCTTCGGGACGAGCAGCGTGCGCGCGAGCGCGACGCCGAGCTGCGGCGGATGCGCGAGCAGCTGAAGAAGGAGCGGCACGTCGCCGACCAGCGCCACGGCGCCGTCACCACCCGCCTCGACGCGCACGATCGCGCGCTCGGCCTCGACACCGCAGCGCCACCCGAGATCGCGCCAGCGCCGCCGCCTCCCCCACCGCCGATCGGAGCGGCCGCGAACGAGCCGATGTGGTTCTTCGCGCCGAAGGACCAGCAGCTCGGCCCGGTCGCGCAGTCGCAGCTGCGCGAGCTGCGACGCGGCGGCCAGGTCCGCGGCGACACGCTGGTCTGGCGCGAGGGGCTCGCCGACTGGGTGCGCTACCGCGACGTCCCAGAGCTCGGGTGAGTCGCGCCCTGGGCTGGCAAGGCGTGGACGCGCAACGAGCCCCGGCGTCCGGGTAGGATCTGCTCGACAGCTGAGCGACGGCTACTTCCCCTACGGCAACAAGTGGCGGCCCGAGTGGTCCAAGCAGTAGCGCCGCTCCGCCGCGGTCAATCGACCGCGACGACCGCCGTATTGCCGAGATAGAACGTCCCCGAAGTCACCTCGAGCGTGACGCACTGGACCGGCAGCCGGGTGCCGCTCAGCGCCGGCGCGTTCGGAACCGTCAGACCGACCCGAGCCTCGCCGTTGCGGTTGTCGTGAACGGCCGGCGTTGTGATCCATGCGCTGGCGAGGTCGATCCCGACGAGGCCGAGCAGTGGCGGCATCGGTTGACCGACGGCGAGGAAGCCGGTGCTGGCCGCGAGTGCCGAGAGGTAGAGCTCGGGACCGGGGGTCGGCGGCGAGAACACGCGCACGACCATCGTGCCGCCGACGGGAGCGCGCCCACCCGTGGTCCAGATCCGGTCGATCGCGACGAGCCGGGTGCCGGTCGCCGACGTCCATTCGCCATCGACGAACCGACCGCCGGCGACGCCGCCGGCGTAGGCCTGGACCGCGGCGTCGTGCAGCGGCAGGGGCGGCGTGTTCGGGTCGAGGTCGAGCGAGACGTAGTGGTCGATGTCCGCGACCGCGGCGCCGAACACCATGCTGTGCGACACGCCGAGGATCTCACCGCTCGGATCCGTGATCGGCACCGGCCAGTCCGGCCGCGCCGTCAGCGAGCCCGCGACGATCGTGACGTCGGGGCCGAGCATCGTTCCGGTGGCGAGATCGATCGGCCCCATCACCAGCGTGTCGAAGCGGTTCACGATCAGCTGCGGCTGGCCGCGATAGTCCGCCAGCGCCGCGCGGAACGGATTGCCGCTGCCGCAAGGGCAGAGCAGCGCGATCGGTCCGACCACCTGCCACGGCTGCGCGAGCGTCGCGCGCGACACGAGCACGATCCGGGACTGCGAGTCGATGTAGACGCCCGACAGACCGCTCGCATGCAGGCTCAGATCCCGCTCATGGCCGGGCGTGTTCAGCGCCGCCGCATCGTTGTTCGGGACGAACGTGTCGGTCAGCACGTCGTAGCGACCGCAGGCGACATCGAGACCACCGGCGCCGCCGGCGACCGCCGAGAGCCCGGTCACGGTCGCCGTGGTGTAGTAGACGTTCGGCGGATCGCCGGCGAGGTGCACGAAGCGCACGTCGACGCTCGAGACCCAGGGCACGGCCGGCGCGGAGAGCCCGGGCACGGCGGCCGGGTTGCCGACGTGCACGGGTGACACGACGCCCTGGCTCGCGAGCGACGGAACCAGCACGGCGAAGAACAACGTCGGTAGGAGGCGCACGGTCGAACTCCTCGGGTCGGGGTGTGGGTCGCGCATCAGGATAGTCGTGACCGTCCACCGCGCCGGCCCGAGAGCTCGAATCGAGAGCAACCCTCCCATGAACTCCGGCTCGCCGGGCTCGTTCACCCGACGGTGCTGCCCCTGCGGCTCTCGCGTGCGCTTGCGTTCTTGTCCGTGCTCGGCGCATGCGTTTCACGGTCGACGGTGGACCTGCCGAGAATCGGCACCATCGGGGACCTTCCGCCCCGCGGCGGCACGATCACCCTCGCGGTGCACGCCGACGGCCGGCTCATGCGCGACGGAACTTGCCTCGACCTCGAGGCGTTGGCCGCCCTGCTCCACGAGCGAGCGGCGACCCGACCACGGCAGGAACCATGGGAAGACAGCGCCCTGAATCTGCTCCTCGAGGTCGACCGCAGCCTCACGCGCGAGGAGATCGTGACCATCGCACGACAAGTGCGAGGGTCGGATCCATCCGATGTGTACTGCCGCTTGCGCGCCAGCACGGAGTCGGGTTTCAAGTCGTCAGACGACGCCGCGCTGGTGATCAACCCGGCTGCCGACATCCCCTTCGGCTACGTCCTCCGGGTGGCGGATGCTGCGCTTCGGGCCGGGATGCGCTGGTCTTCCTGGGAGGCGATGAGTCGGCGTCGCGATACGCCGCCATGGCAGGTGGACCGAACGGCCTGGACGCGGTCGTTGCCGCGATCGCGATTCCGTCCGGTGAACCGGGGATCCAGTAGTGACGCGGCCGCTACCCCTTCACCGATTTCGACGACACGTCGTCCTCGTCACCCGCGACCTGGTTGCGGCCCGAACTGCGCACCTCGAACTCCGGCGGCATGCCGTCGGCGACGATCTCGTAGACGCCGCCCCACGGATCGTCGGAGATCTCTTCGAGGTACGCGGTGCCCGCGGCGCGATCGGTGAGATCGTCGAGCGTCGGCACGCGGCCGCGTTCGGCGAAGTAGAGCCGCGCGGCGCTGGCGATCTGCTTGCAGTCGAACCTGGCCTTCTCGCGCTGCGCCTTGTCACCGCTCTGCACGACGTTCGGCACGATCAGCGCCGCGAGCAGGCCGAGGATCACGATCACGACCATGACTTCGATCAGGGTGAAGCCACCCGGTCCGAGACACGAGCGGCGCCGCGCGAGCAGTGGTTTCATCGCCGCGCTCGGACGCAGGGCGAACGCGGGCTATTCCGCGAACGGTGTAATCACTCCGATCACGCGAAGCTCGCGCTCGGCCGCGGCCGCAGCCACAGCACGACGCGCGCCGCGAGCAGGCCGGTGGCGAGCGTCCACACCACGCCCCAGAAGCCGAGCTGCGCGGCGACGGTCGCGCCGAGCTTGGCGACATCCGAGGCCTCGAACGGGAACTTCTCGTAGTGCGTGTCCCAGCCGCCGAACAGCGCCGGAATCGTCAGCAGCACGACCGGCAGTCGGGCCGCGAAGCCGTAGAGCAGCAGCGTCTTGATCAACGGCCGCCACAGCGGCCCGCCGGGCGCCGCGCGCTGGATACGCAGCGCGAACCACGGGCCGAACACGAACGGCAGCCAGGCGACACCGATCAGCGACCCGGGGCCGCCGACATCGGAGTTCGCAAGCCAGGCCGGGGCGTGGCCGAGCTCGAGCGCGAGGCGAAGGACGGTCACCGCGAGCGTGATCAGCGCCGGGACGAGGACGAGGGAACGGGCCGTCGGAACGGCCGCTGCAGAAGAGGTTTGGTTCATTAGTTGACCGCTCGGTCTAGTAGCCGCCGCGAAAGGTAGCGGCGCTTGACCAGACGGTCAAGGGGGTTCAGAATCGACCGCCTTGGCCGAGAACCCGACCAACCCCACCGACAAGCCCGCCGAATCGACCCGCGACCGCATCCTGCACGCCGCGCGCGACGCGTGGCACGAGAGCAGCTTCGACGGCGTCGGCACCGCCGAGCTCTGCCGGCGCGCCGGCGTGCACAAGGGCAGCTTCTTCCACTTCTTCCCGAGCAAGCAGGCCCTGCTGCTCGCGGTCCTCGAACGGCACGCCACCGATCTCGACGCGCGGCTGCGACAGGGCCCGTTCGCGCCCGACGTGCCGCCGCTCCAGCGCTTCGAGCGCTTCTTCGGCTGGCTCGGCAACACCGCCCGCGGCCAGCTCGAGCAGGACGGGCGCTTCCGCGGCTGTCCGATCGGCAACCTCGTCAGCGAGCTCGGCACCCGCGATGACGCCGCGCGCGCCGCCGCCGCCGCGGTGTTCGATCGCCTGCTCGCGGTGTTCGAGGAGACCGTGCGCGAGGCGGTCGCGGTCGGCGAGCTGCCCGCGGCGACCGACGCGCGCACCGCGGCGCACGCGGTGCTGGTCTGGATGCAGGGCCTGTCGGTGCTCGCGAAGTCGTACGGCACGGCCGCGCCTCTGGGCGACCTCGTCGCGCGCGGCATCGCGATGCTGCGTTCGGTCGCGACCGGCGCCTGACCGCTTCAGCGACCCAGCAGCGCGAGCACCTTCGCCCGCACGTCGTCGGCGGCGCACTCGCTCTTCTGCATGCCCTTGCGCGCCAGCAGCTCGACCTCGCCCTCGGCGGCCTTGCGGCCGACGAACACCTGCACCGGCAGCCCGATGAGCTCGTGGTCCTTGAACTTCGCGCCCGGACTCATCGCGCGATCGTCGAGGCAGACGTCGACGCCGGCTTCGGCCAGCTCGGCGTAGAGCCGGTCCGCCAGCACCTTCTGCTCGTCGCGCTTGGGATCGAGCATCGCGACGACGCACTCGAACGGCGCGATCGGCACCGGCCAGACCATGCCCTTGTCGTCGAAGTGCTGCTCGACCGCCGACGCCGGCGTGCGCGACACACCGATGCCGTAGCAGCCCATGACGAACGGCGCCGGTTTGCCTTCCTTGGCCATGAACGTCGCCCCCATCGCCGAGCTGTACTTGGTGCCGAGCTTGAAGATGTGGCCAACCTCGATGCCGCGTGCCTGTTCGAGCGGTGCACCCGAGATCGGGCAGCCCTCGCCGGCGCGCGCCAACCGCAGGTCGTGGAACTCGGGCGTGCGGCAGTCGCGGCCGAGGTTGACGTCGAGGCAGTGGTAGCCGGTCTCGTTGCAGCCGGTCAGCAGGTTGGTGCGGCCCTGCAGCGACAGGTCGGCGAGCAGCTGCACGTCGTCCTTCAGGTTGACCGGTCCGGCGAAGCCGGTCTCCGCACCGGTCGCCTTCAGGATCTCCTCGTCGGTCGCGAGCCGCACCGACAGCGCATCGAGCGCGTTGACGAGCTTGACCTCGTTGATCTCGAGATCGCCGCGCATCATCGCCGCGACCACCGCCTCGCGATCGCGCCAGGTCGCGTGGTAGAGCACCGTCTTGGCCATCCGCCCGGCGACCCAGCCGTCGAAGAACTGCTCGAGCTGCGCCACGGTCTTGACGCCGGGCGTCTCGTGCTTGCTCATCGCACGCACCTCGCCGCCGTCCGGCGCCTCGGGCAGACGGCTCGTCGCCTTCTCGACGTTCGCGGCGTAGCCGCTCGACTTGCAGAACAGGATCGCGTCCTCGCCGGTATCGGCGATGACCATGAACTCCTCGCTGCCGGCACCGCCGATCGCGCCCGAATCGGCCTGCACGATCGTGTAGTCGAGGCCGGCGCGCTCGAAGATGCGGCAGTAGGCGTTGCGCATCTTCTGGTAGGCGACGTCGAGCCCGGCGTCGTCGGCGTCGAACGAGTACGCGTCCATCATGATGAACTCGCGCCCGCGCATCAGCCCGAACCGCGGCCGGATCTCGTCGCGGAACTTGTCCTGGATCTGGTAGCAGTTGACCGGCATCTGCTTGTAGCTGTTGACCTGAGCGTCGACGAAGGTGGTCATCACCTCTTCGTGGGTCGGGCCGAGACACATCTCGCTGCCCTTGCGGTCCTTCAGCGTGAACATGATCCCATCGGTCACGTAGCGGTCCCAGCGGCCGCTCGACACCCAGAGCTCGCGCGGCTGGATGATCGGCAGCATGACCTCGTTGGCGCCCTCGCGATCGAGCTCCTCGCGCACGATCTGGGCGAACTTGCGCACCACGCGCCACATCAGCGGCGAGTAGGTGTAGACGCCGGCGGCGATCTTCACGATGAAGCCGGCGCGCGCTAGCAGCTTGTGGCTCGGGATCTCGGCATCGGCCGGATCGTCGCGCAGGGTCGAGATCAGCAGGGTGCTCAGACGCATCGTCGAGAAAGCTAGCTGCCAAGTTGCTGCGCGACACCGAGAAACCGCAGCGCGGGGGAGAGAAGGGTGGCATTGGGGAATCTGCTGGGGAGAGAGCGATGAAGGCGAATCCCCGGACTGTCCACCGCCTATCATCCGCCGACCATGCGCTGCACCGCCCTCGCCGCCTCTCTCGCGCTCGCCGCCGGCTCGCTCGCAGGCCAGGACGCCTCCAAGGACCGCGCCGGTACCCCGAACATCGTCCTGATCTTCATCGACGACCTCGGCTACGCCGACATCGCGCCGTTCGGTTCGAAGGTCGCGACCCCGAACCTCGACCGGCTCGCGCGCGAAGGCCGCCGTTTCACCGACTTCCTGGTGCCGAGCGCGGTCTGCTCGGCGTCGCGCGCCGCCCTGCTCACGGGCTGCTACAACCGACGTGTCGGCATCTCGGGCGCGCTCGGGCCGCGCGCCGAGCACGGCATCGCCGCGGGCGAGACGACGCTCGCCGAACTCTGCAAGCAGAAGGGCTACGCGACCGCGTGCTACGGCAAGTGGCACCTCGGCCACAACCCGAAGTTCCTGCCGTTGCAGCACGGCTTCGACGACTACTTCGGCCTGCCTTACAGCAACGACATGTGGCCGCTGCACCCGGCCTACGCGCACCTGCCGACCGCAGCCGAACGGCGCAAGCAGGGCTATCCCGACCTGCCGCTGATCGCGGGCGACGCGATCGCCAAGGCCGAGGTGACCGGCGACGACCAGAAGATGCTGACGACCTGGTACACCGAACACGCCGTCGCGTTCATCGACGAACACGCCGACGAGCCGTTCCTGCTCTACGTGCCGCACAGCATGGTGCACGTGCCGCTGTTCGTCTCCGACAAGTTCGCCGGCAAGAGCGGCGCGGGACTGTTCGGTGACGTCGTCATGGAGGTCGACTGGTCGGTCGGCGAGATCCTCGGCGCGCTCGACCGCCACGAGATCGCGGACGACACGCTGGTGATCTTCACCGCCGACAACGGCCCGTGGCTCAGCTACGGCAACCACGCGGGCTCGGCCGGACCGTTCCGCGAGGGCAAGGGCACGATGTTCGAAGGCGGCATCCGCGAGCCGACGATCATGCGTTGGCCCGGACGCATCCCGGCCGGCACGACCTGCGGCGAACTCTGCTCGACCATCGACGTCGTGCCGACCGTCGCGCGCCTCATCGGTGCCAAGCTGCCGAACGCGACGGACCCGGCGCACACGATCGACGGCTGCGACATCACACCGCTGATGTTCGGTGCGGAAGACGCGCGCTCGCCGCACGCGGCGTTCTGGTGCTACTACGCCGGCGGCCAGCTGCAGGCAGTGCGCGATCGCCGCTTCAAGCTGCACCTGCCGCACCACTACCGCACGCTCGCCGGCCGGCCGGGCGGTATGGACGGGACGCCGGCGAACTACGAGCAGGCCGAGATCGGACAGAGCCTGTTCGACCTCGAGAACGACCCCGGCGAGACGACCGACGTGCAGCAGGACCATCCCGACGTCGTCGCGCGGCTGCTTGCGGCCGCCGAGGCTGCCCGCGCGGACCTCGGTGACACACTCACGAAGCGCGTCGGCAAGGGCGTGCGGCCAGCCGACCGGCTCGGCCCCGACGACGCGCGGCTGTTCGGGGCGAAGTAGCACTCTGCAGCCAAACGGCTCTGCGCCGCTGCTTGCGCGAGGCGCAGGCAGCGCCTACATTCCGTGCATGCAGTACACGCTGCGGAACCTGCCGGCCCACCTCGATCGCGCGATCCGCGAGCGAGCTCGACTCGAACACAAGAGTCTGAACGAGGTTGCGATCGACGGCCTGATGCGGGCGTTCGGCCTGCTCGATGGCGAGTCGCCACCGGTCCGCGACCTGTCCGACATCGCGGGCAGCTGGGTCGAGGACGCGGACATGCTTGCCGCGCTCGAGGAACAACGCCGCGTCGACCCGGATCTCTGGCGCTGAACCGCGAGGACCATGCGGCTCGCAATCGACACCAACCGCTACGTCGACCTCTGCCGCGGCGATTCGCGGGTCGTGGAGATCCTGAGCCGTGCCCAGTCGCTCCACATGCCGTTCGTCGTGCTCGCCGAGCTTCGCGCCGGGTTCCGCCTCGGCACGCAGACGCGGATCAACGAACGCGCGCTGCAGCGGTTTCTGGCGATGCCGACCGTTCACATCGTCTTTCCGACGGAAGCCACGACGGTGCACTACTCCGACCTGTTCCGGCAGCTACGCGAGCAGGGCACCCCGATCCCGACGAACGATCTCTGGATCGCGGCACTGGTTGCCGAGCACCGCCTGACGCTCTACTCGCGCGACGAGCACTTCCGGCACCTGGCGCAGCTCGACGTGCTGACCTGAACCCGACGTGTCGCGTCGCGGGGCTGCGACACGCGTCACCAGGCGACTACGACAGCACGGGCGCTGCGCGTAGCCAGTCGAGCACGACGCGGTTGGCGAACGGCTTCTGGAGAACGGCCGCGCCGAGCTGGTGCAGATCGTCGCCACGGCCGGCGGCATGGGCCGTGATCACGAGCACGCTGGTGCGCGAGCGGCTCGCGGCGCGCGCGACCTCGACGCCGCTGGCTCCCGGCAACCGCAGATCGGTGACGACGGCGTCGAAGCGATCCTGTGCCAGCAGGCGGAGCGCTTCGGTGCCATCGGCGGTGTGCCGCACGCCGTAGCCGGCGGCGGCGAGATCGTCGGTCAGGGTGACCGCGATCAGCGGCTCGTCCTCGACGAGCAGAACGTGCCCGGTGTTCACGGCAGTCGACATGGAAGCGTCCTCATGGTGCCGGCACGCGTGCAACGTTCGTGCCCGGTCTATTGAACGAAGTCCCGGATCGCGTTGCCGAGCACGGCCGGCCGCAGCGAGTCGACGACGAGGCTCTGGTAGTCGAGTTCGAGGCCGATCAGGCCGGGTGAGTTCGGCACCGTGAACGACGTCTGGGCGAAACCGCCGGTGACGAAGCGCGGCGGCAGCGTCGCCGCCTGCGTCGGATCGAGGCGCAGCGTGCCGAGCCCGGCGACCGGGATCTGCGCCGACGCGAGGCTGACGCCGGTGATCAGCACGACGAGCGGCGAGTCCGTCGGGCAGTGGTGGTCGATGGTGTAGGTCTGCCCGATGGTCGGCGGCAGCTCGGTGTCGATCTGCCGCAGCAGGTTGGCGGTGATCCAGCTCGGCGACGCGATGTCGCGATCGCCGTCGCCGTCGAAGTCCGCGACGCAGAAGATGTCGCTCTGGAACTGCAGCCCGGAAATGCCCTGGCGCAGCGTCAACGCTCCGGTGCCGTCGTTCTCGAGAATCCGGCGCGGAGCGAGCAGATCGACATCGCCATCCTCGTCGAAGTCGAGCGCGAAGCTAGTTGCCGCCGGCAGGGCTACCGCCGGAGCGAACGTGAGATTGCCGAGGTTGCGGTGATAGCGGGTGCCGTTGGTGAGGAAGACATCGACCAGGCCATCGCGATCGAAGTCGGCCGCGTACGCCCACCCCGTGCTCGCGGGCAGCATGCCCACCGGCGCGGGCGCGAACACCGCGTTGCCCTGGTTGACGAGGACCACCGTCGTTCCGATGTTGACGGGAACCAGTAGATCGAGATCGCCGTCGCCCTCGAGATCGAACGCGCTGCAGCCGGTCATCCAGGTCGAGAGGGTATTGACGTTGGTCGGCAGGTTGGTGAGCGAGACGTCGGCGAAGACGCCGGCGCCGTTGTTGAGGTAGAGCCGGGGCGATCCCGCGTTCTGCACGAACCAGTCGACGTCGCCGTCACCGTCGAAGTCGGCGACGACCTGGTCGACGCTCCAGTCGCCGTTCGGCGGCAGCGCGACCGACGACACGTCGACGAACACGCCGGCGCCGTTGTTGACGTGCACGCGGTTCGGCAGGTTGTGGTCGTTGACCAGCAGCAGGTCGAGGTCGCCGTCACCGTCGATGTCGGCGAGGTCGACGGCATAGGTCGCGTTGCCGAACGGGTTGTTGCCCTGCGGCGCCGGCGTCGTCAGGCGACCGGCGGTTGCGTCGACGAACAGACCGCGGCCGTCGTTGAGCAGTAGCTGGTTGTCGGCGTGGTCATTGCCGGCGATCAGGTCGACGTCGCCGTCGCCGTCGACGTCGCCGCAGCAGACGTTGTAGCCGGCGAGGAACGGCGGCACCGCGAGGTGACGCGTCGAACCGAAAGGGGCCTGCGCGCTCAGGGTGGCGATCGGCAGCGAGCAGGCGGACAAAGCGAGGGTCACGAATCGGGCCATGAGCGGCATGTTCAAGGTCCGTGCCGTGCGGTGGATCCGCCGACGAAGGTCGCTCGGGAGCGCGGTGCCGGCCGCGCGGTTCCCACCCCGTAACAACAGGGCGCGGTCAGCGCGGCCGACCGGCGAGCCGCAACACGGTGACATTGCCGGAGAAACCCACGGCGACGATCTCGGCCGTCGCCGGATCGCCGTCGAACTCGCCCTTGGCGACGTGGTGCAGGGTGTCGCTGTCCTGGTGCACGAACACCGGGTGCCAGCCGCCGGGCGCCGAGGCGAGCACGGTCAGCCGGTGGGTGTAGCCCGCCGTCACGGCCTCGCGCCCCGGCCGCGTCGGATCGAGGTCGCCGAGCACGGCACCCCGCAGGCGGTCGTCCTCGCGGTGCAGGATCACCGGCTCGTCGGCG